>CAZAWQ010000528.1:0-3693 GCA_964488585.1 uncultured Roseivirgaceae bacterium
GGATCCGGTTCTGTGGAGCGATAATAATCAAATGGCAGCTGATACGGTTTCAATTGTCTTGTCCAATGGACAAATTGATAAAATGCATATGGACACCAAAGCTTTTGTCACGTCGTTAGCAGTGGATGACTTTTACAATCAGGTAAAAGGAAGAAATATGATTGCATTTTTTAAGGAGGGGCAAATGTACCAGGTAGACGTAAACGGCAATGGGGAAAGCATTTATTTTGAACTGGAAGAGACTGATTCGTTAGTGATGGGTATGAATAAAGTAGTTTGTAGTGATATGCGTTTAAAATTTGAGCAGAAGAAGATATCCTATATCACTTTTTATTCTCCTGACGGTTCTTTCATACCATTTCATGAAATCAAGGCAGAGGACATGAAGCTGGAGAATTTTTCTTGGCGGGCTTATGAACGACCTACCAGGTATAGTGTATTGGGAGCCCACGGATTAGACAGGCCTATACCTACGGATATCAGACCTGCTCCTACAGATGCCAGACCCATGCCATCAAATACCTCAGAAAGGCCCTCAGCGAATATTATCGATAAGTTACAAGAGGTCAAATAGCTGCCATTTGCAAAGATTTGGTGGTCTGATTTTTGCTATTGTTAACAGTTGTTAAAGGAAGCAGTTCCATTGTTTATTAGGTTTATCAACTTTATATTTGCACGTCAATAGGAATTCTATGGGTATAAGGCTATTAATCTCCTTTCTTTTATTGTCGATACTGATAGGTTGCAGCGAATTTAGGCAGATACAGAAAAGTACTGATTGGCGCAAGAAATGGGATGCTGTGGTTAAATACTATGAGCGTGGAGACAAGGGCGACTATATTAAAGCAAGCACACTATTAGAGGAGATATTACCCATTATTAGAGGTATGCCGGAAGCAGAAAACGCCAATTTTTACTACGCATACTGCCATTTTCATCAACGACTTTATGTGGAGAGCGCTTTCTATTTTAAATCATTTTATGAGACTTACTCCAGGAGTGAGTTTGCCATGGAAAGCATGTATATGTATGCCTACTCCCTATTTCTAGACTCTCCAGTAGAAGAATTGGACCAGTCGAGTTCATCAGAAGCAATCGGGGCCATGCAACAATTTCTAAACCTACATACAGATACTAAATATACTGGACAAGCTACGGCAACTATAAATGAATTGCAGCGAAAACTAGAGACCAAAGCCTATAACAATGCTCTGTTATATAAAAAATTATCGAAACACCATTCCGCGGTAATTTCCTTGGAGAATTTTAGTAAGGACTATCCGGATAGCCAGTACAACGAAGAAGTTAACTTTTTAAAGTTAGAGTCACAGTATGTATATGCAAAACGTTCAATATCTTCTAAACAGAAGGAACGGTATGTAAAAGCAATAGAAATCTACAATTATTTCATTCAGAACTATTCAGATAGTAAATTTGCAAAAGAAGCAGAGCGCATCAATAATGAATGCAGGAAATGGATGAATGAATTCACTTCGAAAAATAAAGTTCTAGAATCAAAAAATAATTAATATGTCTAAAGCATCAATTGCCACCCGTAATATGGATAAGATTACTCAACCAACTGGTAATCTATATCAATCAGTAGCGGTCATATCGAAACGGGCACGTCAGCTTTCCACCAGGACCCGTGAGGAGTTAAGTGGCAAATTGGCTGAATTTGCCTCAACTGTAGACAATCTGGAGGAAGTTTTTGAGAACAGAGAACAAATTGAGATCTCAAAGTTCTACGAACGATTGCCGAAACCTTCTACCATAGCTACCGAGGAATTCCTGGAAGGAGAAATTAGGTTCAGGGTACCGGAACAAGAGGAAGAAGCAACCATCGACTAGTCGATTTCATTCCATGCTTCGTGGAAAAAAGATCCTGCTGGGAGTTTGTGGTAGCATAGCTGCCTACAAATCTGCTTCTCTAGTGCGCTTGCTAATAAAGGCCGGGGCCGAGGTTCAAGTAGTAATGACTCAAGCCGCCACAGAGTTTATAACCCCTCTCACGCTTTCCACTGTATCGAAAAGAGAAGTCTTGATCGATTTCCATGATGGTGAAGGTCAGGTATGGAATAATCATGTAGATCTTGGGTTATGGGCTGAAGTCATGGTCATTGCTCCGGCAAGTGCTAACACCATGGCTAAATGTAGTCAAGGCATTTGTGATAATTTGTTGACCGCAGTCTACTTATCAGCAAGATGTCCAGTCTACTGGGCGCCAGCAATGGATATGGACATGTACCGGCATCCCAGTACGCAAAAAAACCTGCTACGATTTAGGGAGTTTGGTGATCAAGTGATTGAAGCCAAATATGGTGAATTGGCCAGCGGTCTGGTAGGTACCGGAAGAATGGCAGAACCTGAAGAAATAACAGAATTACTTGAAAATCATTTTGACTCTAATAATCCATTAGCTGGCAAAAAAGCCATGGTTACTGCCGGACCTACTTATGAAGAGATCGATCCGGTCAGATTTATTGGCAACTATAGCAGTGGCAAAATGGGTTATGCCATAGCCCAACAATTGGCCAATTTAGGTGCATCTGTGACACTGGTAAGTGGCCCCACATCGCTGGAGTTGGAGGATCCCAATATAGAGCTTATTAAAGTGAAAGATGCGGAAGAAATGTACAGGGCTGTTTCAAATGTATTCCCCAACTGTGACATTGGTATTTTCGCAGCCGCAGTGGCTGATTATACTCCGTCACAGAAATCCCACAAAAAGATTAAAAAAACCGCAGACATCAGGGAAATTAAAGTAAAAGCCACCTCGGATATCGCACTTGAAATGGGAAAGTTAAAAAAAGAGCACCAGTTTACTGTGGGATTTGCCTTGGAAACAGATGATGAAGAAGAAAATGCCATAAAAAAGTTGAAAAAGAAAAACCTGGATTTTATTGTACTCAATTCGCTAAGTGATGAGGGGGCAGGATTTGCCCATGATACCAATCGTATAACGATTATCGATGGAGACAATAACCCGATAAAATTTGAGTTAAAATCTAAAAAGGACGTAGCACATGACATTGTCCAACATATCCTTACTTTTCCGAAAAACTAGATTCCTACCTTTCCTATGGTTATTCTGCTCTCAGATTTACGGGCAGGAGTTAAACTGCAATGTAATTATTAATGTGAGCCCTCAGGTAGAGACCACTGAGAGACGGATTTTTAAAGACATGGAAAGTTCGTTTTTTCAATTTATGAATGGACGAAGGTGGACCAACGCTGTTTTTACTAATTCCGAGAAGATCAACTGCAACATGATCATTACCATCGAAAGTCGGCCTGCTGTAAGCAATTTTACCGCATCAGTGCAGATTCAGTCATCAAGACCTATTTTCAATACTAATTATGAATCTTTGATATTTAATTTTGCCGACCGCGACTGGCAATTTCAATATACTGAATCCCAACCCCTGGAATTCAATGACACCAACTTCAGAAACAATATTACATCAATGCTGGCATTTTATGCATATGTGATTATAGGACTGGATTATGACTCGTTTGAAAAGTTGGGTGGTACTCCCTATTTTGAAAAAGCCCAGGTAACTGTTACCAATAGCCAACCTTCCAATCGTCCGGGATGGTCGCAATTTGAAGGAAATTTTCGTAATCGATTTTGGCTATCGGAGAATTTGAACAGTCAGCAACTGGTGACTGTTCGGGAGGCAATTTACAACT
>CAZAWQ010000529.1:0-13788 GCA_964488585.1 uncultured Roseivirgaceae bacterium
TCCCCTTAGATTTAGCCAGTTAATCAAGCAATTCCAACAACTGGATTATTGCTTATTGATCATGGATTATGACCAGTCTGCTGGTTTTGGCAATAAAAAAAGAATCGATATTTGGTGGGATGGCGAGGGACGACACATCTCCTTTGCACTGACTATTTCGCGGTTCTTAAACACTTCTGACGATTGGCAGGAAGCAACGATCCGGCTTTATATATTAGCAGATACCAGTCAAGTAGATGACATGGTTATTTACCAGACCCTAGATCATGTACAGGAGGAACTGAGAGTAAAAGTGGATGTAAAAATAATCAATGCCGCTCTTGACCATAGATCTTATGAGTTAATACAATCTGAGTCATCCGGTGCCGATTTAGTTTATCTCGAATTACCGGATCTAGAAGAGGGAGGTGAGAAAGAGTTTTTTCAAAAAACTGACGCGCTCTGTAAAGAATTAGGTACGGTGATTTTATATAAAGCCTCCAAAGAATTTGATTCCATTGATTTAGGCCTGCGGAAAAGGGATTTGGAGAGTCGGGAAATCAAGAGAATGGTGGGATTGGAGCTAGATACTGCACCTTCCTCCAATATTCCAATATTGATCCCCCCTAATCAGACTGTAATGGCGGAGAATTTTCAAGCTCTTGACTTCAGTATTGCCCGGCTCATTGAGAATTACTATCAAGATTATTTGGTGCCATTTGCTCAAATTAAAATCCAATTGATCTTATCTATCCAAGAATTTACCTCTGAAACCTATGAACGTCTGAGGAGCAATTTGCAGACAGAATCTGAAAGTGTCCTTAAATTCATAAGCCAACTTGAGAGAGAATTTCTGGACCAGGTGCTTCATAAAGTGGTGGAATTTCAATCTCATGAATTAAGATCACAGGAGCAGACTTTATTGGCTGCTGCTGACTATGTGGCAACAGAGATCAACGAAACCATTTCAAAATGTCCTCCAAGTTTATTAGTAAAGTATAATAAGAGTTTATTGTCAGATGGAGATTATCATAATTTCAATTGGATGCAGAGACTTAAATCCAAAATTTCCAAAGCCCCATTAGAATACGGTTTTAATTTTCAAAAATTAGCAACCTTACAGCTAAAACAGCATACCCAAAAGGCTTTCCTGGATATACAAAAACATATCAACCAGGATAGTGATCAGTTTGGTGGAGATTTGCGTAAGTATATTCGTCGTACTGCCGCAGGTATGCACAATTTAAAAACTGTTGAAAGTAACCATGAGACTGCTTCTGAAAAACTAGCAGTTGAAACGGCACAAATTAATAGTCGTTTCGAGGATTTAAAAGACAAAGTTGGCTCTAAGATTATCGCTTACCGGGATTATCTTTTGACAGATAATCGAATGCATTTGCAGCAATTTGTCAGTGATGTTGATGCGATTGCCATCAATAAAGTGGTAAGATCTCAACTGAAGTCTCAAAAACAATGGAACCGGCTGCATTTACAGATTACCGAAACGGTAGCCGCCTGGGGTTATAATCAGCCTTTGTACTTCAATGTACACCAACTGGAAATAAGACTATTATCTCTGCAAAATGACCTATGGGAGCAGGTGGTACAACTTGCTACGGAATTGACTCAACTATCTACAAAAAAATTACTTAAACAAATAGACCAATTGATTTCATCTCTTCATAGAATGAAACACCAGTATGAAATTGGCAAAAACCCTAAATTAAACATTACTCACCAGCTTGCTGAATTTTCGGTTTTAGCAGAAAACGTTGGGAATTTTATTGCGGCTTCCAAGGAATTGACAGACGGCCTTCCCACCCAAATGCTGGTACCTAACATACAAAATAATACCAGGAACACTTCTGAAGAGATAGACACCATTGAAGTCTCGCCACGAGATGTAGTAAGTTATCTTTTCCAGAAAAATTTGATAGCACCATTGGAAGAACATGCCAGACAACTTCAGCCAGTAGTTTCAAAGGCGGACCATACACTTGCAGATGTCCTGCAAGTAGTCAATTTGTCTTTGAACAGTGCGTTCTCAGAAGTTGATTCGGGCCCTGAAAACTTCTCAGTAAAGGTTATTGAAGTGATAGATGATGAGATTGTCAGGTTGCTGGATGGCAAACGACAAGTTGAAGAGATTATCAATCAAACAACAGATGGACTGAAGAAAAATTATAAAGAGGTTTCTGAAAACTTAAACGCTTATGCGCTGATCAAATATGCCCTGGATTTTGACTACTACTTAATGACTCAAAAACAAACTCAGGTAATCAACAGGTTTTCTGCATATTCGCAAAATATTAAGAATTATATCCTGGCAGGTCTGACAAAATTATATTACAGGAGAAGCGAAGGCCTGATAGCTGCAAAGCGCTTTCAAAGCTTAAGTAAAGATGCCGGGACCCGGACCGATCGGATTTCGAAGATGATAAACGAAGTAATACCGAATGATCGTGTCTTGGAAGATTTGCCATTCTATTACAAACAACTATTCTTAAGACCCCATAATGTCAACGAAGAGCTGTGGTTAGTAAGAAATCAGGATACAACACTGGCGGATACCTGTGTAACGCATTACCAAAGAGTTCATTCCGGTGGATTACTAATTCTTGGTGCACCCCTTTCAGGCAAGACTTATCTTTCTGAATTTATTGCCAAAAGTTATTTTGATGTGGACCGGATGTTTATGGTAAATCCTCCTGATGAAGGAAGCATTGATACCGAAGTATTTGAACGATCAATTAAAAAAAGTTTGAAACACTATGGAGAACTGGAGTCAACTTTCGAAAATATGAAGACTGATTCGGTGTTAATTTTCAACGACGCTGAACTATGGTGGGAACGCGGTGAAAATGGATTTGAAGTATTAGATACCCTGATTGATCTGATTGATGAATACAGTCATAAGTGCTTATTTATAGTCAATATGAATATTCAAAGCTTTCAACTCATCAATAAAATAAAAAAAATCGAAGATAGCTTTTTCAAAATTTTAAAAACAAACCCTTTTAATGCGGAAGAGTTAAAGGATGTGATCCTGTTACGTCATAAAACCAGTAGATTAAAATTTGAGATAGAAGGCAAACAGGAAGACGAGCTAGGTGAATGGAATCTAGCAAAGCTTTTCACAAATTATTTCGACCTTGCTCAAGGTAACGTGGGTGTGGCATTGCAACAATGGATTAGTAATATTAAAAGTATATCCGACAATGGAGTAATCCGAATAAGATACCCCAAGTACCCCGATCAAGAAGTATTGGGTAATATTGATAAAGACCGTGTTATCCTTTTGACCCAATTTATTCTACACAAAAGACTCAGTGCAGAGCGCTTGCTGGAAATCTTAAAAATCCCTAAAGAGGATTTGGATAAAAGGTTAGAGGTATTGAATCGATTGGACATCTTGCGGCAAAGAAATGGGGTATGGGAAATTAATCGTTTCTTACAACCTTTCTTGATAGCTGTATTTGAGGAAGATCTGTTAATTTAACTAGTATCAATGTAACAAATGGCTATTTCAGAGATCACCATAGTAAAGCTCATAATTGTAGCGCTGATACTTTTTGCACTGCTTTGGGTGTTGAAATTCACCTGGAGGAATGCACCAATAAGGCGCACCTTCAAAGTAAAGGTAGATCGCATATTACCTTTGGCTGAAGGTGTAATATGGTTGAGTTTTACCTTGTGGTGTATCCGGCAATTGGTTCAAAACGACCTGTGGAATTCGATTGGTGTTTTAACGGTGGTACTACTGGTGGTTGTTGCACTATTCTGGTTGGTTATCCGTGATTATATGGCTGGGATCATCCTGAAATCAGACGGATCCATGAAATTAAATGACTGGATAAAAATAAAGGGGATTGAAGGAAAAATAACGGAAATGGGTCAAAGAGCCATGATCATAACCACCGATTCGGGGGAGACTTTAAATGTTCCATACAGCGCTTTATCAGGTGAGATCAGTGTTAAACCAAACCCCAGTGAAAAGTTAATTAGCCACACATTTGAGATAGAGATATCCAAGAATACAGATTTAGAATCTACAATTGATCAAATACGCAGAGCAATATTGAATACTCCATGGGCATCTGTCAAAAAAAGCCCTGAAATTAAATTATTGAAAGATTCTCCAGAGGCTTACTTATTTGAAATCAGCATTTATTCCATCAGATTAATTTATTTTCAGAAAATCAAAGAGCATCTGAAAACAATATCTGGAGACTTCTAAGACTCTTCCTGAAGTATTTTTAGCATTGCCTGAGCAGCCATATTATTAGGATTATTTTGATGGTATGCTTCAGTTTCTTCTGTGATATAATTTATGATTTCTTCAGGGAATATTCCCAAACATAAGCGGGTAAGCGTTTCTGCTTCCTTCACCTGGTCCATATACAAGGCTGCATACAATCCGGAAAAATGTTGTGGATCGAAATTATATCTCTCTGCGTGATTGGCATAAAGTGAATCCCACATGGCAACAGCTGCATCAAGCCCATTTTCTTTTAGTTCCTGGGAGACAGGGATACTGGCTGGTGCTGAAACTTGAACCGGTTCTAAATCAAGCATGATATCTAAAGCAGCATTAGTAACATCTTCCACCGGTGCCGGACTTTGATTACTCATAACAACCACAGCCATTGATTTATCAGGAAGCATTATTAGGTTAGTAGTGAAACCAATATCTCCTCCACTGTGTCCGATTGCCTTTTCGCCCTTGTATTTATTGATAAACCAACTCAGCCCAATATGATTTTCTTTTTCAAATTCGAACCAAGGGTACCAAAGTACATCGTATGACTCGGGCTCGAGAATTTTTCGCTCATTGAAAATCCCGTGGTTCATATTGGTTATCGCCCAATTGCACATTTCCAAAACATTTGAATGTAACGTAGAACTTGGTCCATGCATCCGATTGTAAGGATATCCATCCCATACTTTGGTGGTAATCATTCTAATATGAGGTGCTGCCCAATTATCAGGAAGGTATTCTGGTTTAAGAAACGAGCTTTCTGTCATTCCGGCTGGATCCAACAGATTCTTTTTTTGGTAGTCTGCAAAGGACATTTCGGAGACTTTGGCAATGACATCTCCTAAACATTCAAAAGCCATATTGCTGTAAGCAAAACTTTCTCCTGGTATGGAATGCATCTTTTCCGATGAAATGCTCCTTACGTATTTTTCTAAGGCGTCTTCAGAATACACCGGATTATCCCATTGGTAATCTTGAACATCCGGCATTCCCGATATATGATTTAGCATCTGCTTTATGGTGATCTTGCCATAATTTTCATCCTCCAACTTGAAATATGGAATGTATTTTACCACAGACGAGTCGAGATTGATCTTACCTTGTTCCACCAATTGCATAATGGCACTTGCCACAAATGGTTTGGAGATGGAAGCCATGTGAAACAGATCCATAATAGTAAGGGGTTCATTTGTATCAACATTCTTACAACCAAATGCCTTTGCATAAACAACCTGTTGATCCTTAACGATTCCAATGACAAGTCCTGGTAGATCAAATGATTTTATTGTGTTCTCAATGTATGGAGTAAGCTTCTTGTCAATCTTATTTCCGAATTCACCGTAAACAATTGATTCATCAGGATTGTGAACCTGTTTGTTACAGGAAATAAACCCAATAGTGACAAGCACAGTCAGTGTTAGTTTTAAAATATGATTTTGACATATATTCATAACTTTAACAGGTTGGTTATTGCTTGGAATCTTTTGCCACTAATGACCTTCATTGAACGGAAAAGTTGCATCAAATAGAATATTCAGTGCCAGTATCTAACCAAACAACTCCATAATAGGCATTCCTTGCCCATCCGGTGTAGTATAGAAGGGCCGCCCTTCAATAGTATAATGCGTTTCCGGATGCATGCCTAGAGCGTGATAGATCGATTGATGCACCTGGTCGATTACCACGGTATTTTCAACAGAAGCACATGGCCTTTCATCTGCAGTTTTGCCGTATACCAAACCGTTTTTTATACCACCGCCCCACATCAGTATTGAACTGCCATCGGTAAAATGGCGGTGCATGCCATAAAATTTTTCATCTTCAATCTTGTCCGGCTGGTCTACTTGATTTTTGACTTGTTCTCCTGGCCGACCTTCTAAAATAGCATCGCGGCTAAATTCGCTGGCCAGTATGATCAGGGTCCTGTCGAGGTGCCCGGTTTGGTCCAGGTCCTTGATCAATTGGGCTATGGGACGGTCGATCAGTTCTTTCATCTTACTGGCACGGAGATGTCCGTTTTCATGGGTGTCCCAACCGAGAAAAGGCACATATTCAGTGGAAATACTAATAAATCTACCTCCATTCATAGCCAGTCTTTTGGCTAACAAGCATCCCAAGCCAAATCGTCCGGTGTTATATTGGTCATAGGTCTCTTTTGGTTCCTGAGACAAATCAAACACCTGAGCTTCCGGTGAATTGAGTAATTTGTAGGACTGTTCCATTGATCGCAACAGGGATTCCTTCTGGTAGTCGCTGCCACGGCTCATGACTTTGCTTTTATTGGCCAGCTCCCGGTATAGTTTGTATCGTGCTTCAAACCTTTTCAATGACATCCCTTTAGGCGGTTGCACGCTCTCCAGTCCGGTAGAAGGGTCAGGTATCAGGAATGGCCCGAATTCGCTGCCTAAAAATCCTGCCGAATGAAATGCTTTTAGCTCCTCTGCTTCACCAACGGTAAACCGCTGTCCCATAGCAATAAAGGGAGGTATTACCGAGTTTAACGGCCCTTTCTCTTTGGCGATCCAGGCACCAATATGCGGTGCTTGCACGGTTTGAGGCGGTTCATAACATGTATGCCAGTGATATTGATGACGGGTATGCAAGATATGACCCAAATCCGCCGACCGGTAGGAGCGGATAATAGCCCCTTTGTCCATTACCGAACCTATTGACTCCAGTCCTTCGGAAAAATACAGGCCATCCACCACAGTGGGTACTTTAGGGAAGGTACTGAGTACTTTTTTGCTTTCAATACCCATTTCATATGGCACATAGGCCTTGGGATCGAAGGTTTCAGTATGGGCCATGCCTCCGGCCATCCACAGTAGAATAACGGTGTCGGCAGAAGAAGGAATAGTCGGTACACTACCACATGAGCTTAAGAAACTGGCCATGGGAAGCGTGGTGCCGGCTGCGGCCAGACTGGCAGCCCCCATTTTCTTTATGAAGTCCCGGCGGGTATTGATCAAATATGGTTTCATACTACTCCTATTTAATATATAAATTGAAATTCTGGTGAAAGCATAGTGGCCCAAAACACATCTTGTAGGGCCTCCTTATTGATGGTTTCACCCAATGAATTAACCACCAACTGACGTTCTTGTTTTGAGGGACTCCTACCAAATGATCTTTGATAAAGGGCCTCAGCTATTGCATCCCGGTCATTTCCGAAATTATCAAACCACAGTTCGGCGCCTTCACCCAGAATGTTGTTAAAATACTCCCCGTTGGTTAACTCCAGTGCTTGTAGTAAGGTAGCTTGCTGATTTCGGGAGGTAGTTACATTTTCCCTGGTGGGCCTGCCCATTAATTTCATAAAAGGGTGTTGCCGAACCAAACTGGCTCTGGCGAATGTTCTCTCCTGGTCTTCAAACGTTAAGCTCACTAGCTGGTCCCAATGTTTGGAACCATAGTTTCGAACAACTGTCCAATCTTCATCATTGAATTCCAGCATTTGCCAATCAGACCCTGGTTGCTCTGCGGTGCTTTTCCAGTCCACTCCCGACCTGATCATGATTTCACTGTCCTTTTCATAAAGGATTTTCACAAATAGCAATATCCCAGCGGGATTGGCTATTTTGCCTTCATTACTTCCTTTTATAGCAATAACGTTCTTACCCTTATTAAGTAAAGCACTTACCTCCAACTTATCTACTTTTCTCCAATCTGTTCCTTGTGAAACGCTTTTACCATTGATATACAGCGTATAAGAATGATCAACTGAAACCATAAGTTTAGCTAGTTGTAGCTCTTGATCCGGCAGTGTGAATACATAGCGGAAATAACGGTCACCGGGTTCTGGCAGTACATCCCGGTCAAACTTTATCTCCCTATGCCATATTCTATCAGATGCTATCTTTTCATTGGCTGGACTATAAACAGTAGCATGATATACCGGAGCAATTATTTGACTCACGGCGTCTGAAAATTGTTCCGCGCTTAGCCTCCTGATAATAGGCCCTTCAAACACGTATTGGTCAGATACGATTTCAGCAATTTCTTTATAAGTGACCGTAGGAAATTGATATGCCTTGGAAGTCATGATAGTTCGGATCAGGTATTTCAAATTATGTCCGGATTCAATAAAATCCGCGGCCAGCCAATCCAACAGGTCGGCATCCCATGGGGGGCTATCCATTTCATCTACAGGTTGGATTATACCCCTGCCCAACAGCTGCTTCCAGATGCGATTGGTTATGGTTCGATACAACCGGCCATTTTCAGGCTTTACCATTACTTCGGACAATTTTGACAATCGATCTTTTAGGGTTTGGGCCTCGACTGAACCCAGTTCGCTATATAGAAATTCGATCTTTGCCGTTTTGCCCAGTGGTTTGTCACAACGATTCATTTCAAGCGCAGAATCTGCAAATACCGAGGCAAACCCATAAGCTTGTTCCAGGGACAGGTTGCTTACAAAACTATTGTGACATGAAGCACATTTCAGGTTCATCCCCATCAGTGATTGGCTGATATTTTGCGCTGCCTGCATCTCAGTACTTTGACTGGCATTGATCACTCCCCGCCACTTGATCCCTTTGATAAACCCTTCTGACTCCTCGGTGGGGTCCATCAGTTCTTTCACCATTAAATTGTAGGGTTTGTTGTCAAGTAATGAGGTGTATAACCAATTGGTGATCTGCTTTCTTCCACCAGTTATAAAACCGGTTCCGGAATAGTCGTTTCGCAACAAGTCATTCCAAAAACTTAACCAATGCTGGGTATAGTTATGTTGGTCCCCTAATAAATCCTCTATCAGTTTGTTTCTTTTGTTGTCATCCCTGTCCTGCACGAAATTCTCTATATCTTCAGGGTCCGGTAAAAGACCAATGATATCCAAATAAGCCCTTCGGATAAAAGTGTAGTCATCTACCAATGAAGGCCATTTAATATTGTTTTTTTCAAAATAGGCTTGCACTAGTTTATCGATGGGGTGGTCATAGTCTGCTAGTTGGGGAAGGCTTGGTTTGATCAGGGCCAGTTGGGCTTCAGGGAACACCTCAAGTGCCCGGTCAGCCCAATGGGCTCCTTTTTCTATCCACAGTTTGATAAGGGCGATTTCATGGTCCTTCAAAACTTTGCCTTTTTTAGGCATGACCTCCTCATGGTTTGATGGCAGAGAAACCCGTCGATAGAGTTCACTGGCTTCAGGAATTCTGGCCACAATTATTTCACCGGATTCACCACCTTTGTATACCCCGCGTTTATTTTCTAGCACCAGTTTACCTTTTTGTTTGTGCTCGCTGTGACATTTGTAACAATTATGAGCGAAGATGCCCCGTACCTCCAGGTTGAGCTGGTCCTGCTGTATTTCTGATAGCGTGTCCAATGTATTTAACTCCGTCAAAAGCGCTTGGGAATGACCGTCGTCATAAAGATCAGAATTCCCATTGAACGCACTGGAAAGAAAATCTTCTCCATGGGTAAGACTGGCGCCCAAATGACTGGTAATAATTAGGGAAATAACTGTTATGGTTAGCGCCCCCCTATATACCCGGAACTGAATCAGTCTGCCTTTTATGGTTATCTGTAATACCAGGGCCGTGGCCGCAGCCAAGAGGGCAGTGGCAATGCCTAGGTTTTGATGCCATTGTACCAGTTCTCCCGAATAGTCGTCGAAGGTACGCAGGAACCACCCCAGAACAGCTGACAAAACTGCGAAAAGGGCCCCCAGGTACACCATCCAGTTGATCCCCTCCCTCAGCCCGGGTCGTTTACCGCCAATAGTACATAATTCCATTAACCATGCAATCGCCAATAACCCGATGGGAAAATGTACTAATAATGGGTGTAATCGGCCTATAAATAACTCCATGTATTCGAATAAATTTATTCTTCTTCTTTAATCGTTGGTCTGGGCCCCATGGGAAATTAATGAATATTTCCTGCTACCGGCAATCCACTGGGCACAGATTCGGGGATGTCTTTGTCAAAATTTGTATCATTCAGAGTATTTAAAAAAGAGATGATAGACCCCATGTCCTTTACGCCTAGATTAAGTTCTTTTACTAAGGGGTCGAAATGTTCTTTTGCTACCGCAGGATTTCGGGTCTTACCCATAGAGATGTCCTCATAGAATTCTAGTACACTTTTCAATGTTTTTAAACTGCCGTTGTGCATATAAGGTGCGGTAAAACGGAGGTTACGCAGACTGGCAGTTCGAAAAGCAAAATCCTGGTTGATACCGCTATCGGGCTCGGCCAACTTATCATTTTCAGGTATTCCCAGTACATGTGCCTTATAGTCTGAAAACATGGCACCATTGTGACAATTAGCACAGCCAGCATTTTTGAATAATTCAAAGCCCTCCTTTTCTGAAAGTGATATGGCGTCCTTATCACCGCGCATGTATTGATCAAAACGGGAATTATTGGTGACCAAAGTTCTTTCAAAAGCGGCAATAGCTTTTCCCAAATTGGTTGCATTGATGGCATCATTTTCATTAAAAGCGGACTTGAATAGTAGTTGATATTCAGGAATTGCCACTAATCGGGCCACCACCACTTCTAACACGTCTTCTTCTGAATAACCATGACCTCTCATTTCCTCAAATGCCTTGATTGGCTCCAAGGCCTGTTTTTCAAGGCTTTCCACCCTCATATCCCAAAACATGGGGGCTTTTTCAGGTTCATACCTATTGCCTATGTCGATACCATTATAAGCAGTATTGAGCACGGTATTGGAATTGCGTTTCACAAAAGGAATGTCGTTTGGTTGATTGAATACCCGCCTACTTCCAAAACCAGATCCGTTAACCCCAATGGAAATATCTAAAAACTCCGCATAACCATTATCAGGGTGATGACAGGTAGCACAAGCTACGTCTTGAGCTCCAGATAGGATGGGGTCAAAAAAAAGTAGTTTACCTAAAGCCACTTTTTGAGGAGAAGTAGGATTGTCTTTGGGCGAGAGCACGGTTTGAGGCAGTGCTCTATTCATACTGAGCGCTTTTACCTTGGCGATATTTGGAGATTGCTCTTTTTCTGGATGGGAGCAACTTGCTAAGTGCACCAAAACAAAGAACACAATAATGAATAAATAGCCACTTTTCACTAGATGCAAAAATAAGCAGAAAATTCAACCTAATCCAGCTATCTTTTTCGCTTTCGGACTCTGGATGAAGATTGATCGAAAAGATAACCCAATACAATTTCATGGCTCCCGCTGTGAAGTCTTCCGATTTCTTTTATTCCAAAATCGTATGAATAACCCACGGAGATGGATTCTTGAATGTATAAACCCAGCAGTGCAGCGATGGATTCGTTAGTCCTATATGAAAATCCGCCCCATAGCATTTCTTCATAAATGGCTTTCAGGTTGATATCCACCTGTATTTCTGCCGGTTGACTATATTTTACCAAAGTACTGGGCTGTAATGTCCATTTTCTATCCAGGTTGAAGTTATAGCCAGCTGTAAAATATATATGATTGACCAGCTTGGAGTATTTATCCTGAAGAAGATCATTGAATTTAAACTTGGTTTGTAATATTTGCCTGGCGGTTATACCCAGAAAATACTGTTTGGTATGTAAATAGACCCCCAGGCTTGCATCCGGCATAAATTGTGTTTGAGTACCCGTTCCCAGGGCATTATCCAAATCGTTAGAGTTATTGGCCAGCCTAATTTCATCAGTATTCAGAGAATATTGAAGCCCTCCTAAAAACGCTCCCAATGAAACATGGACGCCGGCATTAATTTCAAGGTGATAAGCATAAGATAGGTATAATCCCGAGTGGCTTATAGGCCCGGTTTTATCCTTGAATATATAACCTCCAACACCATGGTAGCTACCAATGCTTCTGGCCTGACCACGTCCGCTCCTTGATGTTCTAATTGATCTATTTTTTACCGGTCCCAGGGCCCCGTCCATGCTAAAATAGAAGGTCTTGGGAGCTCCATCAAAACCGGTCCATTGGTTTCGATATCCTATCATGGCCTTGGTATTGATAGTGGCGCCGCCTGCAGCAGGGTTTAATACATAGGGATTGTGCATATACTGGGTGAACATGGGCATTTGCTGTGCACCAAGACCAGACACGGATAAGAGGATTAAAAATGATAGAAAATATTTATTCATATTTATCTTATGATAGTCACGTTACCCTGGAGAGGATCAATGTCATTGGATAATGCGATTATGTAGTAGTAAGTGGCGGTAGGAAGATCTTGCCCATGTCTTTTGCCGTTCCATGGGTTGCTATAACCCTTGCTGGAAAATACCATCTGTCCCCATCTATTAAATACCTGTATCTGCATGTTCGGGTAGAGTTCACTTAAATCTGACAGCTCCCAGATATCATTCATGCCATCGCCATTTGGAGTGAACCCATTGGGTATCTCTATCTCAGGTACCTCGCTTTCCAATATTACCTCAAAGCTTAAGAAACATTGATTTTGATCCTCAAGGGTGATAGTATGAGGTCCGCTGGACAAGTTTTGAAATACGGTGTCCTGTCCCGTATCCCTGCCGTCCAATGTTGTGAAATAAGGAGGAATACCTCCATTGATTCTGTCTAAAAAAGCAATGCCATTACTCAATCCCAGATCAGGCATCTGCAATATATTGCTTTGGGCCATCAATGGTTCCGGTTCAATAATTTCTACATTGTTTATGGATATGGTACAGCCGTTATTGTCCATAACCAGCACCGTATAGGTGCCTTTAGACAAGCCATTAAATACACCGTCAAGTTGAAAACTGGACCCACTATCAATGCTAAAACTTAAAGGAGGATTGGGGCTGCTGGCTATTACTACAATAGATCCATCTGCCCTTCCAAAACAGCTGATTGGGGTAAGCTGATCTAAAGTAGCCTGGGGCTCTCCGGGTAAATCAATGATATTAAATGATTGGGTAAGTTCACAATTGTTACCATCCCGTACCGTCACACTATGGTTACCAACGGTTAATCCGCTAAAGGCGCCAGATCCTTGGTAAACTCCACCATCCAAAGCATATTGGTAAGGAACTGTCCCCCCAATCACTGATTGAATAATAAACTGACCGTTTGATAAACCACAAGTGGCACCTGTTAGGTTGAACTGAATATTCTGTGGTCCCGGAACATCAATCAGGGACACCACTTCCGTCAAAACACAACTATTGTTGTCCTGAACATATACAGTATGGTTACCGCTTCCAAGATTACTAAAGGTGCTAATAGCTTGATAACTGACCCCATCCAAAGAATAAGTATAAGGGGCGATTCCTCCCGATACCGAAGAAACACTTATGTTCCCATTACTCAAGCCACAAGCGGTATTTGCAACTTGCAATTCCATGGTTTCAGGGCCATCAGAAGGGACAAAAACCAGTTCGGAAAATGCACATCCATTTGCGTCCTTTACCGTCACATCGTAGGTGCCAAAACTTAAACCATTAAATTGACCGGAGGCTTGGAAGTTAAGGCCATCAATGCTGTAAGTATAGGGTATATCACCTCCTAGTACTGTATCGATGCTAATACCACCATTATTTTGACCGCAGTTTGCTTGTAATGTTATGTAGGAAATGGCAGTAGGACCGATTTTGTTGGCGATTACTGCATTT
>CAZAWQ010000530.1:0-3306 GCA_964488585.1 uncultured Roseivirgaceae bacterium
ATAGTTTTACGTGCAGGTCATCATATGTAGTAATTGCTTGACCAATTGCCTCAGTGCTATCTGCAAGAATTTCGAACTCAAACTTTGACAAGTAACCTGATTCGATCTTGGCAGCTTGTGTCGGGTTAAGCATTTGGTTAAGTACCTCCAGCGGAAAATCCTCCAGTCGGGCGCTAAGTGCAAATCTTCCTGAATCCAACTGATCATACTTGATATGCAGCTTACCTTGATTATAGAACGAGGCGGACCCCCGAAGTACTTCCTGTGAAACAGTGAGCGGCTGGAACTGGTTCAATGTAATATTAATGTCGTTTAGTGTAATATGACCCTCTTGACCGGTATGCTCGCCCACCTCATGATAAGAGATATTCCCGTTGTTGGTGGTTAATTTGGGAATAGAAAAATTAGGTATGGATGGAATCATATCGGAGAGCAAATAGGGTTTTGTTATCTGTTCCGGGTCCGGCAATGTTTTGTCCCGTCGGATAGAAATGTCAAAGCCGTCCAACAGGAGGTTGCTTGCAACTACTTTATTGCTGTCAACCAGTGCCTTCCAATCCATGTCCTGAATCTGTATTCTATAAATTTGCCCTGCTACCACGTCAATTTCAGTTTCAATTTGCTGAATATAATTTTTACTGGGGACAATGGTAATTGTGTCAATATTCAAATCTGTCTCGGTGGTCCAAATATGATTTATGTGAAAACTGGCATTTGGTGTCACAAATGCCAGCTCTTTAAGGTCAATATCTTTTTCTTCACCGTATATCTCTATCCCCTTAAACGAAATTCTTCTGTTGTCAATAGTGACCTGTCCCGGATCAATGTGAATTGCTCCAAACATATTTAAGGGTGTTATATTAATACCTTGATTCCCTGGTTTTTTCGATTCCTTATTTGAGGTGAAATTCAGGCTTGGTGCATAAATATGTACCTGGTCCGCATAGGGAGCTTCATTCTCATTCCATACTATATTATAGAATTTTATACTGTCAGAGGTGGATTTCCCATTAGCCTGAATGTACTTAAATTGACTAACCATGAAATGGTCCATGGTTACTTCATGGAAATTTTTCTCCCATGGGCCAATTTCAATTTTCTCCACGCTAATAGTATCACCTCCTGCAGTTTTGGCCAGTATATCCTGAATAACCGAAATTGAATCACTGCTTATTATGGTTGGGCCCAGGTAGTAACTCCCCGAACTCGTGGTAAATGATGCTTGTTGGATATTCAACTCAGCGTATCCCATCTGAATTTTTTCATCAATAATCTGGGGATTGTCCAGCAACAAATCTCCCCCAATGGCGTACAACCGATTGTCATTGGACATAGTTAGATCCAGATGGAATTGATCAAGTTGTACTTTTTGAAGAAACAAGTCCGGGATGGGGTTTTTTACTTCTTTCCTTTTAGGTTCGGGCATTGAACCCGATATTTCAATCCCGCCAAGCTCGACACTACTCAATTGATGATGCCAGGGCTGGTCCAAAGTAAAATTGTTTTTCAGCAGTGCCTTGAAATTTTGTACTGACAAAGCCAAACCATGATATTGCCCATTCAAGTTACCCACTTGCATAAGATCTTGGTTATAAATAACGTTGGTAACATTAACTTCAATTGATTTATTAGAGTCATAATAGGTAAGTGCTGGGCTTCCAAGATAGCGTAGCTCATAGCTGGTATTAATTTCCCTGATGAGGTCATCTATCTCCGCGGTAATTTTTTGTGCCTGCAATTGTTGTTGACCAAGGTCAATATTTATATTGATATCATCGAATTTCACCTTGCCTATGTGGAGTGTAGGCGGTTCTTTTCTTTTACCACCGATCGGTTTTTTTTGACGGGTTTTTTTTAACCTCGGCGCTCCATGGTCTGTATTTAATTTTCCGTTTTGGAGCACTAGTGAATCTGCTTTCAGGTCATTTTCAAAGTAATAATGAAAAAAATCAAAATTGTAAAGTGTGAGATATTCACAAGTAATAAGATCTTCACCTGTTACTTTATTAAACAGCTCAATGGAATCAATTTCAACATTGAATTGATCGTCGTAGCGTAACTTGGAAAATCGCAGTGAGGTGCCCCCCCCCCCAATTCTAAAAGGGTATTATCCAGTTCCAGGTTTAAGGTCCCAATCATGATGGTGCTGCTGTCTTCTGTAACCACTATATTTTTTGTTTCCAGATTCATTTTGGGAAGATGTACATTCAGGGTATCCACTTCTCCATAAACAATCAACTCCAAGCTGGCATCTTTGAAGCTTAAGTCATTTATTTGAAGTTCTTGAAGATTGCGTTTAAGTAAGTCCGAAATAGGGTATTTACTTTTTTTCTCCTTTTTTATGTGGGGATAGATATGGGCGGTAATACTAGGCTCATTAACCAACAACATTTCCAAAACATAATGTTCCTGGTGGTACAAGGTCTTAAAGTCCAGGTTACTGACCTGTAGTGATACACCTTCAATGTCTATCACAGTTCTCTTCAATGAGTCTTTTAGTATGAAAGTAAAGTCATTAAGATCCAGCTCATTTGATTGATAATCATATACAATAGAACCGAATGAAAATTCAGTATTGGCAAAATCAATAGACTGCCGGCCCAACGACAATCTGAGTTTAGCTTCATCCGATAAATGGCGCATATTCCAATTTGATACCAGGAGATCTAACAGGCCTATTTCAATTATTAATTTTGATTTGTCCAGCTCTATCCCTGCCCGATCAACATGGAATAATTTGATATCAAACTGACTTAGTAAGGACTCAACAGCCGGATAGAACTGTGCGATTTCGTGTGCCAAATTTACAGGCTCCCGAAGGTTCTCTTCCTTCAGTTGTTCCTTGTCCTTTAATCCTACTTTGGCAATTGGTTCGGAAATAGTAAGCTTTTGAATTTCGAATTGTTCGCTGGTGAAAACGGAAAACAGTGACCCTAAAGCCACGGTTAATTGCTTACTTTTAACTTCTAGAATCCCGGTGGAATCCCTTGTATCAACTTTTGAAACTAATATGTCATTTAAAGAAAACGACAGTTTCCAAAAATGAACATCCGTTTCCCCAATCGATAACCTATACTTTCCATCTGTCTCGGTTTTAACCAGGGAGACCAGTGTTTCCTTAAATCCCAGTATACGATAGTACTCCAATGCTATCGCAAATACAGGAATAAGCAAAATTAAGATAACCACCCCCTTTACAAAAGGGTGTTTTCTTTTCCGACTGGAACTATTTTTTTTCAACTTGTGACTATTTAGTCTACCCCCCTGGCCTACTCACCTCTAACTAGCGCAAAATACGGATTAATG
>CAZAWQ010000531.1:0-13329 GCA_964488585.1 uncultured Roseivirgaceae bacterium
AAAAAAAGTAATTGAGTCAACTGGCATCAAAACCGTTTCTCACGACCATGATTTTCATTGGGAACGGGGGGAACGCTACCGGTCGTCACATAGTTCGATCAACGAATTTATTGATCAAACTTTTCCGTTGAGAATGCCTCAAGTAAAAAATGTGGTAATAAACAGCTACAACCAGCAACGGCTAAAGGACAAGTTTCAGATTGAGGCTGTTCTGGTACCCAATGTCATGGATTTTGAAAATTCCTATGGAGTGCTGGATAGGGAAAGCAAGTACTTTTTGAAGGACCTGGGAGTAAAGAAAAAAGAGATCCCATTGTTTCAGATAACCCGTATCGTAAAAAGAAAGGGTATAGAAATTGCTATAGAGTTGTTACATAAACTTCAAAATAAAAAATTGAAGTTGATCATTACCGGCAACCATCAGGACGATGAAGGAGCAGTCTATTTTCAGTATTTAATTGATCAAATTCATGATTTGGACCTACTTAATCAAGTCATTTTTGCCGATAAGATGGTAATGGACCACAAGGACCTTTCTTATGCCTATGCCCATGCTCGGGCTTGTACTTATTTCAGCACCTACGAGGGATTTGGAAATGCCTTTATTGAATGTGCCTTAGCCAAAAAGCCCATATTTATCAATAATTACAAACCGGTCTACTGGCCTGATATAGGAAGTAAAGGGTTTAAGACGGTTATGCTGGAAGATAACCAATTGACAGACCAAAAAGTAAAAGAAATCGAGGAGATCATTTACAATGAAAAATTGTGTCATGAAATAGGTTTGTTCAATTATCAACTAGCCAAAAGACACTTTTCACTGAAAGTACTGGAGTCTCTGCTAGCAGAAATATTAGTATATTAACCTGCAGTAAAAGCAAATCCGGTAACTCACACAATTTGAAAAAAACTGTCAAAAATATGATGGCCTCCCTGCGGGAGGAAAAGATCAATACCTGGTTTGATTTGGGTTTATTTATTGACCGGTTTAAAGCAACACCTTCTTCGGCGGGATTCGCTGGAAGTTATCAGGATTTTAAAACTAAAGTAAACCAGGGAGGGATTGGTTTTGTAACCTTTTATTATGCCATCGATGGCATAACCATCGAACTGGAAAAGTACACCAGTGCGCTTAAAAAGATTTTACCAGATGTTCCCATTTACTTTATTGGTGGCAGGATACGACCTGAGGCCTGGAATTCCAATGACCCGGATGTCAAGGTCCATTCATTTCCTGAAATACAATCGTTTGACCATTGGGACCTTTATGAGGACTTTTTTAAAACCAAACTAGAAAGGGGCAGCAAGGAATACAATGCACTTATTGTAAAGCTTTGGAAGGAGGTCTTATTGCTTACAGAAAAAATTGGCCAGTGTATTGAACATAATAATATCCAGTTACTTTTTACAGTCAATGTCTGTTCCAACCCAGGCAATGTGGCGCTTGCCATAGCCGTGGTTTTGATCTCAGAGTACATGGGCCTACCTGTAATCAACAACTGCCACGATTACTACTGGGAAGGGGGCAATTCACCTGCAGACATCACCCATAAAAAGTTAAAACCTGGTCCCCGGGATTTTTTCTTTACCAATGCTCATATAGGTGAGTTTTTCTCGACCATTGAAGTGCTGTTTCCCTGGTCATCCAGGTCCTGGATGACCGTAAATATCAATAGGAAACAGAATGACCATGTCATCGAAGAGAATGGACACAATCCAGCTAATGTAATGGAATTAGGTACCGCCCTGGACTTTTCACGATTTGATGTGGTATCCAAGCGAGAGAGTATTGTGGCCCTCACTCAAGTAGGCCAAATCATCAACAATGAGGTTGTCGATGTGGACGATATTCTGGAACAGGGAGACCATGTTGAGATGAAGCCTTTCCTGTGCGGCCGATCAACCATCACAGAATTTGATTTTGTAAACAACAATATCGTCTTATTTCAACCCAGTCGTATTCTTAGCAGGAAAAGTATTGAATTAAATTTCGAATTGGTCAGAAGACTTTTTAAGCAGAAGAACTTTCTCCGAAAATTCATAAACAATCCACAACTCAGTGTTTCAATTATCATTTCAGGGCCCATCGCCACCGGTCAGAAGCCATACTTTCTGTATTTACTGAAGCAGTTTGCAACTACACTGAAGAAGCTTCCGGAAGAACATCAAGCAAAGGTTTTCCTGGGTTTCCTTTTCAGTGAATTTGACAAACAAGCGTTTAAACGTAAGCATAAACGGCCAATAACTATACCCGATCTATACAATGCTGCTTCATTGATTCTCCTGCCAAGCGAAACCGAAGGACGTGGCTTACCTATTATCGAAGCAGCTGCTGCCGGAAAGCCCATCTTCAGTAGAAGATATGAGCCACAACAAGTATACTCTGAAGTAATAGGTGAGCATTTGAAAAAATCACAAAGACTTCGGGTCCTGGAGTTTCGAGGAATGAAGATCACCAAGACCCTGGTAAAAAACATAATCAACAAAATTTTCTATCCTCATGATTCCATGAAGGATGTAATCCATAATGAAAAGGCGGTAAAAAAAAGATTCCGGTTTACCACCTTGCAAAAAAACATAGACAATATTATATACCGTTTGTATTTACAATTAATTTCCATCCCTGATCGCAATAAAAATATAGCCCAATACTTTAAGCAATATGAAAAGTGTTTTCATACTGAAAACACTGATCTTTCCGCTATTATCAACCAAAGAACCAGGCACTATTTGCCAGGATTCGGGAGATTGGGCTTTATGATTTTCTTGAAATCCTTAATTGACCCTAGTTTTTTCAGGGTAGAGGAACAACAGCTCAAGGGACTGACAATGCTGTACACCTTAAGAATGCACAAAGCCAATCCCAATGGCAACAAGGTGAGTTTGGAAAACTTCCACCGCTTATTCAATATGGTTGATGATGTATATAATTATCACCAAGGCGAAATTTCAGTTCGACACGACCATTCATTGGCCTACCGCCATCGTAGCAAAAAGAAATTCCCATACCAGGCTTACACCTATCACGAGCTTACCGGGCTGATAAATTTGATCTTCCAGGATATCATCAAACCTCCGGATAGGCCGGTTATAGAATTGTCCACGCATGTTTTCTTTAACGACTGGAACCTTGCTTTGGTGCAATTGACCAATAGTCATTACTTGAGTATTGATGACCGAAAAGTGCTATTCAAAAAACTCAAACTAAATATTCCCAGGGCATATTTCCCCGGCAGATACGTAAAATATGAAATGGAATTTTTTGTACTGCAACCCATCAGGGCAATTTTAAACCTAGATATTGAAGAAGAGTTAACTGATGAAATGATCCGCGAAAACTACGATTTACTACCGAGGGTCTATATTTTTATACACGAAAATCACCTGTTAAAAAGATATTCAACCGACTATATCAATCATTACCTGAAATCTACTAAGGACAATGAATTAAAATTACTTTTCAAGCATGGAATAGTAAAAATTATAAAGACCAAACAACTATGTATTGGTTTTCATTTACTACAAATGGGAGATGATGCTATAAAAGTGTTAAGAAAGATTAAGGAAAATAATGGTTTTCTTATTACCAATGGGCAAAACTCTGCATTGATGACCGATATATTAAATATCGACCACTTTCACATCGGGCAAGTCCAAGGTATTTTAACCAGTAAAATTATGGGGATCCCCCGGGGCAGTGGATTTGTACAATTTGTACCAGCAGGGGTCAGAACTACTCTGGCTTATCCTACACCCATTCAAACCTCCAAGGATTTTGACCGGGCTATTAAGAGTGAACAATTCAAGAAATTATCAGCAAAACTGGGTGAAGAAAAAATTCTGGAATTAATACAAAAAGATGCCGAAGAAAATGGCACACCCATCAAATCTTTTCTGAAAAATTTAGGGAATTCGTTAGCATCACCCAATGGAAAATCGGAAATCAAGTCAACCTACGTGGGGAGTGTTTATGCTGATGGCCTGCCATGGAGTGGGGTAATGGCTACTATCGAAAACACCCAATCATCTCCGAAAAAATGGAAATTGGCTGCCTATACCTCCTATACGACACCCAAGTCGGTGCCTGAGCTAGTAAATGAATTTCACCATGAGCACGGGAAGAAACCTCGGATAGCCTGGAACGGCGGCTATTATTTGAATCCTGAGCTAGTAGGAAAACTAGGCTTGCCCAAATCCTATATTGGAGCGCCTTTGGGGCTGTTGATTATGGACAAGGAAGTAGTTTCCCCACCGTTGTTTAACAAGCCTGCTTTCCTCATTTATGAAGATGGACATACAGACATTTTCAAAGTGAATTGTAGTCAGGGAATAGTTATCTCCAACGACAAAGACCGCTTGGAGTTTAACCCTCAGCACTACAACTCCTATTCACCGGATACACCCTGTTATTTTGACTTGTTGTTTCCACAACCCTCCCTGCCATCTGAAGGAAATGTGATAATTAGATTGACCGGTAATAAGGTAAACGATATTATTCCATCTGAGCAAGTAGCGGAAATCCAAATTATTCCCGTAGGATTAACCCTGTCAATTCCAGAGAAGCAATTCAACCCCAATTTATTTAAGCAAGGACACACAGTACATATCGAGTTATTGCATGATCAAAATGACGGCATAATCTGGGAAAAAGTAGTTTATGCCGTTGAAGCAGGTCCCTCTTTGGTGACAAATGGAAAAACATGTATTGATATGGAAGCGGAAGGATGGAAAACCGACCATTCTATTAATACCCAAGCTGCCAGGCTGGACTTTACTGACATGCGGGGACCAAAAATTGGAGTAGGTCTAACCAAAGAAGGAAAAATAATCGTGTTGATGGTCAACGGGCGGCTTCGAGAATCTGTTGGGGCCACACATCTAGACATGGCAGAGATCTTGTTGTCTTATGGTGCCGAAAAAGCCATGGGATTTGACCCGGGTGGTAGCAGTACTCTGGTGGTAGATGGGAAAATGCTGAATATCTCTCCTTATAACAGTCAGTATGAGAAAGATATATACTCCTTACCGCCAGAACCCAGGATTGTATCCAATGCTATTATGGGTTGGCGGCAATAGCAGCCACATAATGAGCTAACATGCCAGACAATGAATGACAATCAAAAAAAAGTTGATATTATTTTAGTTTTGGGTGGGGGTATCAGCAAAGAGGGCCAATTACCGGAATGGGTATTAGCACGGTTGGACCTGGCCTATGAGTTATTCCAAGCAGGCATCGCTTCAAAAATACTTTTAAGTGGAAAAGGCCGGGACAATTTCCCAATCGCTGAAGCAGATGCCATGAGTAAATATCTAGTGAAATGTGGCATGTCACCTCAGGATTTTTTGTTGGAGTGTCAATCCAAAGATACGCTACAAAATGCCTACTTTTCTAGGGTGATTCACATCGATCCCTTAAAAATTAAATCTGCACTTATTATTACTAACCAATTCCATTTCGAGCGCACTGAATTGATCTTCACGGAGCTCCTAGGCCGTACCTGTAGTTTAATTTTTAAAGCTGTAAATGATCAAGGGTTGATGGTACGGGACCTGGAACTAAGGGCGTTTACAGAAAGAAAGCTGATGTCATTCTATCAACGGCTATTCCAATCCATCCCAAACGGAGACTTGAACGGCCTACATGACGTTATTTTTAATCAGAACAATGTTTTTTACCGAGAGTATGAAGAGTTGGGGACTATTTTAAAGGACAAGATGGTACTTTATTAGATGAATTGGGATCCGGAGGGCAAACAATCCCTTGTAGTTTATCAGTCCAAATTATTTTATGGGGTATTATATAGATAATATCTATTTAAATATAGATATTATCTGTTTGATTTATCGATCATTAATGGGCAATTTTACTTGAAATAAATTGTTACCATCATATACGTCCCAGCATGAAGAACAAAAAAGAGAAAAACCGCAAACTGACCACCAGCTCAGGCAAACCTTACGTACATAACGAAAATTCCATGAGTGTCGGGCCACGGGGTCCGTTGTTACTACAAGACTATATCTTACACGAAAAAATGGCCCACTTTAACCGAGAGCGCATCCCTGAAAGAGTGGTCCATGCCAAAGGTACAGGAGCATTCGGCACTTTTACTGTAACTAATGATATAAGTAAATACACCAAAGCCAAAGTCTTCAACGAGATTGGAAAGCAGACTAAGGTCTTTATACGTTTTAGTACCGTGGGGGGAGAAAAAGGCAGTGCAGATACCGAACGCGACCCCAGAGGGTTTGCTTTAAAGTTCTATACAGAAGACGGCAACTGGGACCTGGTGGGTAACAATACACCGGTATTCTTCATCAAAGACCCTAAGAAGTTTGGTGATTTTATTCATACCCAGAAGCGCGACCCCAGCACCAATTGTAAAAGTCCAACCATGATGTGGGATTTTTGGAGTCTTAATCCTGAAAGCCTGCATCAGGTTATGATTTTAATGAGTGATCGTGGTACTCCTCATGGTTACAGACACATGAATGGATATGGTAGTCATACCTTCAGTATGATAAATGGAAATAATGAAAAGGTGTGGGTTAAGTTTCATTTCAAGACCATGCAGAAAATAAAGAATTTCACTAGCGGGGAAGCCACCGAAATGAAGGGGAAAGACCCTGATTTTGCCCAGCGCGATTTAGTAGATGCCATCAATAGTAAAAATTTTCCTAAATGGGCTTTGAAAATCCAAGTCATGACCGATGAGGAAGCAAAGAATTTTCAATTTAATCCTTTCGATCTCACAAAGATCTGGCCTCACAAAGATTTTCCACGGATTGATGTTGGTGAAATGGAGTTGAATGAGATTCCAAAGAATTATTTTGCTGATGTTGAGCAATCTGCGTTTGCCCCCGCTCATGTGATAGATGGTATCTCCTATTCTCCAGATAAGATGCTTCAAGGACGTTTATTGTCCTATCCTGATGCTCACCGGTATCGTTTGGGAGCAAATTATGAGCAACTACCGGTGAACAAATGTCCCTATATGGTGGACAATTACCAACGTGATGGCAAAATGCGGGTCGACAGCAACGGAGGGAATGGCCCGAACTATTTCCCCAACAGTTTTGACGACATCTACCAAAATGAAGATTACCTGGAACCTGCTATGGAGTTGGACAGCAGTACCGCTGATTTCTATGACAGGAACGCCGAAGGAGAAAATGACCATTTCACTCAAGCCGGTTGGCTTTTCAACAAGGCTATGAATGATTATGACAGGCATAACCTTGTATCCAACATAGTAGAGGCCATGAGTGGAATATCCGGTGATAAAAAAGATCTTATTATCAACCGGCAACTTTGCCATTTTTTCCGTGCCGATGTTAATCTTGGAAATGCAGTTGCCAAAGGGCTAAACGTAGATCCTGAAGCGGCAATGAAAGATTTTAATCATGAACCTGTGCTTGAATAATGAGATTTGAGTATGACCGCAAAATCCAGCTGGTTTTTGCGGTCATTCGCTATAATAGGTTGATTCGGTTTTTTCATTAAGGAATTTATTTTATACCTAACTTAGTTTGTATCGCTTCAAGCGAGACTCCTTTGGTTTCGATCATAACGGTCAGTACCCAGATCAATTGACCGACCATACAGACCGCATAAAAGGCAAAAGTCCAACCCCCGGAATATTCAGCCACTAAAGGAAAAGTCCAGGAAATAGCAGCGGCAGCTATCCAATGAGTAGCCGATCCCAAGGCCTGTCCACGGGCCCTGACCCGGTTTGGAAATATTTCGCTTAGATAAACCCAAATAACTGATCCTTGTCCAAATGCATGGGCCGCAATGAAAAGGAATACACTAAACAAGACCACCTGACTTCCGGTGGTAGTAAATTCTGTCCCATACTTAAAAAAGGCCCATGCGATTGCACTTAGACTAATAATATAGCCGATTGAACCCACTATCATAAGTTTTTTCCGACCCACCCTATCAATCAGAGCCATTGCGGCAATGGTGAAAACAAACAATACACCACCAACGCCCATGGAGTTCAAAAGAGCTGAACTTTTCTCAAAACCCGCCATTTTAAATATATGCGGGGCATAGTACAAGACGGCGTTTATTCCGGAAAACTGATTGAATAGCGCCAACATCACTGCCAGGCTAATGGGAACACTGTATTTCTTAGTAAAGAATGGTTCCTTTATTGAATGGTGTTCCAGATCCAGAGAGTTCTTAATGGCCTCCACTTCCAGGTTGATATCACCGGAATCGGTGCCGCATTTCTCCAGCACCTCCCGGGCCTCGGATTCCCTTCCTTGTGCCATTAACCATCGGGGGCTTAATGTAGTGGTAAACAGGAATACAAAGAACAATACCGCAGGAACAGCTTCAACCCCAAACATCCATCTCCACTCCACGGAACCAAGATCAAGTCCTGATATGATGTAATTTGACAGGAATGCGATCAACATTCCAAATACAATATTGAGTTGTGCTACCGCCACCAACCGCCCCCTAAACTTCGCCGGTGAAACTTCTGCAATGTACATGGGGGCCACTACCGAAGCGCCGCCTACACCCAATCCTCCAATAAATCGAAAGAATAAGAAGCTGTACCAGTCCCACGCCCACGCAGAACCCAGCGCGGACACAAAATATAAAATCGCTAATATGAACAGTACCGATCGCCGTCCGTATTTATCGGTAGGTTTACCGATGAACAGTGCACCCACTATGGTTCCAATAAGTGCACTTGCCACTGTAAAACCCAATTGGGCTGATGACAGATTAAATATGCGCTGCAGCCAGTCGGTGGTACCGGAAATGACTGCTGTATCAAATCCAAACAACAATCCTCCTAGAGCGGCCACCACGGCCGATGATATTAATGTACGCTTCATTATTTCTATTTGTTAAGGTTAGCCATTAATATGACCCTGTTTTATGGGTGTTCTGAGCAATGAGGTGCCTCGGAGAAACCGGTCAGTAGTGGAATCAGCGCTGCCTGCCGGTGGAATGAGTTTTCCTCTGTATGGTTCGGGGACCGGTGGTTTGGCTACTACCAAATTTAAGGGAACTGCTGAGTTCTCATTTACCACGGCCCACTGCTTGTTGTCAGCATGCAGGTTACTCCAACAGTGGTCACAGGGCTAAAAATCAGTCCTTGCCACAAAAAGTTTTTCCCCTTTTTCCAAAATGACCGGTGACAAACCCTCCGTTTCACCAGAAAGCGCCTCAGGTATGCGAAATTCGTTAACATGTTTTTCTCTCTTTTGTATGGCTTTCTTTAAATACCCGCGACTTTTGTTTACCGGGTGGTTAAATGCTTCGGGATCTATGTAAATACATACCTTACTATCGGAGGTATCACTAAGCACCGTGAAATCTTCAAATTTAGCGGGAATCATGTCAATATAGCCCTTTTCTTTCCACAGGCTCTCATAACCGCGGTGCTGGTCATTGATCATTACATAGGTCCAATCTGTATTCCAGCTATGATTGGGTGGGGCAAAGCCATTAACCACTTGTTTGGCATCTATGGTACCATTGGGAACGTCGTCAACTCCCGAATACACTTGGGGATCAAATACGAAGACGATGTTGTGGGAATGACGAGGTAAAAATGGAGTGACTAACCCTTTATTACACACTGCATCATTAATACCAATATAGATGGCCAATACGGTTTCAGGCACCTGAGGTAACAGATGTGCTAATTCCAGTACTTCCATCCCATGATTTTCGAATATAGTGGTATTCATGTCTTGAAATTAAGGCCCTAAATAGCATAAAATTTAGAATGTATTAACTATGGTTTGTTTATATTCCCACCAACCTCTAATCTGAAGGTATATTATCAACCATCATTTCTTAATTCTCTCAATATGAAAAATCACAAAATAGCGCTACTAATTGTTTTTTGCTTTGCTTTTATAACCAGCAAAGCACAAATCAAACAAATTACCGATGCCAGCCCCTTAAATGTTGCTTATTTGCCAGATAATTATGCACACGATTGGAACAAACATGAAAAGGCCATTATAAAAGTTTACTACAGCCAGCCACAGAAGAAAAACCGGGAAATTTTTGGTTCATTAGTACCCTACGGCAAAGTATGGAGAACCGGGGCAAACGAATCAGTGGAGATTAAAGTTTTTCAAAATTTGACTTTTGCCGGCAAATCGTTAGGTGCAGGGACCTATACTTTATATACTATACCAAATGAGAAGGATTGGGTCATTATTATAAATTCCGATCTGGACCATTGGGGAGCCTATAGTTATAATAAAAGCAATGATGTAATCAGAGTAACGGTTCCTTCAAGCTCATTAACCCAGACTATAGAATCGTTTTCGATCATGTTTAGTAGCTCATCGGACAACGAAGCTGTGATGAGCATGGCATGGGATCAAACCCTGGTAAAGATTCCTATCACTTATTAAAGAAATTAAATGGTATTTAGTTTTGTGAGGAAAATCTATATACTATGGTTTGTTCATATTGCTTCCCAGGAAGCAACTCCACTGATTCAAAATTAGCATGATTCGGTGCATCCGGCCGGGGCAATGACTGGATATTAATAGTGGAAGATGCTGACAGGCAGTTTCCAATACCAGGTAGTATAAAATAACTATCCTTGACTTATTTTTTCTTCAGCTTCATCCAACAATTCCAGAAATTGTATCTTTTCATCGGGTGATTCAAACACGGATTGATTATTCACCCAGAATCTGACGCCTTGAATATATTTTCGCAAATAGTTTATGGCGCTGGGAACCCGCACCATTTTTCCATTTTTCAAAAAATAAACCGGATTGGTATGTGAAAAAACACTTAAACCCCGGGGCAAAATACGATTATTAAAGTCATTCATGGCAGTGGTTCTGGCGGCTATCCAACTGCTGCTGTCAAGCACAATTGAAGTGTCAATTTTAGCAGTATACAGGATTGAAGGGCTATTTTTCTTTTCCTGAGACGCATTCATTCTGGCTATCGGAATGCCATTTACTACGATTTCCAATTGTTCAAATGGAAGCAGTGAATTTGCGGAAGTACGAATATTTACCTTTTTGGTGTCACTAAAATCAATCGTCTCTCCTGAGCCATGTCCGGAAACATCAAAAGTCAGGATTGGACCATTGGTAATAAACCCTGTTCCAGCCTGAAGGCCTTCTAACCAGTTATCATAAGTGGGTTCACCAATTACCGGGACATAAATTCGGTTGCACCCTACCGGAATATTCTCGTTCATCTTGTCAGAACCAGCAGCTATTGGCATTTTTATACCGGCATTTAAATATTGATAATACAAATCCGCACCCCGCATCAAAGTAAATTCTGCCTGGTCCATTCCCGAATTATCCCAGGGCCCTACATGGCTTGGCAAGTTCATTGGGCTATTGTAAGTGATTAGATCGATGGCATCGATTAGTCCAAGAATTATGGCTATTGGGGACTCAGATCCCGGCAAATTGGTGAAGTGTGCCCAGGTTATGGCGGCCTTCTGTGCTCTCGCCTTTCGCATTCTTGGGGTCAGCAAAATATTTGGATTTTCCCGTCCTCCGTAATGATCGATTGGATCCAAAATATTCTGCAAACGCAAAAGGCAGATATGTCCCATATCCCAGTCCCTAATTTCCTGCCCCACATAAAGTTTATGGTCGTCGGTAGATACCTGATCAAGTTTTCCAGTGAAATATTGAGCATCATCGGTAAAGTCACTGGTCAAAAGATTGACCACTTGCAGATCTTCTGCCCTCATTTGTAAATGAGCTGACTCTGGAGAAAGAAAATGAACGTGTGTATCTGCACTTAGATAGTTTTTTTGTTGCATGTTAATCCATCTGTGCAGCTTGAATTCATGCCTGATTTCTTGGCTATGCTTATTTAAGGAGATGGTATCTCTGACCGGGATTGTTTCCAGGCCACGCCTGATTTCTACCTGGATCTTCTTTGATTCAGTAGTTAATGAAAATTTGCCGTCCACATAGCACCACTGTTTTTGTAAATATGAAACATGGGCATGTTCACCGTCAATTTCAATAAAAGTGTCGTCATCTGCACTGATCCTAACCGCAGCAGCTAATAGTTTTCCGTTTTCTTCATCAACAATTCTTCCATGGAATACCGGATTTTCATAAAATGAGTTATTTACGAAAAACACCGAGACTAAATAGAGGATGAAGATGTTCATAACTTCCATTTTATATAGACCTTTTCAAGGTACAAACATTGATGTTTTTAAAAAGAAACTGTTTTACTCTCCATATAACCAATCCTTACTGCCTTGGTTTCTCCATTTCCCACCACACTTCCAGGTATAGGCTTACCATAAATAACCCAATCTTCGGCTCCCTGCTTTCTCCAAAGAATAGTGGCATCTTTCCTGACATTCCGGATAACTAGTTCATTGTTTAAACTGCTCACATCCGGTTCATTCAACTGGGGTTGTTGTCCGTTTACCAGCCATCGGTCAATTAATGTCCGCTCGTCAGATTGCCCTAAATCATTGGTGGAGGTGATCCATTGGTCCAGTTTACTCCGCAATTTTTCCAAGATGTCTTCAGCGGATATATTTCCAGCCAGGTTATCCAGTTCATGGGGGTCTTTAGAAAGATCATACAACTCTTCCAAGGGTTTTTGCTTGGCCATCCAACGGGCAGTGGTATCATTCAACTGCCCTAGGGAATCTAAGGACATCCAACGACGCATCATGGGGATATTGAGGCGATAGGATACCCCAATGTCATAGGGTTTTTCAGGAAAATAATTCCTTATATACTTCCAATTCCCCCACCGCACACTCCTTTTGCGATCATATTGTTCATCAAACCTGTCAGAAGCAGCAAAGACCTGTAACGGCATGTCCACCGCAAATTCACCTAAGAAAGGTTTCCCCTGCATGGTTTCAGGAGGTGAAACCCCAGCTAATGAAAGTACCGTAGGCCCAAAGTCGATAAAACTAACAAAAGAGCTATCCAGCTCACCTTTTCTATTTCCATCAGGAAATCGCACCGTGAACGGAACTTTAGTACCAGTTTCATAGAGCGATCGCTTATGCCTGGGAAAAGGACCACCATGATCCCCGTAAAAGAATATAATAGTTTGGTCCATTAAACTGTCCTCACGGAGTTGATCCAACAAAGCTCCAACCTGCTTGTCCAACCGCACCAGGTTGCTATAATTCACTGCCATATCATATAATATTAGTATTGCACCTATAAATTTATAGATCGATTGTAATTATCAAGTATCATCATGAAGGTAATTCAAATAGATCAGCTAATTTTGACAGAATTGCTAGTAAATTAAAAATATATGAGCACATCCTTTACCACTTCAAGCAATATAACTGGACATCTCATCGGCGGGCA
>CAZAWQ010000532.1:0-1972 GCA_964488585.1 uncultured Roseivirgaceae bacterium
GTCCCGGATTCGATTATCAAAAACAGTTCTTTCCCGGTAAAACGGATGACGTCTCAGAATATCCCTATATTTTACGCTACGATGTTGAAGTATCAGGGGTTGGGTCTCATGGTTCCGGGCACTTGGTATTATTGAGGCTTCGCGATCAGATTTATCCTGATGGTGAGACCAAAGAATACTGGCCAACTTTAGGCTTAAATACCTTAAAGTGGGCCAAGAAGCAAGGAGCCATTACAGGGCCTGCCCATTCCGGATTGGGAATCAATACCTTCAATGAAAATCTGCCGAATTATGAAGTACCGCCATATAACGGTATTGGAGCAAATGAATACGTGGTGGATATAACGCATAAAGTGGAGGGACCTGATGGAAAGATGGTACCAGCAATCGACTTTATATCTTCGGGAGACACCTGGCCAATTGCTGAAATGAACATGTGGTATCATACATTAAACTGTGGATTTAGAACTAAGATTAGTGGAGAAACTGATTTTCCTTGTATAACCGGAGCACGCGTAGGTGTTTGGAGATCCTATGTACGTCAGGAAGGAACACTTGACTATGACCAATGGTGTCTCGGTATTCAACAAGGAAAAAACTATGTTTCTGACGGTATGAGTCATCTTTTGGATCTTACTGTTGGGGATGCGCTAATGGGTGAAGGCACCGGAGAACATAGAATTAATAAATCCGGAAACGTCAAGGTAACAGTAAAAGCTTCGGCACTATTGAGTACAGAAGAGCAACAGACCATTGAAAAATTGTTTATTGGAGATGGATCTCCGGATGCTTTATTACCCTGGGGAATCGAGAATGCTAAAAAAGGAGACTCCCAAGAGGTACTATTAGAAATAATAAAAAATGGGTATGCCATAGACTCGGTGCTGCTATTGGCCGATGGCCAAGTAAACACCTACAACTTCGATATCCCTGTAGATGAAAGTAGCTGGATAGCAGCTAGAATTTTTCCATCTTCACACACTAATCCCGTTTTTGTAATAGTAGACAACATGCCTATCAGGGCCAGTAAAAAAAGTGCCGAATGGTGCCGCAAAGGTGTGGATCAATGCTGGAAAGAAAAGGAAAAATCCTACCGCGAAAACGAAGTAGAGGAAGCCCGCATAGCTTATAACCATGCTCGTAAAGTGTACGACCGAATAATTTCCGAAAGTAAAGTCGATTAATTCTTGTAGTATAATAATTTTTCAATCCATCCACCACCAATAGTAGTCTAATAACCTGTTAGGCTCAATTGAGCACCTTACTTGCTCATCTTAATCCAACTTATTGGGTTAGAATCTATCTCAGTATCGCATCCTGACACCCTCAAGCCCTATGTTTATAAAAAAAGGAACGGTGGTTTCGCAATGAGGATGTTGCGTTGATTATTTCAAGAGGGCAATTAATGTAGCTAGGTGCTCGGCGGAGCTGCTTCCTTTTTTTTCATCTAACAATCAATTTTTAAACACTTAAATAAATACTATGAAAAAAAATCAGTTATTCCTGCTTGCCCTTCTTATGTTTCAATTTTCTTGTGAACCTGTTGAGGACACCGGACCGAGTACTATTGACTATAATCGGGTTTCGGATGAATTCACTGAGATGTTCAAAGGGGCATTCGGTTTAACTGAATCCCTGCAATTAGTTTCCATTGTTGATCAAACTAAAAATCAGCTTATGGTCAAGATTGAAGTGGAGAATATTTCAAAGGCAACCAAGAACCACATAGCTGGTTACTTCAATTTAGATCCAGAGTTAAATCAACGTCCATTCTATCCAGCTCCGCCACTGTCAAGTAAATTTAGCGACGGAAACGCTATTCAAATCCTTGATAAGGTAATTGATACATCCAAAATATTTAATAATATTCAAAAAATGTATATTAAAGCGTTAAGTAAGGATATCGCAAATCTGGATAATTATGTAGATGGATTTGCTATTGTAACATCTTTTAGAAACCAGATAACTCATT
>CAZAWQ010000533.1:0-5009 GCA_964488585.1 uncultured Roseivirgaceae bacterium
CGTGATTCTCTAAATTGCCTAACCCCGTAGTAAGTGTGAGGATCAGTAGTAATGGGGAAACAGGATGCTCGCTTTTCGCGCTCGCGTTGTTTTTGTGGGACATACTGGATTCGAACCAGTGACCTCTTGCTTGTCGAGCAAGCGCTCTAAACCAACTGAGCTAATATCCCGATATAGAGTGTGAGTTTGAGTAAACCGGTACTCCGCTCTTATAGGTTCAAATATCGCAAACTTCGATGAAAATTCCATAGCACTGGTATTAGGATATCCTACCAGAGGTATTATATTTATGGAACCAATCTTTGGCTGTAACACCATGCACGATTTCAGAATAGGCGATACCGTTTATTTAATAACCAGCCCCGATGATGTAATGAAAATTTGTTCAGTATTTGGACAACGCCTGATAGAATGTAGCTGGACTGGTAAGGAAGGCAGGGTGTATAAGCACAGTTTTCGGCCCGAATCCTTGCACCTGCTAACCGCCGCAGATCCTACGGACTATCATCATGAAGACCATTTTCTACGCATCAACACTGACGAAGATGAGGATAGTTTTCCTTCTGTCTAGCTTATGAGCAGATCTGGTGGTTTAGTACTGCACCTGATCTAGGATTGCTTGGTTATTTCAACATTACAGACAATTTCCACATCCTTACCTACTATCAATCCTCCGGCTTCCATGACTGCATCCCAGTTGAGGTGGTAATCAAAGCGATTGATTTCTCCTGTTATCTTGAATCCAGCCTTAACGTTTCCACGATTATCCGTAATAGTGCCTCCATATTTGACATCCAGTACCACAGATTTGGTTATATCCCTGATAGTAAGGGCGCCCTTTAGTTTATACTTATTACCGTCAATATGTTTTAAAGATTTCCCTTTAAAGGTAATGTTTGGGTACTTCTCTGCATTGAAAAAATCATCTGACTGTAGGTGACCATCCCTTCGTTCATTGTCAGTGTCGATACTATTTACTTCAATGACAAAGTTGATAGTGCTTCCAGCGAAGTTATCGTTAGAAGACACCACCTCTCCTTTAAAGGACCCAAACTTTCCGGTAACCTCAGAGATCACTAGATGTTCCACGTTGAATGAGATGTTTGAATGTACTTTATCAAAAACCCAGGTCGTCTGTGCTATGGCCACAGCGCCTAATAGCATAAATCCTGAAAATAAGGTTAGTTTTTTCATCGTCTTTATTAGTTAATTGATTACAAAAAATAGTTATGTGTATTCACGGATTTTGCTTACAAATGTTGCAGCACACCAGAACAATTTATTTGATGATGTACTATTTTTAATAGCTTTTTACTAATATATATAGTATTTTAGTTCCATGGTACAGCATTTTACCAAAGGAAGGGGTTCCCAAATGAATGTGGCTAATCCATTTAACCAGCTCTATTATAGCACTGAAGATCCAGAGGGTCTTGACGAATGGCCCACGTCCCGCCCTCACACACAATTCTTCTTTGAATCTCCAAAGAAGATTATCAGTAAATCGGAAAGCCCGGATCTTGGTGTTATGCACTCGCTAAATCCGTATCAGGGATGCGAACATGGCTGTATATATTGCTACGCTCGTAACTCTCATAATTATTGGGGGTTTGGTTCAGGTTTGGATTTTGAAAGTAAAATTATTGTTAAAAAAAATGCCCCTCAGATGTTGGAAGACTATCTATGTAGGTATCAGGGGCCAGTCACACCAATACTCCTCTCCGGAAATACCGACTGCTATCAACCTGCAGAGCGTCACTACCAGCTTACCAGAAAATTACTACAGATATTTTATAAGTATCGCCACCCGGTCAGCCTGATCACCAAAAACAGTTTGATCCTAAGAGACCTTGAACTGTTGTCAAAATTAGCCAGCGAAAGTCTGGTACAGGTATTTGTTTCAATAACCACACTTCAAGAATCCATCAGGAATAAAATGGAGCCCAGAACGGCTACCGCCAAGAAGAGATTAGAGGTGGTCGAAAAACTGTCAGATAATAAGGTTCCTGTGGGTGTGATGATAGCCCCAATCATCCCAGGGTTGACCGACCACGAGATCCCAGTAATAGTAAAAGAATCCGCCTCCCGAGGTGCACTAACTGCCGGCTATACCATTGTCAGATTGAATGGGACTATAGCCACCTTATTTGAAGACTGGGTTAACAAAACCTTTCCGGGCCAAGCCGGGAAAATTCTCAATCAAATCGCTGAATGCCACGATGGGAAATTGAATGATTCAGAATGGCATCGCAGAATGAAGGGGGCAGGCAACATGGCTGAGATTATCTCTCAGGTATTTAAATCGGCCCTAAGACGATACTACGGCAATCGCCAAATGCCAGTTCAAGATACCTCCAAGTTTAGGCGGGGGGGGAACTACTCTCTGTTTTGACTTTACAAACACCTGAGATCTCAAATCTTAGATCTCAATAGGGATCTGCGTCGAAATCAGATCATCTAGAGTCTCCCTTCTGCGAATAAGATGTGCCTTGCCATCGAAAATCATCACTTCGGCCGGCCGTAGGCGGCTGTTGTAATTGGAAGACATGCTAAATCCATAGGCCCCGGTATTTTTAATGGCAATTACATCACCCTCTGTAACTTCGTTTAAAGTAACGTTCCAGCCCAGGGTATCTGTTTCACAAATATATCCTACCACTGCATAAACCCGGGTATGACCATTCAGATTAGAAATATTTACCATTTCATGATGGGCGTCATACATCATAGGCCTGATCAAATGGTTCATTCCGGAATCTACCCCTACGAAAACCGTTGCCGGGGTAATTTTAACCACATTGGAATTGACCAATAACGTACCCGCCTCACTTACCAGGAATTTGCCGGGTTCGAACCAAATCTCCAGCGGTCTACCATAATGCTGGCAGAATTCTTTAAAAGAAACCTTCAGTTTGTCTCCCAGATCTTTTATATCTGTAGCCGGATCACCCTCCTGATAGGACACCTTGAAGCCACTGCCAAAATCGATATACTCAAGGTCTGGAAAATTATCAGCCACACCATACAAAATACCTGCAACTTTGAGAAACACCTCGGTATCAAGTATATCCGAACCGGTATGAATATGCAAACCATTCACCCGTATCTTGTGTTTATGCACAACCTCCAGTATTTCGGGCATTTGTAAAATGGAAATGCCAAACTTACTGTCGATATGTCCGGTAGAAATTTTCAGATGTCCTCCGGCCATGATATGTGGATTGAACCTGATACAGCACGGTTTCTTCCCACCATAGATTTTCCCAAACTTTTCCAACATGGGAATATTGTCTAGCGTAACCTGAACGTTCTGTTCCGTGGCCCAGCGGACCTCTTCAAAATCAACACTATTAGGAGTATACAGTAATTCACTAGCAGAGAATCCGGCTTCAAGTGCCAACTGTAATTCTTGTTTTGATACCACATCCAACCCAACCCCAAATGAACGCATCAGTTTCAGAATAGAAATGTTGGTCAGTGCTTTAGCAGCATACTTGATCTTCATCGCCTGTCCTGCAAAAGCACTTTTCATTACTTCTACCTGTCTGGCGATCTTTGAGGCATCATATACATAGAGCGGTGTACCGAGTTCTTTGGTAAGATCAATCAGATCAACCTCCTGTATCACGTAGCGCTGGTCTTTTATTTGCATATCGCGAAATCAAAAAAGGATGTCGACTTAACATCCCAAACCAAAGTTAGGTTAATTTAGGGGATTAATACCCGGCGTTACAATTCCTTATTTACTTTTTTCTAAATTAGCCATTTGATTCAATATTAGAATTCAATATGTCTCTACTCCATATGACTCAAAATGGCCAATCTCAGGCCTCTATGCAATTAATCTCGCTTGGTAGAATATTAGGAATAGCAGTTCTGCTTTTAGGGTTTGCCTGTTCCGCCCCCGAATCAAACTATCTAAAAGTTCAAAAAGATGCTCAGGTAGTGTTGATCGGAAATAATCTTGGCTCCAGAATGATGAACTACGGTTTTTTTGAGACTGAACTGCAGCTTCACTTTTCAGATAGTTTACTGGTAATCCGCAACATGTGTGATGGGGGCAATACCCCCGGATTCAGACCGCATTCCGGCCGGGAATCTCCCTGGGCATTTCCAGAGGCTGATCAGTATTATTCTGAATTAGCTAAGAACTCCGGCAGTCAGGGGCATTTTGAGTCTCCAGATCAATGGTTAAGCAATCTACAAGCTGATGTGATCATCGCTTTTTTCGGATATAATGAGTCGTTCCAGGGCGAAGAAGGAATTGAGTGGTACCAGAAAGAACTGGAGGCTTTTATTTTACACACTTTGAGTCAGCAGTATAACGGGCATTCGCCCCCTCAACTTGCACTGATTTCTCCTATTGCATTCCAAAACCTCTCAAACCAATTAGACCTCCCCGGTGGACATCAGGAGAATATTAACCTCTCTTTGTACACTCAGGCAATGAAAGAAGCCGCCGCAAGGCACAATATCCTTTTTGTAAACGTTTTTGGACCTACCAAAAGCTGGTTTGAAGAATCAGATATTGCCTTAACCATAGATGGCTCGCAGTTAAATACAGCGGGTTACAAAAAATTCTCAGAATACCTGGTGGACCACCTCTTTGGCCAAACCAAGATCATTAGTGAACACCGTGATTTGGTTCATAGTGCAGTTATGGAAAAAAATTGGATGTGGCACAATGACTTTAAGATTCCTAACGGTGTTCATGTTTTCGGGCGTAGATATAATCCATTCGGGCCTGATAACTATCCCGCGGAATTGGTAAAAATTCGAGAAATGACAGCTTTACGGGACCAAGCCATCTGGTTGGCTGCCCAAGGTCAAAAAATGGACTTGGATTTGGCAGATAATCAAACCAGCCGGCTACCAGCGGTAGAAACCAACTTTAAACTCAAAATTAAAGGCCGGGCGCCCGGATATCTGTATGGTGAAGAGGCCCTGGCTACTTTTAGCATGGCTCCCGGGTACAGAATTGAGCTGTTTGCTACTGAAAAAGAGTTTCC
>CAZAWQ010000534.1:0-4656 GCA_964488585.1 uncultured Roseivirgaceae bacterium
GGTGCTAAACTGGCCATCAGGGATGTGGCCCGGGTAACAGAACTTCCTTTACCGGAAGCTATGGCCCTGGCTAAACTAGTACCGGACAAGCCGCCGGGGATTACACTTGCCAAAGCATATGAGAAAGTCCCTGAATTAAAAGCCATCCGTAAGGGAAATGATAGCCGTGGGAAGGTGTTGGAAATGGCTGAAGAACTTGAAGGGTCAATACGGAACTCCGGGATCCATGCTGCCGGTATGATCATTGCCCCGGATGACCTCACGGATTATATACCCGTATGTATTTCTAAGGATTCCGATTTATTGATAACCCAGTTTGATGGAAAGGTGATCGAAGGTGCTGGTATGCTTAAGATGGATTTCCTGGGACTAAAGACACTGAGCATCATTAAAGATTGCCTGAAACTAATTGAGAAGAACAAGGACTTATCTATAGATATCGACAAGATACCCCTGGATGACGAAAAGACTTTCAAGTTATATCAACGCGGTGAAACCATTGGTACTTTTCAGTTTGAGTCAGGTGAAATGAGAGGATATCTTCAAGTACTTAAACCCTCCGATATTGAGGATCTGATCGCCATGAATGCCTTGTATCGCCCAGGGCCCAAGCAGTTCATCCCAAATTACATAGCAAGAAAACACGGGAAGGAGGCCGTTGAATATCCACACAAGCTTCTGGAGCCTATTCTGAAAAACACCTACGGCATTATGGTATATCAGGAACAGATCATGCAAACAGCCCAGATTATGGCTGGATACTCCCTGGGACAGGCCGATTTATTGCGACGTGCCATGGGTAAAAAGGATATCGAGGAAATGAAAAAACAGCGGGCAATCTTCCTAAAAGGAGCGGATGAAATGCACCAGGTTTCCGAGGATAAAGCCAGCGAGATCTTCGATATCATGGAAGGTTTTGCCGAATATGGGTTTAATAGAAGTCACTCCGCAGCCTACTCCATTGTAGCTTACCAAACCGCCTATTTGAAAGTACACCATACTGCTGAATATATGGCCAGTGTGCTAACCCACAATCATAATAATATTGAAAAGATCACTTTTTTTATGGATGAGTGTAAGCGCCAGAATATTAAAGTGTTGGGACCAAACATCAATGAAAGTGGTCTGCACTTTGAGGTAAATGTACAGGGTCAGATCCGTTTTGGACTAGGCGCCATTAAAGGGACTGGTGAAGCTGCGGTTGAAGCCATAATATCCGAGAGAGAAGAATCAGGCGCCTATGACGATGTTTTTCAATTTGCCCAGCGTGTAAATCTACGGACGGTAAACAAAAAGACTTTTGAAAGTTTGTCTATGGCTGGTGCATTTGACTGCTTTGAAGGACTACATAGACGACAGTATCTGACTGCGGAAAATGGAGAAAGCAGCCTGATCGAAAAACTAATACGATTTGGAAATCGAGTACAGAGTGAACAGAACGCTTCACAGGTCTCCCTTTTTGGTGGTGATAGCGGCATTGACATTCCCCTCCCAAAAGTCCCTTATAGTGAACCTTATACAGAATTAGAAATGCTAAGGATCGAAAAAGAGGTGGTAGGGTTTTATATTTCGGGCCACCCCCTGGAACAGTTTAAATTGGACATCCAACATTTCTGCACTTGTACTGTCAATAAGATAGAGGAGCACAAAGGAGAGAAAATTGCGGTAGCGGGTATTGTCAGCAAGCTCGATGAACGGATCAGCAAGAAAGGCAATCGATTTGGTCTGTTTAGTGTTGAGGATTTTGAAGATTCCCTGGATATGGCAATGTTCGGCGAAGAATACCTGAAATTCCAGCACTTGTTGGGAGTTGGTAGTTTCATTTTCATTCAAGGACAAGTAATAGAAAGGTATAAACAACCAGGAGTGTGGGAATTAAGACCGTATAACATCCAGTTGCTGGCTGAAATCAGGGACAAAATGAGTAAAGGGATCTTGCTGCAAGTCAAACTTCACGATATAACCCAGGACCTGGTAAATAAACTCGAATCATTAAGTCTGGAGTATCCCGGACCTTGTCAACTCAAGCTGAATGTGGCTGATATACAGGAGAATATTGAAGTAGAGTTGCTGTCCAGGAAATTTCAGGTAAAACCTCAAGATGAATTAATGGCGGAATTGGATCAGCTTTCTGAAATTTCCTATAAGATTCTGAACTAATCAGTGAATATTACGGTTTTAACTGACAGTTTGACATAAGGAATTTGTCGCAAAAATAACATTAAACGGCATAATTGGCATCCGGTGCGGGGCCAAGAATATTTTGCACTATATTTGCGACACCTTATTGAATTAATACATTTTAAATATTTAATAATCATGGGTAAAACAATTGAAATAACGGATGCGAACTTCGAAGAGATCATCGCATCGGATAAGCCGGTACTTATTGACTTTTGGGCAGAGTGGTGCGGTCCTTGTAAAATGATTGGACCTGTAGTGGAGGAATTGGCCGTCGAATACGAAGGAAAAGCGGTTATAGGAAAAGTTGATGTTGATAGCAACCCCGGAGTATCTGCTAAGTTTGGTATCCGCAGTATCCCAACTCTTTTGGTTTTTAAGGGAGGAGAAATTGTAGACAAACAGATTGGAGCAGTTCCTAAGAGCGTTCTGTCTCAAAAGTTAGATGCTCAGGTAGAGGCTTCCGTTTAGATATAAATGAATTATAAAATAAAGTCCCGTGCTGCGGGACTTTTTTTATGCAATAATTGGAACAATGGAAACAATTTTATTCACGACACAATGTAAGGCCTAAATCTCCAGGTATAATATGATTGGGTTCTATTTGCTTCATGCCCACATTGACAGACCATGTAAATACCATATTTTTCTTCTTTGAGGATCAATTGGTCAGATCCACATTGACATTTGTAGTTATTTTCAATGGTGTAGACTTCGCCAAGTTGCAAAGAACAGGTATGGACTGAACTGTATTCATTGTTTATACAAACGACCTTCTGACCGGTATAAAAGCTATGATTCATGGTTTTGCCATCTATGCCCATTCAAGAACCTAATAACCTGGGCCCACGATATTTATTCAAATCAGACAGATTATCAATTTGTTGCAAACAATTTTTAGTCATGGCGTTGTAGCTGGAATTGTCACCCAGTTTTGATATGACGAGGTTTTTTAAATTTAATTGATCCAGATATTCAATACGGCGTTGGTCAGTGAATGCCAGGATTTGGTTTTTTTCCTCATTATTATCATATACCATGACAAGGTTGGTATTTGAGGTATAAAAGCAACCATTAGGAAAAAGCTTATCCGGCGGACATGAGATCAAAATATCGTTATCAACCAAATTGAAATATTGTGCCAGTTTATCACCACGATCATTAGTAAAGGCCACAGAACCATCACAACTGCCTGTAACTATCATGCTATCATTCCTTATTAATGTCATCGACCATATCCAGTCATTATGGACCATTTTATGAAAGATCAAATCAAATGAAGACAGGTCAACACAACTCAATGAACCATCTGAAGCGCAGGAAAATATCTTGGATTGGTCTTTTGTTATCTTCACATCCAAAATCTCCGTGACAGCATTATGAACTATAGTCTTATAAGGCTTGCCAGTCTGCTTGTGAAACACTCTTACTTTACCATCGGTACAGGCCGCAGCCAGATAGTTTTCTGAGACAGCCAGTTTTCGAATAGCCACTTCGTTTTTGTTAAAGTATTCCATAACGGGCTTATTAGAATGTAAGCGCCGTTTGGAAACCACTCCATTGTCGCTACCGATATACACATAATCCTGGTCATACACAATGTCAATACACTCAGGATGCATTCTATTGTTTTTGTGTGGATACAGATTAACTAGCTCCTTGGTTGAAATATTCCAGCATCGGCCAGTATTGTTTAAGGATATATCCATATCACTATCATAACTCGCCGCAAACAGATATTTTCCTCTAGGGTCAACAAATACACTGGGTGCCCTGCCAAACCCTGTGTAAACCTCCAGGCGCCGTCCTGTTGCCAACTCGTATTTTTGGACACTACAATCCCAACTTGCGGTAAAAATGAAATTCGAATCCGGAGTAATACTTGTGAGCCTTACAGTATCAGTGTGTCCATCGAATTTATGTGGCAAGTGATATTCCAGGAGTTTAAGGTCGACCACACGAATTAATGGATTCCTGGTATTGGTAATAATAAGGTATCGGCCATTTGGTGTCACATTTACCGAGCGTACGGCATGGGCTCGAAGTGCGTATTTATGCCTTAGGGCAACTGGTTTAAGCAGATCATTTTTGTCTCCTAATTTCTTTGAGATGATCCTTTTTCCTAATTTAGTCAGTTTATTTCCTTTCTTTTTCATGCGGCTTTACTTTTAAAAGCTATGTGTACTTCTATTTTCAAGTTGACAATCTCCTGGGTGGCGTTTATTATGTCTGCTTGCAGTTTCATCTTTCAAATTTGGAGTTAAAGCAGTATACCTATAGCAACGACGAACAGACACAGATCTACCGAGAGGCCCTAATGGACCTTGAAGTCCATAGAGAAAAACTGCAATCAGACATAATAAACGCCACCCAGGAGATTGTCAACTTGAAAGCAGAAGTACACATAGCTTTTAAAAGTAAAGCCGCATGAAAAAGAAAGGAAAGAAACTGACTAAATTAGTAAAAAGGATCATC
>CAZAWQ010000535.1:0-2043 GCA_964488585.1 uncultured Roseivirgaceae bacterium
AACTAATGTAACCTTGGAGATCGAAACTGATTTCCCTGAGTTGTATCGGTTCTTGGATGAAAACCCTATTACCATCCCTATAGATAGGTATCCACAAATTGACAAAAAGGTGTTGCAAGATTACTTACAAAGTTTGAAGCATCTGTTAAAGCACCACATTCAAACACATCAAAGCTTTACCTAATAATTACTTATCAAAAAAATACATATTAATATGTTACTCATGGATGATGGGGGGGGTACCCTGCAACTCGTTGAGTACGGATATTTAAGTTTCAGGCCATTTCCTTAATTATGGACTCCCTGACCCATCTGTACTTAAATCTGGGTCCGTTCAGTTAAGATTAGACAGATCGTTCAAAATACAGGGGTACCAACCTCTCAATTATTCGTTAACCCAAACCACCGTTATTTTTTAATTTCCCAAACGTCATCGACCCTGTAAAGTTCCCTGCTTAGTATGCAACCATTCTGCTAGTATAGTGTCTTTAAAGCAGCTGATTATGATAAGAAACCTTTGAACTAAACTACCAGGAAAATGCTCGTCTTTCTCATACTGTTCGGAGTAGTTCCAGGAATACTAGTCGCTTTGGTGTGGCATAGGACAGAGTTTGTTAGCCTTCTCAAAAGCTTGTTAACACTACCTATTGCTTTAATTTCGTTTTACTCCATTAGACATCTGGCAATGGGTCCCCCCAATGTTTTTTTTGGCAGCCTCCTTACCAGATTTCCAATTATATTTTTTGGTTGTTACCACTGGCCGCTTATATAACCTGCATGTTTATTTTTAAGCCGAAACGCTTTGAAAAGAAAACCGTGCAGCCCATCCAAAAATATAAGAATTCCTCAGTCTCACAGTCTGAACTGGATCAATTGCAAGTCAAACTGAATGATCTAATTGATAGTCAAAGAATTTATCTACAGCCGGATCTGACCCTGTACAAACTGGCTGTCATGCTAAGTAGTGATCGACACACCGTCTCTCGTCTAATTAACGAACGCTATGGCAAGAACTTCTTCCATTTTATCAATGCCTATCGTATAGAGGAGTTTATTCAGTTTACTACACAGGGCAAATACAAAAACCTAACTTTTTTGGGGGTGGCCTTTGCAGTAGGATTCAAAAACAAGACCAGTTTCATCAATGCGTTCAAGCGTGAGAAGAATCAGACACCACGCGAATTTTTTAGATAGTTTGACATGATTTGAATTTGTCAACCTTTATAAAAGCTGTCGATGATTATTGGTTAAGACTTTATTTTTGGCTCAAACTCAAAAACAATAGTCATGAAAAGGATCATTTACGGAATTATTTTGATGGTTTTATGTACCGCCATTTTTTTAGGCTTTAGACCAAAGGATCCATCAGTATTGAATCAGGTTCAAACTGATACAGTCAGATTTGAAAAGGGAAGGGCTCTTTCTATTTTGATTGGAATTATGAAATCTGATGCCATGCAGGCACGAGGTAGTTACATCAATACAATCTTCCCTATTGCCAGAAGATATGAATATGATCCAGGGGTAGCTTTTAACGTGCTCGAACCCACGCGAGGTAATTATCATCCTGGTTTTGTGGCCATAGCCAGTTGGCCGGATCTAAGTTACCGTACTCGATTCAGAAATGATCCGGAGGTGCCTGGTGATATGGATGATCAAAGAAGGAGGATATGGTCGAGGTTTGACCAGTTGTTCTTTGAAGACATTAAGAAGCCCATAGCGTTTCCCGTCAGGGAAGATAGAGTTTATATATTCACCGCCTATTGGATCGAAGATCCGACGGATTTCAATAAATATCATTACCTATCGACAACCAAGATGAGTGAGTTTAGCGGAAAGGTATTAGTTGAACTTAAGGGAGGCATTTCTCCAAAAAATCATTTGTATGATCCTGATATGTTCATGATTTCGGAATGGAAGGACGCGAATTCTTTTAAACGCTACCTAAAAGAACTAAATGACTTACGCCTCGAAGATGGCACCAAAAATATTAATGAATTCATCACCTCTTACGTCTTTGGTTTTTAGCAATGGCTACGGTTC
>CAZAWQ010000536.1:0-8911 GCA_964488585.1 uncultured Roseivirgaceae bacterium
GGAAGTTTAGCAGACCAAGAAAAAACGGTCCACCCCAATGACGATGTCAACAAATCACAATCCTCAAACGACACCTTTCCTACGGCTATGCATATAGCTTCATATAAGAAAATCGTAGAGGAAACCATTCCAAAGGTTCAGGCCCTGAGAGATGTTTTGGATTCCAAGGCTGCCTCATTTTCCGAAGTTGTAAAAATCGGACGAACGCATTTTATGGACGCCACACCATTGACACTTGGTCATGAATTCAGCGGTTATGTTTCACAATTGGATCACGGATTGGCTGCTTTAAAAAATACGCTTGCTCATCTTTCAGAGTTGGCATTAGGAGGAACCGCGGTAGGGACAGGACTAAATACACCAGAGGGATATACCATAAAAGTGGCCGCGGAGATTGCCAGGATTAGTGGTTTACCCTTTATTACTGCCCCTAATAAGTTTGAAGCTTTAGCTGCCCATGATGCTATGGTGGAGTCTTCAGGAGCATTGAAACAATTGGCCGTAAGCTTAATGAAGATCGGGAATGACATTCGCATGCTTTCATCCGGACCTCGAAGCGGGATCGGAGAGATCACTATTCCAGAGAATGAGCCGGGCTCGTCGATTATGCCAGGAAAAGTGAATCCTACACAATGCGAGGCACTCACCATGGTATGTGCCCAGGTAGTAGGGATGGACACAGCTATCTCGATTGGAGGTATGAACGGGCACTTCGAGTTAAACGTTTTCAAACCCATGATGGTGTACAACTTGCTAAACAGTGCTCAGTTACTGGCCGATGCTTGTGAGTCATTCAGAAAAAATTGTGCGGTGGGCATTGAACCTAATTTGGAGGTGATTTGTGACAAATTGGAACGATCACTTATGTTGGTAACCGCACTCAATACGCACATTGGATATGAAAATGCTGCAAAAATTGCCAAAAAGGCCCACAAAGAAGGAACTACCTTGAGAGAGGCTGCTTTGAATCTGGGTCTGGTTACCAATGAACAATTCGATCAATGGGTGGATCCGCTGAAAATGATTGGGAAGTAGTGGCCCCTATTTTTGACATTGTGGTTCATATTTTTGTAGATTCGCATTGTCACATAATCTTGGAATAATGAAAAAGTCACTATTTTTATGCACAGCCCTTGCTTTTATAGGAACGGGCATTTTGTTTGCTCAACTTTCCAAACAAGAGACCAAACAATGGAAAAAGAGCAAAAAGGCCATGAGTGTAGAGGATTACAAGAACATGGTAGATGAAAATACCACCTTTCAACAACAAAACAACCAGATGAGTGCAGAGTTGTCAGCGTCACAATCCGATCTCCAACAAAAGCAGGAGGAGGTGGCAATCCTACAGGTTAAAGTACAAAACCTGGAACAGGATTTGGCTGAGACTAGTGTCATTGATGTTAGCTCCGGAGAGGCCAGCACCGCCAATACCAAAGTTGCCAAAGGTGTGCTATTTAAGGTGCAGATTGGTGCATTTCGTAACAAGGACCTTTCAAAGTATTTTGATAGTAGTGATAACTTTGGAGGAGAAGTGGATGCCGATGGCACCCAGCGGTATACACTGGGCAATTTCGTAGACTACTGGCAAGCCGATAAGTTCAAAAAATATCTAAGGGAGATGGGTGTAAAAGACGCCTGGATTGTTCCCTACAAAGACGGACGCCGGGTTCCTATGAAAGATGTTCTGGAAGGAGTTATTTAAAATAAGACATTGATATTCAACAAAAGCAGTGCAAGTATGTACTGCTTTTTTCATAAATTTCTATTTATAATAAGTCTGAATAATAAATAATTTTTAGAGTACATAACGCTTCTTCAGCAGAGAAAAATCCAATCTTTTAAGAAATGGAAAGAGGCGAAACTCTCATTAAGAATGGTTAATCCTACAAATAAAAGACCAGGATCAGGATGAATAGCACGATCATCACAACATACATAATCACGTCCACTCTTATATACTCCTTCCAACGATGGTAGAAGTCTTTAATTTTTCTCACTTGTCAATCCAATAGTTAGCAATAAAATTAGAAATTTTATTGGTTGTAAGTAAATGTTAGTGGTGTTCCCTGCTCCCAGCTCTATGCTCCCAGCTCTATGCTCTATGCTCTATGCTCTATGCTCCAATTCATCATTTGTCATTTCTAATTCCCTATTCAAACTCTAATTCATTAATTTACAACGCATGCAAAAAAAATGGATTTACAAGAAATCTCCAGACCCTTTAAAGGTACAGCCTTTAGCCAATCAACTTAATATTCACCATACTCTGGCCGCCATCCTAATCCAAAGAGACATTGACAGTTTTGAAAAGGCCAAGACTTTTTTCAGACCCTCCCTGGACCAGTTGCATGACCCTTTTCTAATGAAGGATATGGACAAAGCTGTTGAAATTATTGAGAAAGTAATTAATGCGGGAGAAAAGATTCTAATTTATGGAGATTACGATGTTGATGGTACTACTGCGGTTTCTTTGGTCTACAGCTTTTTAAATACCCTTTATATTAATATTGACTACTATATCCCCGATAGATATACGGAAGGTTATGGTTTATCAGAGATGGGTTTGCAGCATGCTGTCGATCAGGGTTACAAACTGATAATCACTCTGGATTGTGGCATCAAAGCAGTAGACCTGGTAGCAAAAGGGGTATCTCAGGGGCTGGAATTTATTATCTGTGATCATCATCTTCCCGGGGACCAGCTACCTCCGGCTGCTGCTGTGCTTGATACCAAACAAAGCGGATGTCCTTACCCGTATAAGGAACTTACGGGTTGTGGAGTTGGATTCAAACTAATCCAGGCTATATGTATTCAACGAGATATCCCGGTAGAAACATCCTACGAATTTTTGGACTTAGTGGCAGTAAGTATTGCGGCTGACATAGTACCAATTACCGGAGAAAATAGGGTATTGAGTTACTATGGACTTAAGAAATTGAATAGGCAGCCAAGACTGGGATTAAAAGCATTATTGGACATTGGTGGAATTAAAAGTCAGGTAGGAAATTCTGAAGTAATATTTGGGTTGGCCCCTAGAATTAATGCGGCGGGAAGGATTGAACATGCAAAGTCTGCAGTTGAATTGTTGCTTTCGAATAACAGCGCAGAGGCTGCTCAATGGGCCGATAGTATTAACCAAAACAACAACATCAGAAAAGAGAAAGATACACACACCACCAAAGAAGCGTTGGCGATGATTGCAGAAACTGAGCTACCGGAAAGCGCCAAGTCAACGGTACTTTATAAAGAAAACTGGCATAAAGGTGTGATCGGGATAGTAGCTTCAAGATGTATAGAGGAATATTTTCGTCCAACTATTATACTTACACAATCACAAGACAAAGCAACTGGCTCTGCGCGTTCTGTACCGGGGTTCGATATCTATGAAGCAATTTCAGCTTGTTCGGATCTTTTGGATGCCTATGGTGGTCATAAATACGCTGCTGGTTTAACTTTACCACTTGAAAAGATCAATGACTTTCAGAAACGGTTTGAGGAAGTAGTGTCTGCATCCATTACTAAGGAGTTGCTGATACCTACATTAGAAATAGACCGCCAATTAGCATTGGAAGATATTAATGAAAATTTTTATAACATATTAATGCAAATGGGACCATTTGGCCCGGGAAATATGCCGCCAATTTTCATTACCAAGGGACTCAAAGCTTACTCAGAGCCCCGGGTGTTGAAAGAGCAGCATTTAAAGTTTCGAGTAAGATCTTCATCCAACAAATATTTTGATGGTATTGCTTTTGGCCTGTCGAAATATGCTGAGGCCCTGAGAAATGGCACTTCTTTTGATATGGCCTATACCTTGGAAGTAAATACTTTTCGGGGTGAAAGATCATTACAAATCATGGTTAAGGATATTAAATTAGATGTATGATACTGAGAGGAGAACATTTAGTCAAAAAATATGGCAAGAGAACAGTTGTAAATAACGTTACGGTTACCGTTGAGCGGGGTGAGATTGTCGGACTGTTGGGACCCAATGGGGCTGGGAAGACTACCACATTTTACATGATCGTTGGGCTTATAAAACCGAACAGTGGAGAAATATTTCTGGACGATGAGAACATAACCGGACTGCCCATGTACAAAAGGGCAAAACTAGGAATTGGATACCTTGCCCAGGAGGCTTCAGTATTCAGGCACTTAACCGTGGAGGAAAATTTAATGGCGGTATTGGAGATGTCAGACCTCCCAAAACAGCAACAAAGTGAAAAAATGGAACAACTACTCCAGGAATTCAGTCTAAATCTAGTCCGGAAGAATAAAGGTGTGGTGCTTTCTGGGGGCGAAAGACGACGCACGGAAATAGCCAGGGCCCTGGCAGTGGATCCTAACTTCGTGCTGTTAGATGAACCTTTTGCTGGAGTGGATCCGATTGCTGTGGAGGAGATACAAACGATCGTAGCACGATTACGGGAAAAGAATATTGGTATACTCATTACCGACCACAACGTAACTGAAACCTTGTCCATCACTGACCGCGCCTATATAATGACAGAAGGAAATCTTTTGCGCTCGGGTAGTGCGGAAGAACTGGCAAATGATGAACAGGTAAGAAGGGTGTACCTCGGAAAACATTTTGAGCTAAAGCGCAAAATTTAGAATGGCGATTATAAATTCTATACTCTCCTGGGTTATGAAAAAGCGGATTCATGAGGTGGAACTGTTTATGAAATATCCTGTGGAAGTGCAAAATGAATTATTTGAGAAACTTATCAATCAGGCAAAAGACACTGAATACGGGAAAAAATATCATTTTCATACAATCACCAACCCGGCTGAGTTTGCTGAACGTGTACCGGTGGTGACTTATGAGGAACTCTTTCCGTACATCTCCCGCATTATGAAGGGTGAGCAAAACCTACTGTGGCCCAGCGAAATCCGTTGGTTTGCAAAATCCTCCGGTACTACTAATGCAAAAAGTAAATTTATTCCAGTTTCGCAGGAAGCTTTGGATGATTGCCATTTCAAAGGTGGAAAAGATTTGCTTTCTATTTATATAAACAACCATCCCAATTCAAAACTTTTTGATGGAAAAGTCCTGGCTATAGGTGGGAGTCAGCAGATTAACCAATTTGACCCAAATTTAAACTCTTATTATGGGGATGTTTCTGCGGTTATAATGAAGAACTTGCCGTTATGGGCACAGTTTGTAAGGACTCCAAGTCTGGAAATAGCTCTGATGGACGAATGGGAAGAAAAAATTGAGCTGATGGCTCATGCTACAGCAGATGAAAATGTAACCAGCATTTCTGGTGTACCTACCTGGACTATATTGTTGTTACAGCGCATACTGGAGATCAAGGGAAAGTCTTTCGTTACAGAAGTTTGGCCGAATTTGGAGCTTTTCATCCATGGTGCAGTAGCCTTCCCTCCCTATAAGTCCCTGTTCCAGTCCTTGATGGGGAATTCGCGGATGCGATACCTGGAGACCTATAATGCTTCAGAGGGATTTTTTGGGATACAGGATAATCTTGATTCTGAGGAACTGTTGTTGATGCTGGATTACGGCATCTATTATGAGTTCATGCCGTTCGAAAACCTGGCCCAGGAAAATCCAACTATCATTGGACTTGAGCAAGTGCAATTGAACAAAAACTATGCAATGGTAATTACCACCAACGCAGGATTATGGCGCTACAAGATTGGAGATACCATAAGATTCACTTCGATCAACCCCTTTAGGATCAAGATTACCGGTAGGACTAAACATTTCATAAATGCATTTGGTGAAGAACTGGTAATTGAAAACGCGGAAACAGCCATTACCAGGGCTTGCACGGAAACCGATGCGGAAATCACAAATTTCACCGCGGCCCCTGTATACTTGACAGGTAAAAGCAAAGGAGGTCACCAATGGATCATCGAATTTGCCAAAGATCCCAACGACTTTGATTTATTTTGTACCACCCTGGATCAAGCATTAAAAGAACTCAACTCTGACTACGAGGCGAAACGATACCGGGACCTGGCACTCCAAGGACCTGTCATACAAAAAGTGCCGAAAGACACCTTTTATAACTGGATGAAACGACGTGGCAAGCTGGGGGGTCAAAACAAAGTTCCACGCCTGGCTAATAACAGAGAGTTTATCGAGGACATTTTACAAATGACAGATACAATAAAGTAGAAATTTTGATAATTGTATAATTCTAAGATTTGAACTATCGCTACCACTGCGAATATTACCTGTCTTCGAAATAGTTTTCAGCATATAGGTAGTAGGAAGATTGAGATAAGTAATTTGAAACAATAAATTCAACAATAAATGTACATTTCGTTAGCGGTAAAATACAATTACTAGGGTTTAATATAAGCCTGACCATGAACCATCGATACAGCTTTTGGCACATAACATTAAGAGTACTCCTTATCGTTAAATTATACAAAAAAAAGATTCCAAAAAATCAAGTTGACTTTTCCACAAATTGCCTTATTTATCCACAAGACAACCTAAAAATCATTCAATTATCTGATTTTCAGATGCATACGGACGTATGGTTAAACGAACATTTTGTGGATAAGCAAACAATTTTTTGAAACCGAAAATTTGGCCTTAAAAAGTGGCTCAAAAAGGAAGTATGACCAGATCAGATTCCCGCCCTATTATGTCAAATCAACTATATCTTGAAGGATCAGCCGGTTGGCTCTAAATGACTATGTTTTGGCGTTGATTCTTCTACTTGCTTCTTTATCAGGACTTTTACAATTTTGGATAGACTTTATCAAGATGTTTAGGGAATAAAGTTACAGCATCAATCACTCATGGTTATCACCTTTGTTACCAAATAGTTAATTATACTTTTCTCATACAAGTGTAGTATCATTACTATATCCTATTTACATTCAGTGAAATTTTAGTATTAATGATCGGTATTTTAAAATGATGCCCTTAAATTAGAAGTGCTCATCATCATTCTTTATGAAAGCAATAATACCCGTTGCCGGGATCGGCTCTAAACTACGACCTCATACCCACACTCAACCAAAGGCTTTGGTGCCTGTTGCAGGTAAACCTATCCTGGCCCACATAGTGGACACATTGATCTCAGGAGGGATCAAAGATTACTGTTTTATAATTGGGTACCTGGGAGATAAAATTGAATCATTTATTGAGGAATACTACCAAGCAGAGGAATTAAATGTGGAGTTCGTAGTACAGGAACCACGTGAAGGCATCGGCCATGCTCTTTGGTGCGCCCGGGAGTCAATAAGAGGCCAAAAAGAAGTGCTTATTATGCTTGGGGACACAATTCTTAACCTTGATATAAAGGAATTTCTTAAGGTTCCTCAATCTGCATTGGGAACTAAGAAGGTGGAGACACCAGGAAATTTTGGTGTAGTTGAAATTGATACCCAGGACAACGTGAAAAGGCTGATTGAAAAACCGAAAATTCCCAAATCAAATCTGGCCTTGGTGGGAATCTATAAACTAAACAAACCGACACTCTTTGTTGAGTCATTAGAACAAATTATCGGTAGGGGGATCAAAACATTGGGTGAGTACCAATTAACTGATGCTTTAATGGAAATGTTGAAACATGGAGAGTCTATGTCGATATTCCCAGTAAATAATTGGTATGATTGTGGTAAAAAGGAATCTCTGCTAGAAGCTAATGGAATTCTTCTGAGCAGTGATGAATTTATGACCACATCTGATTACAATTTTCCAAATTCAATAATCATTCCCCCAGTAAGTATTGCCAACAATTGTCGGATTGAAAATTCCATAATTGGCCCAAATGTGGCAATTGGTGAAGACACTTTGATTAGAAACTCAATAATTGAGAATAGTATCATTGGTTCTTTCAGCAGCTTGGAAGTGGCGGTGCTAAATGGATCTGTTATTGGAAGCGATACCATACTTAAGGGCCCCAGCCAAAGCTTGAACATTGGAGACAATACGGAGATCAACTTTTCATCTTACGATTAAAATCCTGTTTTGCCATGAACATAAAACAGGTAAAGGAAACGTGTATCTACGTAAGCGATCTTGAGCTAACTCAAAATTTTTATCAAAAGGTCCTCGATTTTCCTATAATCGCCAAAAAGTCCGGCAGACATGTTTTCTTTAGAGCTGGAACTTCAGTTTTGCTATGTTTCCTACCTGAAGCTTCAAGCCGGGAAACGGAACTTCCGCCGCATTTCGCAAAAGGACCTGCCCACCTGGCGTTTGAAGTAGCAGTGCAGGAATATGAGGACTGGAAACAGAAAGTGAACTTGGCAGGAATAGATATCATACATGAACAATCCTGGAGAGACCGATTTTTGTCATTCTATTTTAAGGACCCCGATGGGCATATATTGGAAATTGTACAGGAGGGAATGTGGGACTGATTAGATCTAAGATCTTAGACCTCAGATCTTAGACCTCCGATCTCAGACCTGAGACATCAGACCTGAGATCTCAAATGTGGTTTGTCTATCCTTCAGTTACTAAATTCTTCAAAACTGCCCATACATTTTCAGCGACAATTTTATGGCCCCTTTCATTGGGATGGATCCCGTCGGGAAGATTTAATTCAGGTTCTCCGCCCACTCCTTCCAAAAGAAAGGGAATTAGCGGCAAGTCGTTCACCTGGGACAATTCCCGGAATATAGAACGGAAAACGGTAACATATTCTTGCCCCATATTAGGTGGCGCTTCCATGCCAGAAATTATGATCTGTATATCAGAGTATTTGGCTTGAGCCAGGTCAATAATTTCCTGTAAATTTTTCATGGACTCCCCGGGATCAATTCCTCTTAACCCGTCATTACCTCCCAATTCCAAAATCATGATGGCCACTGGTTCCCGTAACACCCATTCGATCCGACCTACTCAACCTGCAGTAGTTTCTCCGCTCAAACCTGCATCTATTACTTGGTAGGGCAATACCAGGCTGTCTAACTTTTTCTG
>CAZAWQ010000537.1:0-5163 GCA_964488585.1 uncultured Roseivirgaceae bacterium
TCCACCTCCGTGGCGAAACCTATATAACCTTGGAAATGCCAGGCATAGGAATTGCATAATTCCCGCTTTCATCAGGCATATCCGGCATCGTTGCATCCCAGGCAAACTGTTTGGGCAACAAACTTCGTTTGGACTTCAATACTTCGTCCATGTTCATTATCTGACCTGAGTGAATGGCCATTCTTCCCATTATGGTAGTCAAAGTGCTTTTTGCGCCCCATTCAGTATCATTTCTGGGAGTACTGTTAAGGATTGAATCAAAAAACACATCGTGTTCCACTTGATAAGGATTGGGGTCATCACGATCATCGTGGCGCCAAATCACTTTTTTACTGGTGTCATAAATACGGACTTTTTCATTTGCATAACCTGAGCTACACTTAATATCAAATCCCACACGGCTCCAGCAATTATCAATATTTTGGCTTTCAACATGCATCTTGATACCGTTAGCATATTCAAATTCTACATAATGATGGTCATAGGTATTGCCTTGATTGGGTCCGTCAAAAACCTGTCGCCCACCGATTCCACGGGCTTGAACAGGAAAATCCTGCATCATCCAGTTCATGGCATCAATTGGATGGATGGTTTGGCCAGCTAATTGCCCACCCCACAACCAGGTAAAGTAACGCCAGTTTCTCATTTGGTAGTCCATTTCTGTCTGTCCCGATTTACGGGCATGTATGGTCGGTGCGCCTACGCTGTAGTAAACTGAAATTGATGCCACATCACCGATGGTACCCCCCCGAATCTGCGTGAACAAATTCTCATAAGCCATCTTATACCTATTTTGTAGCCCTACCACTACAGATAGTTTCTTTTGGTCTGCCAGTTTAGAAACCTCCATGATCTTATGATACCCGGGTATATCTACCGCTAATGGCTTTTCCATAAACACGTGTTTATCTGCCTGGATGGCAGCTTCGAAGTGTATCGGTCTAAAGGGAGGAGGTGTTACCAACAATACCGCATCCGATAGCGCAATCACTTTTTTATAAGCATCGAACCCCACAAATTTATTGCTTTCAGGGACATCAACCTGATCTGCCTCCACGTTCTCCAATATTGCACTATACGATTTATCCAACCTGTCTCTAAATACGTCGCCCATGGCAACTAATTTGACAGCTTTAGATGCCTTAATAGCTTGGACCGCAGCTCCAGCTCCTCTGTTACCACAACCAATCAATCCGATCTTTATTTGATCACTTCCCCGAACATAAGCGCTTAAATGAGTTGGAAATGTTGCCAGTACCGCGCTTCCCGCAATAGCAGCAGATCCTGCTTTAAGAAATTCTCTTCGTCCTGTTTTTGATGCCTTATTCATTTGTTAGTTTTATTTTATTTACTAAGGTAACAATTATTGTGCAACGGGAATAGATAGCTTTATTGTTGAAAACCAGCAGCAATTTCCGCAGTCTTATTCCAAACCCGGAATACATTCTTATAACAGATTTGTGCTATATCATTATCCGAATAACCTCTTTTTAATAACTCAGCAATAATATTTGGATACTGGGAAACATCCTTTAGCTCATATGGCAAAGTATCTCCAACACCGTCAAAATCAGAGCCAAAAGCTACATGATCTATCCCAACTAGTGAAACCACATGATCTATATGGTCTACTACTCTTCCCATATTTGAGTAAACAAAATTTTCCCTGTGGTATTGGTCCTTATATTCCCGAATCTCATCATCTCCAGAAAGTTCATCCTGAGTTTCCTGCCATTGACTGAGGTGCTTATTGATGTCGTTATTGCTGGTTTTTGAGGCCTCATCGAGAAAGGTTGAACCAAAGTTAATTTGAATAACCCCACCGTTTGCAGCTAACTCCTTTATCATATCATCTGACATATTTCTTTCCCATCCTGGAGTAAAATGACGACAACTACTATGGGAAGCAATAGCCGGGGACTGTGAAATCTTCATTACCTGATAAAAAGCACTGTCTGAAATGTGAGAAACATCTACCATGATACCCACTCTGTTCATTTCCAGAACCACCTTATTTCCAAAAGGACTTAGTCCATTCCAGGTTTGGGTAGGGTCATAAGATGAATCACAAATTAAATTGTCCTTTGCATGAGTTAATGTAATGTACCTGATCCCACGATCATAAAAATATTGTATACTGCTCAGATCTTCCTCAAGAGGAGCCCCATTTTCCATGCCCATGGGCAAAGCGATTAAGCCCTTTGTCACCAACTCCTCCACTTCCTGAGGACTTCGGGCAATGGCAAACTTGTGGGGATATTGTGATTGGATTTCCTCTACCAGCCGGATCATTTCTTCCGCAAACTCCCTGGCTCCTCCGGTTTCCTGATAAGAAGAAGGCACATAAATAGACATGAAAGGAGCGTCCAGGCCACCTTCCTTGGCCCTTACAAAATCAAACTCTCCTAATTCCGTGCGTATACTTACATCCTCCATTACATCATTTAAACGATATGGTAGATCGATGTGACCATCGGTGATGATAAGTTCATGTGCCAATTGTTGTGCATGATCTATTATTGTCATGGAATCAGTATTTTGATCATTTGATTGTTCGGAAGATTGGCTACTACAAGCCAATAGAAATATGAATGAATAGAAAAGCGCCCAGTTATTCATTGAAAATTTAGAGGTAATTTTAAAAGTTTTAATTTATTAAATAAAAAGGACTTGTGAAATGCAAAGGGCAGGGGGCAGAGGGCATGGCGCAAGGCACAGAGATTTACGTGGCTCAAAACATTGAAAATTTACCTACTTTCATATTTTTGTATATAGAACTATTTATCTGGAGAAAAATTGACCAAAAAACTACCATACTACACGTTAGCTCAACTTGCTCTGTGCAACGGCAGTGATCGAGAGGAGGTTTGGATTTGCTATCAAGGCTATATCTACGATGTATCTGGTTCCAGGCTCTGGAAAACTGGAAATCATTATGAACACTGGGCAGGGCAGGACCTGACGGAGGAACTGTCAGAAGCTCCGCATACCGAAAATGTATTTGATAAATTTCAACCAATTGGAAAACTCTCAAACAAATGATCCTGATTGCTGACAGTGGCTCCACCAAGACAAGTTGGCGTACGATTGATCCTCAGGGAAAGATAGACCAAGCCCGGACCAAGGGGATCAATCCATACTTTCAATCTACCGGGGAGATCCAGGCAGAGTTGCAGAAAACATTGATACCACAGGTTAACACCAAAATCCGGGAAATTCACTTCTATGGGGCAGGGTGCAACAACCAAGAAAAAAATCTTGTGGTAGAAAAGGCTCTTACCGGAGTATTTGGCGATGTTATGGTTTCCGTGAATTCAGATCTGCTTGCGGTGGCGAGGGCACTATGTGGAAGGGAATCCGGAATAGCCTGTATTTTAGGTACCGGCTCTAACTCCTGTTATTATGACGGCGAAAAGATTGTGCATCACATTCCTCCATGGGGTACCTGGTTAGGAGATGAAGGCAGCGGTTCGGTTATGGGCCGTCAACTGGTGATCCATTTTCTGAATCAAGAATTGCCCGATCACCTGATGAGGTCGTTTGAAAAGCGCTATCCGGAACTTAAAACAACTATCATGGATCGTGTTTATCGCCAGCCATATCCTAACAGATATCTGGGTCAATTCAGCAAGTTCCTGTTTAATCATAGAAAAGACCCTTTTATTTATGAAATTGTGTACAGTAATTTTCTGAAATTTCTGAAGCGCAAAGTGTTGAAGTATCCAACTGCACAAGAGAGTCTTATGCATTTTTCTGGTTCCATTGCATTTTATTTTAATACCATTTTACGGGTGGCCGCCAAAGACCTGGGATTGCACATTAAAAACATTACTGAGGATCCGATTGCAGGTCTGACCCTATATCACAGGCCTGCTAACTAACTCTGAGAAACGCTAAGTCAAATTGTGAAAATTCGCAGCATAATTTAAACAGTGATGTCAACTACCGAATCTCCATCCAAATTTGATGATCTTGAGCACATGCCTATAAAGGAGCTGCTGGTCAACATCAATAATGAGGATCACATTGTTCCTGAAGTGATAGCTCATATAATCCCGAATATCGAAGCATTGGTTAAAGAAATAGTTCCTCGTATGGAGCAAGGAGGTCGAATGTTTTATATTGGGGCAGGTACCAGTGGACGATTGGGAATCGTTGATGCTTCAGAGTGCCCACCTACTTTCGGTGTATCGGCAGATATGGTGATCGGGATCATGGCCGGAGGTGACCAGGCTATAAGGAAAGCAGTGGAGTTTGCTGAAGATAACCCGGATCAAGCATGGGTGGATTTGCAGGACTTTAAAATAGGGACGCTAGACACCGTAATAGGAATTGCCGCCTCAGGCCGGACACCGTATGTGATAGGGGGAGTGAAAAATGCCCGGGAGAAGGGCATTTTGACAGGATCCATCAGCTGCAATAAAGGTTCCGCACTTAGTGAAGCTGCCGAATTCCCCATTGAAGCAGTGGTAGGACCTGAGTTTGTAACCGGAAGTACCCGTATGAAATCAGGCACAGCACAAAAACTGATTCTTAATATGATATCTACCACGGTCATGATACAATTAGGACGAGTAAAAGGTAACAAAATGGTGGATATGCATTTGAGTAATGCCAAACTAGTCCAACGAGGTATTAAAATGCTTATGGACGAACTGAACATCAACCAAGATCAGGCCGCTCAATTGCTTGAGACCCATGGCTCGGTACGGGCGGCACTCAAGGACCAGGACCATGCATAATATCGAGCCATTTTATCGCTGGGAACAGTTTTACCAATCGAATACGGACCCACAGTCTCCATTTTTTGGCAAACAGTACAACTACGACTTTTATTCTGAAAATATATATGGGTATTATTTAGCCCCAGGGTGGGACTTCTTTGGTTCCGAGACACTCTATTTGAAAATTTTATTCGTTGACTACAACCAGGGATTTGGAATTATAGAGCTAATTGGGGAGTGGAATGATGCCATAAACAATGACATCATGCATCTAAAGCGCAATGTTCTGGAAACCCTAATGGCTGCCGGTGTATATAAATTTATCCTTATGGGAGAAAATATCCTCAACTTTCACAGCCCGGGCATATTGGGAGTTGTGGTTTTCCGCATTCACCGCAAATTTCACTCCTTCAGGATTATCAAAAGCGCAACCAGGACA
>CAZAWQ010000538.1:0-2254 GCA_964488585.1 uncultured Roseivirgaceae bacterium
CGGCAAGCGCCCCGAGCAGAATGACCGTGCCTGATGATACCCAGACAACTTCCCATAAAGGCTGGCTAGAGCGCGGTATAGGAATCAGATCGGCTATCAACTGCGCTCCCACCTCCGCCGGCGTTGTGACAAAGTAGATCCCACCCTCAACAAGAACGAGTGCAGATGCGACGATCAATAGTACACCGAGAACACGCGGATGACTGAGAACGATTTGATTGGTGTCGATATGGGTATCAAGGGAACGACCCATTTTGCGAGAGGAGAACCAACGGCTACTGGCTGTATTGAGGCGTTGCAGTACCTGCGGTGCACACAGCACCAGTATACCGATCAGGACTGCGACTGCGTTACCGAGTAATAAAAAATAAAGCGATGCAGTGATTACAATGTCGGTAAGTATTTCCAATGTTCATCTCGCTGTGTTGATAAATCGGTGTGTTAACCCACCTCAATAACGCCAATTATGCACTCAGAAGAGAATATTTAGTAGATGTTCGGGAGTATAAGAAGAACTAACACCCTTATCCCTACTACTTTACCCTGAACATCCGGAGGGCGCAATTATTTGGCCGCTTACACCCCTTTTGCTATTTGGGTAATATTTTGGCCATTAACGTTTTATAGTTTCTTGGGTGCTACAACGTTATTTCGAATTGCTGGTCTTTGACAATTTTTAATAGCTAATGTCCGCTATACCCCCGAAAGCGGACCTTAAGCCTGATCAGGTATGAACGTCCGCTTCCGACTCAAAGGAGACATTCAGAAAATTCTAGTAAGATTTATTCCGAACAAATGTGTCATCAAGTCCACATATAAAAACGCCCCTGTGGTAGGGGCGTCGTGATCATACAAAAGTTTCAATCCTTCATGGCGTCACATCAAATAAAATTGAGTCCGACTCGATAGTTCTTCCGGTTTTTTTCAGACTCATGATACCCTTCGTCAATTCGGGATCAGACTCGATTTTCTTCCCCACTTCCTCCAAATAGGCCATGCTGGGGTATTCAATAACGACATATATCAGCCCGGTGTCTGTACCTGAAAAGCCCGCCTCGTAGACACGAAAATTGGCCTTCGGTGCCAACTCCTTGTTCCGAGCTAATACGGGTTTTAGACCATTGAGATAGGCTTTAGTATTGCCGTGTGTGTCGATGGTAATCACTTGAGTTATCACCTTTTCATCAGCTGCGTTCACCTGTATGGGTACACCGAGGCCAACAACAATCAGTAGCGTTACGAAAACGGTTGTGAATTTTTGTTTCATTAGATTGCTCTCCTTATTTTTATAATTAAGATTTAACCAAATTAAGTATAGGTAAAAAACCCACTCAAGAGAAGTTATTGTAAATTATCAGAATAATCGTGGATAACCACAATTTTCTGGGAAGTTGACAGTCCGCTCCTGGCACAAAGCGGACTCTGAAGGAGTCTTTAGTTATCAATATATAAGTTATCTAGCCAGTGCCCACACTAATCCTCTTCATATAGTTTAGTAGTTGATTCGATGCATCGGTATTCTGGGAAGAAAGGCCTTTCACCACTCCAATTTGATCCTCTTTGGTATCAGTTTGACCTAGTTTGAGAACACCTTGAATGTCTATTATTTCTATTCTAAATCCTACAATATAATCAATTATCGAGTCTCTGAATTCGTCGGTGACAATATCTCTTTCCTCCAGTAGCGAAGACTCCTGTTTCTTCATGAGTTCTTCAATAACTTCCATTGTTCCTTCTCGATCTAATAATTTTGCAGTGCCTTTAGCATGAACAGCTGCATAATTCCATGTTGGAACCATTGGTCGTGTGTCGAGCCAGGTTGGTGAAATATAAGCATGAGGACCGGAAAATGTGATTAACGTTTCCTTGCCATCCAGACTCTTGGATTGAGGATTGGCTCTGGATAGATGAGCGTATAGCGTTCCTAATTTTCCTTCCCCACGTTTGATATAAAATGGAAGGTGTGTTGCTTCCATAGATTCTGTAAAAACAATACCGAAGTTAAAATCATCAACAAAGTCATGAAGTTTTTCTGTGGGTTTTATGGCCTGGCTTCTGAAGATATACATAATTCATCCTTTGGTAGTTAGAGCGTAAAGTGCATCCATTGGAGCAGCTTTAATTTCATAAAGAAAATATAACCGAAGCAACCTGCCGTAACCATCACGCGGAGAGCAAAAAACTACCAGACCGGTCATTTTTTCCCCAGTTGTATGTCCGCTTATGGCACATAGCAGACGCTCGGAGAGGGCAA
>CAZAWQ010000539.1:0-3258 GCA_964488585.1 uncultured Roseivirgaceae bacterium
ATTCAATCCAAAAGCACATAAATGGGTCAATGGCCGAAAAGGCTTGTTCGCTCTAATCGAAAAAGAAGTTGAAAATAACTCTGATATTTATTGGTTTCACTGTGCTTCGCTGGGTGAATTCGAACAAGGACGACCTCTGCTGGAGTCTTTCAATAAAATTTACCCCGATTACAAGATTTTGTTAACCTTTTTCTCGCCTTCCGGATATGAAATCCGTAAAAACTATCCACTCGCCCATGCGGTGCACTACCTGCCATGGGACACTGCTTCAAATGCACGGAATTTCTACAACATTGTAAGGCCTAAGGCATCATTTATTATCAAATACGAATTCTGGCATCACCTGATCCGGGAGGGTAAAGATCGCAATGTCCCGATTATGATCTGCTCATCCATATTCAACGTAGGCCAGATTTTTTTCAAACCTTACGGAGGACTATTTAGAAAGATACTATTCAACCTGGAACATATATTCGTTCAGGATTCCAGGTCTTTGGAGTTGTTGAAAAATATTGGTATTAATTCAGTAACCATTGCCGGTGACACCAGAATGGATAGGGTAGCTGCAATTACTGAAAATACTACCCGCAATGATATTGTGGAACAATTTGTGAATGACCATGATACTTTTATTATCGGCAGCAGTTGGCCTCAGGATATTGCTGTAATAGCACCATTTGTAAATAGCGAGAAACACCTGAAGTTTATTATTGCACCTCATGAAATTAACGAAAGTAACCTAAGTCAACTTGACTCTATTATTGATCGTACCAGCATTCACTATTCTGAGTATAACAGCTCTACCGATGCTGATGTGCTAATCATTAATACCATCGGTATTCTTTCCCATCTTTATCAGTATGGAAAATACGCTTATATAGGAGGGGCATTCGGAAAAGGTCTACATAATATCCTGGAGGCGGCGACTTTTGGTTTACCATTGTTTTTCGGAAATCAAAACTACAGAAAATTCAGAGAGGCAGTTTCAATGGTAGAACTAAAAGGAGCAGTTGCTATCGAAGACACCCAACAACTCTACCAGGCATACCAGCGCCTTGAACTTAATGATAAACTCTACCAACAAACCAGTAATGTTTGCCGAAACTTCGTAAAAGAAAATACAGGTGCAACAAATATTATTATGGATCATGTTCTAACAATTCTTAAAACCTGATATGGAAGGTGTCGTTATCAAAACCACCGGATCCTGGTATGATATCAGAGATTATGAAGGGCTCCTGCACCGCTGTAAACTGAAAGGGAAATTTAAGATCAAGGGACTAAAAGTGACCAATCCCATAGCCGTGGGAGATCGTGTATTGGTGAAATTTGAAAATTCACATGGAGTAGGGGTTATCTACAGCATCCTGCCCCGGCAAAACTATCTTATTCGGACTTCAGTAAAACATCCTGAAATTGGGAATATTTTGGCTTCGAACATTGATCAAGCTATTCTGGTAGCAACACTGGAGCAACCAAAAACCTCTTTTGGATTTATTGACCGCTATCTGGTATCAGCAGAAGCCTTCAGAATTCCAGTAGTGCTTGTTTTTAACAAGGTTGACCTTTATGACGACCGACAGCTGGAAGAGTTGGATGCCATCATAGTGCTCTACCAGGGCATTGGATATACCGCTATGACCACATCATTTACTGAGAATATAAATTTAGTAGAATTACGCACTCATTTAAGTTATAAGACATCCTTGCTTTCCGGACATTCAGGAGTTGGCAAATCTACCTTCTTGAATCATCTGATTCCGGAGGCCAAACAAAAAATTAATCCTGTTTCTGATTTTTCACAAAAAGGAGTGCATACTACTAGTTTTGCAGAAATGTTCGAGGTGAGTAAAGATTCATATATAATCGATACTCCTGGCATTAAGGAACTTGGGTTGATGGAAATTGGAGAAGAAGAGCTTAGCCATTATTTCCCGGAAATGAGGGCTTTGATGGGTCTATGCAAATATCATAATTGTACCCATGTACATGAACCCAAATGTGTTGTCATTGAAGCAATAAATGATACCGTTCCCGAATCCCGTTATCTAAGTTATCTAAGCATGCTCGAAAATAGTGATAATCGACGTTAGCGAGCCTTGCCCATAAACTGAGTAAGAAAAGAGAAATTCCAACTCCTAGCCAGCAACCAGGCCCATATCCAATACTCAACCGAATGATTTTGAATACGTCCCAGTAGTTTATGGAACTCATTGCCCACTGAATAGTTGTTACTGACAACTGCTTGCCTTAGCTCATAGCGAATACGAATACCCAATGCGTGAAACTCCTCTTTGGTACGGCAAAGTTCATAGGCTTTTTGACAGACTATAAGAGTTGTTGGCAACATTTTACTTTTGGGTTGATACTGTGCTTTAGACATAGATTCCTTATGTACCCTTTTTTTTACCAATACTTTATTTGTGAAACAATATTTGTAATGCCGAGAGGATCGTACCCAAAAATCAAAGTCTTCATAATAAAGCCCCTCATCATACCCTCCCAAAGTATCTAATACTTCTTTGTCTATCATCATGGTTGGCGTGCAAATAAAATAACGAGCTAGTAGTTGCTTAAATATATCGCCTTCGGGTACTTGATCCAATATTCGCCCGTTTGAGTCCCTGCGATAATGTGTGCCCTGAATTCTGGACAAATCATCAATATAGTAGGCATCGCAAAAGTTAATTCGGGCATCTCCGTTTTGCAGGGCGGACACCCCCTCCTCTACCCTTTCCGGAAGCAAAGCGTCATCCGCGGCCAGGTCAATAATATATTTGCCATTTGCCAAGTTCAAAGCTTTGTTAAATGAACGACAGTACCCTTGCTTCATGGATGCAAGAATCTTTCTGAACCTCATTCCAGACTGTTCCATATCATTGATAACTGCAACAGAGTGGTCCTGGCTACTATCATCGACCACTATAATTTCTATGTTAGTATATGATTGTGCAAAGACTGACTCCAAAGCTTCCCTTACAAACGGGGCTTGATTATGGCATACCACTATTACCGTTACTAATGTCTGACTCATGGCGCTGCGGAGGTATTTGTATACAGATAAGAAAAATCCATAATAATCGAATTGATGTGCCTGGCTATAGAACCCGGCGACGTAAATATATCCAGGTGCCGTCCCAAAAAGGTTTGATATCGTGCTGGGTGGCTCATTAGAATATCTTCCGAAATAAAGGGTATTTTATGTCTTGGCAGTAACTCTATAAAACCCGCCGAAAGAGCAGTGGGAATCAACATATT
>CAZAWQ010000540.1:0-2495 GCA_964488585.1 uncultured Roseivirgaceae bacterium
AGTTATATTACCATACTTTCTATTGGTTATGGAGATATTGCACCTATATCCAGTCAGGCTCGGGGGGTATCCTTATTTTTTGGATTAATTGGTCAGTTTTACCTGGTAGTTATCATGGCTGTTTTGGTGGGGAAATTTATAGGTAAACCCATTCAGTAGATGCGGTTATTCCGTAAACAGAATTTTGCCATTTTAATCACCGACATAGTTGTATGGGTATTTGCTATGGTGGTTTTTGTAATACTAAGATTCTACCCCACTTTTGAAAAGCCACTACTAGCTACCGATCCTACCATGGACTTCGATTTTACTATGTGGCTAGGAATTCAGGTTGGGCTTTTCCTTGGGGTAATTTATGGATTTGTGGATATCTTTCTTGATAAGCAATGGCTGAGAAAAAGATCCTTTGGATCAATTCTCCTGATAAAAGGAATCATTCATTTACTAATCATTTTTTTAGTTAGTATAGAGGTAAGAGTGGAGGCTTTTGATAAAATGGGGATTGAAATTACCCGTGAAATGATGAGAAGTTCTATAATAAATCCGAGAATCCTGATCATCCTTCTTTACACCACAATTGTGAGTTTTATTTTGAACTTTTCGCGTCAGATAAACCTGAAATTCGGTCCTGGAAATCTGGCCAAGTTTTTAACTGGAAAATTTCATCACCCCAAAGAAGAAGTAAGAATATTCATGTTTCTTGACATGAAGTCTTCAACTACCATTGCTGAGGAGCTGGGTCATGTACATTTCGGTGAGCTGGTGCAAGATTGTTTCAGTGACCTTTCGATAGTGGTAAATCGTCAGGCTGAAATTTACCAATATGTAGGAGATGAAGCAATACTGTATTGGGAAGTTGAAAAGGGTTTACGACACAACAATTGTCTGATGGCGTTTTTTGAATATGTCCAACAACTTAAAAAACGCGAATTATATTATAAAAACAAATATGGTATTGTTCCTGAATTCAAAGCAGGGGTAAATATAGGAGAAGTTACCGTTGCCGAAGTTGGTGATATAAAAAGAGACCTCGCTTTTCTGGGAGATACCATGAACATTGCTGCACGCATTGAGGGTCTATGTAATATTCACCAGAAAGACTTGCTCATTTCGGAGTCACTGCAACAAAAACTGCCTGAAACGGAGTTACTCAAAAAAACGTTTGTAGACACCATTGTACTAAAAGGAAAACAGCAGTCTATCGGAATTTTTTCAGTGGAACTGTTGTCTTAACTACCCTACTTTAACCAAATAGTAGTTCTTCTTACCCTTTTGAACCAATAAGTACCTGTTGTTTATCAGTTCAAAGTCCATTAACTGTGTGGGATCGGTAAGTTTAGTCTTATTAATGCTTACTCCACCTCCGGAGATCATACGCCTGGCTTCCCCCTTGGATTTGAATATATATGCTTGAGTCAATTCCGAAAGAAAATCTGTCACGTTATGCTCTTCATCCAGGACCGATTGTGCTATATCAACTTGAGGTACTCCCTCAAATACAGTTAGTAACATATCCTCATCAATTGTTTGCAGCTCTTGCGCGGTTGATTTGCCAAAAAGTATTTGGGAGGCCTTTACTGCACTTTGATAGTCATCCACTGAATGTACCCGGGTGGTTATTTCTTCAGCAAGTTCTTTCTGCATTAGTCGAAGATGCGGATGCTCAAGATGTTCCTTTTCAAGCGCTTCTATCACTTCCTGTTGTTTGGTTGAAAAGATTCGCATGAGGGTTCTGGCGTCATCGTCTGCGCAGTTCAACCAGAATTGATAAAATTGATAGGGAGAGGTTCTTTTTGGATCAAGCCATACATTGCCATGCTCCGTTTTTCCAAACTTTGAGCCATCTGCCTTGGTAACCAGGGGTGTGGTTAATGCGAATGCCTCACCGCCTGCCTTTCTTCGAATGATTTCAGTGCCGGTTACAATATTTCCCCATTGGTCAGACCCACCCATTTGCAGTTTAATGCCCTTCTCTTGATATAACCAATAGAAATCATACCCTTGTATCAATTGATAGGAGAACTCGGTAAATGAAAGCCCACTTTCAAGGCGACTTTTTACGGAGTCTTTGGCAGTCATATAATTTACCGTAATGTGTTTGCCGATATCTCTCAGAAATTCGATAAATCCCAAATCTTTAAACCATTGGTAGTTGTTTACCATAACTGCGGCATTTTTTCCAGAGCCAAAATCCAGAAAATAACTCAGTTGTTGCTTAATACAAGACTCATTGTGTCGTAGTACCTCTTCAGTTAGCAACTGCCTTTCAGCACTTTTTCCTGAAGGATCACCCACCATACCGGTGGCTCCGCCTACCAACGCATATGGTTTGTGTCCACATTTTTGTAGATGTACCAATGACATGATTTGTACCAGATTGCCAATGTGTAGTGAGTCAGCTGTGGGATCGAACCCAATATAAGCTGATGTCATTTCCCGGTTGAGTTGTTCCGCGGTGCCCGGCATAATATCGTGAATCATGCCCCTCCATTTCA
>CAZAWQ010000541.1:0-2144 GCA_964488585.1 uncultured Roseivirgaceae bacterium
TTTAAGGGAAGAGGTAGATGCTTCATATTTATACGAGGAGTTGGCCCAAAGAACCTCCGACCCTAAGGAAAAGAAAAACTATGTAAGCCTTTCAGACATAGAAAAAAGACACGTACAGATTTGGGAAAAATTGCTGAACGAGGAAGGGGTTAGTTACCCTAAAATCCAACCTTCGTCAAAAGCCAGATTGATGGTTTGGCTCACACGGTTTTTTGGTACGGAATGGCTGAAACAAATGATGCTTCGGGAGGAGAGCAAAGAGGTGATGTCCTATATTTCCTTATATAAACAGGCAAATGACAGTTCCATAAAAAATCTTGCGCTCAAGCTGGCTCGTGATTCGGCAAGTCATGCCCAAACACTGTCGGAAACTCTTGGCAAAGACCTGGAACCGTGGCATAATACGGATTCTAGCAGCATGTTACGGGATGTGGTCTATGGATTCAATGACGGACTTACCGCCAACTTTGGCTTGATTGCAGGAATGATTGGTGCTCAGGCTGCCGCACCCATTATCCTGGTAACTGGAGTCGCAGGCCTAATTGCTGATGCGCTTTCTATGGGATCAAGCGGCTACCTGGCCGCCAAGAGTGAGCTGGAAGTATATGAGAATGAACGTCAAATGGAAGCCGATGAGATCATGTACATGCCTGAATTGGAGACAGAAGAACTTGCCTTGATTTATGAAAATAAAGGAATGGATCAAGATGCAGCAAAATCTTTGGCTGCAACAGTAATGCAAGATAAGGACAAAGCCCTTGATGAAAAAGTAAAGTTGGAACTTGGTTTTTCAGATCACGCGATCAATCCTATGAAAGAAGCCTGGTTGACTGGTGTCGCCACAGCTATTGGCGCGTTGATACCAGTGCTTCCCTTCTTTATCTGGCAAGGACGTCGGGCAATCTGGATCTCTTTTGCCTTCGCCATGTTAGCACATTTCGCTGTAGGAGCAGCCAGAAGCATATTTACCGGCAGGGGTCTGTTCAGGAGCGGATTTGACATGTTTATTGTGGGTTTTGGCGTGGCAGGGATTGGCTATTTGATTGGAGAATTGGTTTTGAAATTTTTATGATATTCATCCAAAAAAGTTAGTAACCTTAGTCCCTAATCATTCATCATTCATCATTTCTAATTTCTAGCTACATAATCATAAATCATCTTCGAAATATTCTGCAACAACCGGGTGCCGTCGTCAAAATCAACCAAATCTTTGGACAAAAGCACCAAAACATATTTACGGCCATCTGGCAGGAACACGATGCCGCTATCATGGTGGACATGTGAGATACTGCCGGTCTTGTGGGCGATCACTACATGGTCCGGGAGTAGGGCTGGGATTACATCATTGTAATGTTGACGCTTAAGCACTTCGATCATTGACTCTGAAGCCTCTTTAGATACCACCATGCCGTTAGCTAGTTTCTCATATATGACCAGTAGACTCAGCGCATTAGTAGTGTTATTTAATCCCTGTGAGTAGGCCTTGAGGTCCTCGACGCCCCTCAATACTTGCATGTCAGGAGCACCCAGGTCTTTCATGGTTTGAGTTATGAATTCCGCACCCAGGTGTTCGATCAGTATATTATTAGCCAGATTGCTACTTTTTGTGATCATGTACTCTATTAAGTCCGATACAGCAGCGGATTTGCCAATAGCCTGGTACAAATCAGACTCACTATCATCGGCCAAACTCAGTTCATACCAGCTGCTATCAACAATGCTGCGGAACTTGTTGGTCACTATTAAACTGTCATCCAAACTGATATTTCCCACGGCAATTTGTTTGAAAACCTCAATCATTACCGGGGTTTTCATAGTACTGGCAGCATGAAAAATAGTGCTTTTGTTTATAAAAATAGTTTCACCGGCTGTGTCAAGGTTTTTAAAGGCTACCGCAAACTCACCTTCATGATGGTGTATGGAGTCCAGGATCTGTAATTCAAGATCTGTTAGGGTGGCGATATTTGACGATTTATTATTTGAGCAGGCAACAACGAGTATCGGCAGCAAGGCCAGTACAAATAGACGCATGGGTTTAGATGTTTAAACACAAAGCTACTTAATGAAGTGCTAATGCGCCCTGTGCTTTCGCACTAAGCGCCCTACGCCTTGCTCTTGCTCCTGAAATTTGCTAATTTTGAGCT
>CAZAWQ010000542.1:0-4784 GCA_964488585.1 uncultured Roseivirgaceae bacterium
GACAATACATGGGCCCGGTTGGCAATCACCTCATTGACATTCATGTTACTTTGGGTTCCCGAACCAGTTTGCCAAACTTTCAAAGGGAATTGGTCGTCCAGTTCTTCGTTTAAAATTTCATCACATACTTGAGCGATCAAATTTGCTTTGGTCTCTTCCAATACCCCAAGCGATTGATTGGTCAAAGCCGCAGCTTTCTTCAGTACAGCAAAAGCTCTGATAATTTCAATGGGCATTTTCATCGCTTCTCCCCCGATAGCAAAGTTTTGTAATGATCTTTGGGTTTGCGCCCCCCAATATTTGTCAGACGGCACTTCGACTGCTCCCATGGTATCGTTCTCTGTTCTGTAAGGCATCTCTATAGTAGTTTTCAAAAGTTTAAAGTTAGCCATTGGAGTTACGAATTACGAATTTCGGATTACGAAATTTTGAATAAACGCCATGCTCTCTGCGACAAACCCTATGCTCCATGCGCCCTGCTATAAACACCCCATTTTCTCCAACAACGACCAAACCACAATTCCCACGCTTACTGAAATATTCAACGAATGTTTGGTGCCATATTGAGGTATTTCCAAACAATGCTGCGCCAGAGGCAAAAGACTTTCATTTACTCCATTAACCTCATTTCCAAACACCAATGCGTACTTATTTTCAGGGTCAGGAGAAAAATCCATCAACATTTCACTACCATCTGCCTGTTCAACCAACACGATTTTATATCCCTTCTGCCCCAGTTTTTTTACCAAATCGGACACATCTTCAGCATATTCCCAGTCCACAGAATCCGTTGCCCCCAAGGCCGTTTTGTTAATTTCCCGGTGCGGAGGCTTACCTGTTATCCCGCAGAGGTATATCTTCTCCAGTAAAAATGCATCTGCTGTACGAAAAGCAGACCCCACATTGTTCAGACTGCGTACATCATCTAAAATCAATACCAGGGGTTTCTTGGGATGCGCTTTAAAGGACTGCACATCCAGCCGCGGCAACTCTCGATTTTCTAGCTTGCGCATGTAAACTTTAATTTATTTTTTGGGGACCCTGTCAATATGTATATTTCTATAAATTTTCAGCTAACTTCAATCTTCTTTTAGCATTATTCATGACCAAAACAAAGGTAAAAAAAGAACGGGAAACTCCTTTAATGAAGCAGTATAATGCTATTAAGGTCAAACATCCCGGAGCCTTATTACTTTTCAGAGTGGGCGATTTTTACGAGACCTTTGGCGAAGATGCGGTGACAGCCAGCCAGGTGCTCGGCATTGTGCTTACCAAACGGGCCAACGGGGCGGCCTCCCATATCGAATTGGCTGGATTTCCACACCATTCTTTAGACACCTATCTGCCCAAGCTGGTCCGGGCCGGTCATCGAGTGGCTATTTGCGATCAATTAGAAGACCCCAAACAGGCCAAGGGCATCGTCAAGCGAGGTATTACCGAGCTGGTCACTCCGGGAGTTACCTTCAACGACCACGTGCTTGAATCCAACAGTAATAATTATCTATCGGCAATTTATTTTGACAAATCTGAGGCTGGTATTGCGTTTCTGGACATCTCCACTGGCGAGTTCACCGGAACTGAAGGCACCTTTTCACAAATCGAGAAACTGGTTCAAAGTTTTGACCCCACGGAGGTCTTATTCAGTAAAGGCCAGAAAGAAAATTTCCACAACTTCCTTAAAACAGACCTACGGCAGGACCGCCATCTATTCCCCCTGGATGAATGGGTGTTCGGCTGGGACTTTGGTTTTGAAAAGTTAACAGAACAGCTAGGCACTGCTAATCTAAAAGGGTTTGGCTTCCAGGAACTTTCATTGGCCACACGTGCCGCCGGAGCCATTCTTCATTATCTGGAAATTACTGAACACAATGACCAGACACACATTTCTGCCATCAGCCGGATCGAAAATGACCTGTATATCTGGCTTGACAAATTCACTATCCGTAATCTGGAACTGGTCCAAGCCCAGCAAGAAGGAGGTGTTCCTTTGATCAGGATAATGGACCACACTGCCACTGCCATGGGAAGTCGTAAACTGAAGAAATGGCTGTTGCTGCCCTTGAAAGAAAAAACTTCAATTGACAAAAGACTTGATACTGTTGGCGCCCTAACACGGGACCCTGATATACTGGAAGGCTTGATTAGGGAGATGGGATCCATGGCCGACCTGGAACGCCTGATCAGCAAAGTAGCAGTTGGCCGGATCAACCCCAGAGAATTTGTCGCTCTAAAACGAACCCTACAGAGTTGCAAGCCGGTAGTTACAGCCCTTTCAGCCAGCGATAACCAGTCCCTTAGTCGCTGGACGGAAGAATTCACCAACTGCGATGAGTTAATTGACCGAATTGATGCCATGCTTCAGGAGGAGGCCCCACTATTAATATCGCAGGGGAAAATGATTAAGGATGGAGTGGATAAGGAACTTGACCGCTTGCGGGCCATCGCTTATTCCGGAAAAGACTACCTGCTGCAAATGCAGCGCACCGAAACTGAGCGTACAGGAATCAGCTCTCTAAAAATTAGCTACAACAAGGTGTTTGGTTATTACCTGGAGGTGACCCATGCACACAAAGATAAAGTGCCAGAGGAGTGGATCAGAAAACAGACGCTGGTCAACGCAGAACGATACATCACTCCCGAGCTTAAAACCTATGAGGAAAAAATTCTGAATGCGGAAGAGCAACTGGCAGATATTGAGCTACGGCTGTTTTTTGAATTGGTAGAATTTGCCAAAGGTTTTATTCAGCCTGTTCAAAAGAACGCCCATTTGATCGGTTCCCTGGACGTGCTGTGTTCATTTGCCCATACGGCTTTAAAAAACAAATACTGTCGCCCCAATATTTCTGAATCACTGGTACTGGACATCAGGCAAGGCCGCCACCCAGTGATAGAACACGAGCTTCCACTGGGAGAAGCTTATGTGCCCAACGATGTATATCTGGATCCGGAAACCCAGCAGGTCATGATCATTACCGGTCCAAATATGGCAGGAAAGTCAGCGCTGCTTCGACAAACGGCTCTCATCGTTCTGATGGCGCAAATGGGAAGTTATGTGCCGGCACTAAGCGCAGACATTGGATTGGTAGATAAGGTGTTTACGCGGGTAGGGGCATCAGACAATCTAGCCCAGGGAGAATCCACCTTTATGCTGGAAATGATGGAGACCGCCAGCATTCTGAATAACCTAAGCTCACAAAGCCTGTTATTGATGGATGAGATCGGGCGCGGTACCAGTACCTATGATGGAGTAAGTATTGCCTGGTCAATAGTAGAATACCTGCATGACCATAAACTGCATCGTCCCAAAACATTATTTGCCACCCACTACCACGAATTGAATCAATTGTCAGAAACCCATGAACGGGTTAAGAATTTTAACGTGTCGGTAAAGGAGGTTGGCGACAAAGTGATATTCATGAGAAAGCTAAAGCCGGGAGGTTCCCAGCACAGCTTCGGCATACACGTGGCCCAAATGGCTGGGATACCTAATAACGTAGTGATCAGGGCCAACGAGATATTACATCACCTGGAGAAAGAAAAAGTCCAGGAGAAAAAAGAGGAGTTGTTAAAAGAGTTACCTGCCCATAACTATCAACTGCAATTGTTTGAATCCAGTCCTGCCTTTAAGAAAGTGACCGGGCTACTTGACCAACTGGATATTAATACCATTAGTCCGGTGGAGGCCCTTTTGAAGCTGAATGAGTTGAAGATGATTTTGGCAGAGCCAAAATAACAAGGGTAGGGCATTAAAAGGACGTAGGACTTGGGAACAGTAGAATAATAGATTAATTGATTAACGATTTAAGATTTGGTCCTTGAAATTTGAGATTTTCTTGGGTTTTGAGATTTACCATTGCCTGCCTGCTTGCCCTTAGGCAGGGAGCTTGCTCAAAGCATCTTGCGCCCAACTACCCTGCACTTCACGCCGATTCTACCCATCAAACCCACCTAAAAGTTTGACTAAATACAATAAACCTCTAGCTTTAAAGAATTATCTTACTAAATTTTCACCCACTACAAATAATCAACTTATGACTGTTAGATCTGCAAATGCCCTTTGGAATGGAACCTTAAAAGAAGGTAAGGGCGTAATGAATTTTAGTGAATACAATGGACCATTTTCCTTTGCTTCCCGTTTCGAAGAAGGTGAGGGAACAAACCCCGAGGAATTGATCGGTGCTGCTCATGCAGGGTGTTACTCAATGTTTCTTTCAGCATTAATTAGTAATAAAGACTTAACTCCTCAAAGTGTAGCAACCAGTGCATCGGTAACCCTGGGAAGTGATGATACCGGTCCTTGCATAACCAATATAAAATTAGTGTGCGAAGTCACCTGTGAAGGACTTACCCCAGAATTGTTTGATGAATTGAAACAAGCGGCAAAAGAGAAATGTCCCATCTCAAGACTTTATGCCGGAGGTACAGCTACTATTGAATTGGACGCCAAACTGGTAAGTTAAACCAACCATACTCTTATTATTGGCTTAATTAGTTGATAATGAATACATCAACCTTGCCAAACCCCGGAAGAATAGCAGCAATTGATATCCTGAGGGCACTCACCATGTTCTTTATGCTGTTTGTCAATGACTTATGGACCCTCCATGACGTTCCGAAATGGCTGGGTCATATGCCTGCTGATGCTGACGCCATGGGATTCGCGGATATTATCTTCCCTTTGTTCATGTTTATCGTAGGCCTGTCGATCCCAATGGCCATAAACGCCCGTAAAAGAAAAGGCGAGGGTAATCTTAAAATATCCATCCATATTTTAAACCGGACCC
>CAZAWQ010000543.1:0-2558 GCA_964488585.1 uncultured Roseivirgaceae bacterium
CCATGCGGAAATATATTTTCTTGCCGATAGGCCCAATCCCTTTCGTTTCTATCATTTGGCATTAGACGTTACGAACGTAAACGAAGGTCAGGCGTTTATCCAATCATTGAAAGAAGCACCTCCTGCCCTCATTATTATCAATTCAAGTGATAGATACAATACGGATGTTAGTGTCTTAATAGAAAAGTATGTTCGAGAAAGCTATTCCCTGATTCAAAAAATTGGCAAATTCGAAATATTTTCTCCATCTCAGTTGTGAGTTGTTGATATTGATCCAGGCAAATTTAATTATGCTTTTGGGATCCAACAGAGGGAACGACATCCTTAAGGTAGTTGTACGAGTGGCTGGACTGACCCTGGAGCTTTCATGGCCGCGGCTGGACCATGAATGCTTACGGGCTACCTCCGGAGACCGTTGTTGTTATGACCACACATACTTGAGTGTGATCCTCATCGCGTGAAGTATAGAGATGTTCTATGAGGAAGAACGAGTCTTGTTCGACGCAAAGGGCAATAGTCGGATGATAGGGAGAAAGAGGCGTTTCACGAAAAAGGAAAAATAATGGAGTACACGATTCCGTTTAATAAGCCTTTTGTCGCTGGGAAGGAACTGTATTATATTGCGCAAGCTGTGACGTTAGGCAATCTTGCTGGTGATGGGTACTTCACCAAGCAATGCTCGGGATTATTGGAAGAGCAGTTCAGAATACAAAAAGTCCTCATGACCCCTTCTTGTACGGCAGCTCTCGAAATGGCAGCCATACTGTGTGAGCTTGGGCCTGGGGATGAGGTGATTCTCCCTTCTTATACATTTGTTTCCACAGCCAATGCCATTGTTCGAGTTGGGGCAACACCGGTGTTTGTCGATATTAGGGCAGATACTCTCAACATTGACGAACAACAAATTGAAGAGGCCATTACCGACAAAACTAAAGCTATTGTGCCAGTTCATTATGCTGGAGTTGGATGTGAAATGGATAAAATAATGGATATTGCTCGTAAACATAATCTGCTTGTTATCGAAGATGCAGCGCAAGGTGTTGGAGCTTACTATAACAATCGAGCCCTGGGTTCAATCGGACACTTGGGCACGTATAGTTTTCATGAGACGAAAAATTATATATGCGGTGAGGGCGGGGCGCTCTGTATCAACGACTCTAGAATGATTAAGAGGGCTGAAATTATCCGAGACAAGGGAACCAATCGCAGTGAGTTCTTCCGAGGAGAAATTGATAAGTATACATGGGTGGATATTGGATCATCCTATGTGCCAAGTGAAATCGCCTGTGCGTTTCTCTATGCTCAATTGGAAATGATGAGGGCAATCGCAGAACGACGAAAGACTATTTACAAGCAATACCGAACGTTATTGAAACCTCTTGAAGTCCAAGGGCTCTTGAGTCTTCCTCGTATACCTGAAGACTGCGAGAGTAACTATCACATGTTTTACATTCTTCTTTCCGATCGAGAGATTCGAAATGCCGTAATAGCCCATCTGAAACAACATGGCATTATGGCCGTGTTTCATTTTGTTCCTCTACATTGTTCGCCCATGGGTCAAAAATTAGGGAGACAGTTTGGAGATCTTTCCACTACCGAAGAATTAAGCGGCCGACTTCTTCGTCTGCCGTTTTACTTCGAAATGACTGAAGGTGAACAAGTATACATAGTCAAATACATTACGGAGAGTTTAGAAAAAATTGGGAAGGAAAGAGGAGCCTATTCTGTGCTCCAAAATATCTAGAAATGATTGCGCCGACCATTAAAAAAACATATTTGCCAATGGGACTAAGAGGCGAGGAAAAGCTTGAAAAGTCGGTTGTCCCGCTTCCCTGGGATTCTCAGCATTTTGAAATTCCCATAGCGCGGATAATCCCGTCAGAATTAAACGACTCGGAACTGAGAGATGTTCTATCGTTTGCAAAGTCGAAAGGCTTTCATCTGGTGTATTGGGCCACCCGGCCAGAATGCGATTTGCCACCGACTCTTCTTATGAAATTTTTTGGTTTGTTAGTGGATAGGAAGGTTACTTTTCAGAAGAAGCTTATGCCGGAGCCCATCTCTGATTCGGTAGAAAACCAAAGCAGTGCCTTAAAAGTCGTTGAATACACTCAGTCTCAGGCAACGGAACTGTTGTTGTCCTTGACGGTGCAATCAGGCATTCATTCACGATTCAACGTAGATCCACATATTCCCAAGTATAAGTTTGAGAGTATGTTTCATATTTGGATGAAGCGAAGTGTTGTACATGAACTGGCTGATGTGGTTTTTGTGGCCGTGCACCCCTCAAATATTCATCAATATCTAGGGGTAATAACGGCATCTGTAGAACATGGAATGGGGAAAATAGGATTGATTAGTGTTTTGCCAAACTATCAAGGTAAGGGTATTGGTTCGTTGTTGATGCGTGCGGTACATCAGTGGATGCATTCGCATGAAATCCACGATGCAGTTGTTGTGACGCAACAGGATAACATTGCGGCCTGTAAATTATATGCCCGGTTAGGTTACCGGCTTGAATCTCTGCAGCATTTTTATCATTTCTGGGTTCAAAAATA
>CAZAWQ010000544.1:0-2497 GCA_964488585.1 uncultured Roseivirgaceae bacterium
TCCTTTTAGCAGGCCGCTTCCTCTAAATCCCAGGGATAACAAAAGAAAAAAAAGAATTACAAAAGGACCGAGCTGCTGCTCTCTCCCCAGGAACCAAAGGACCACCACTGATAGAAAACAAGCCAGCGCTCCCCAAAGAACAAACCTGAAAAGTGATTTCATATAATTATTTATTCCAAACCTGACTACTTATTCCGTTTAAATCATACACTACTTTTCCATCCCGCACAGTCAACTCACACTCCAACTTCTTGGTACCATCCATCCGTTTCCTACGAACATCTATATAACCAAATTTTCCCTCTCTAACTGAGAATATAGCTATGTCTGCAACTGCACCTTCAGACAAGTGACCAAGATCATTTCGTTTAATCACTTGTGCCGGTTTCCAGGTAGAAGCTGCGATCACTTCCTGAATATTCATTCCCATATTAAGGAATTTTGACATAACATTAAGCATATCTTTCATACCTCCGTTCATACTACCGGTATGAAGGTCCGTACTAATGGTATTTGGACGGAACCCCTGTTCCATTGCCGGAATGGCTTGATCAAAACGAAAGCTTCCGCCGCCGTGACCTACGTCGAAGATCACGCCTCGTTCCTGTGCTTGGGTTACATAAGCTTCCAGTTTACCTTCTTCGTTAACTATAGGGATCCTGCCCTTCACATGACCGAAGGTATGGGTCAATATATCGCCAGGTCTTAATTTTTCCATAAGCAGCGTCTCCAGAGATAACTCAGGAATCACTCCACCGAAATCGATCATTACCGGTATGTCAGCCAGGGTACCAGCTTCCACTCCACGTTCTACCGGATCCCATTCGGGACCTGCATAATGCGCCACCTTTACTCCTACCACTACCTGCGAAAACCTTTTAGCAGTAGCTGCAGTAAGTTTGGCACTCATATCGCCTAAGTCTTGTTCCCAGGACCCTCCTTTCATACCTGTACCAACTATATTAAGAAAAACCAGTACTCTTGTTTTGGATCTATCGATAGTCTGGGTTTTAAACTGTTCAAAATTCCGCCAGCCCGAGCTTCCTACATCAACCACGGTGGTAACACCTGCTTTAAAAGTAAAGCCATCCGGTTGAACACTGGAAAATCCACCTGCAAGATAAGTTCCCAGATTCCCATGAAAATTGTGGGTATGAATGTCCAGGATTCCCGGAGTAACATATTTCCCGGTAGCATCCACCACTGTTTCCGCAGTGCCTGCATCAATATTTTTTGAAACATTTACGATCTTACCATCAAGCACCGCAACATCCATAGGGGCATCTATCCCATTTTGGGGGTCAATGAGGTGCCCTCCTTTTATCACCAGATCGTATTCCTGCGCGGCCAGTCCCAGTGGAGCTATAAATATGCCTAAAAACCAAAGAAACAGGTTTAACCACTGGCGCTTTAAATTAATTAAATTCGTAATTTCTAATTCATAATTCATAATTTTCTAATTGAATGAAGTGCCCACGACCTTCCGGGAAAGTCCGCCCTAAATGTCTCAATATTTCCTTTATCCTGCAATGTAATATAGCAGGTTCGGCCGTCCGGTCCTCCGAAAGCAATATTGGACGGTTTTTTGCCTTTTGCAACAATTTCTTTGATCAATGCTCCATCCGGAGAAACTACCGCAACCGTGCCTTTTCCATGTCTGGTGATGTAAAGATTACCCTGGGTATCACAACGCATTCCATCCATACCGTAATCTTCGAATTTTATAAGCAAACGCTTATTGGAGATCTCCCCTTTTTCAGAAAGGTCATATACCCATACATTACGCTGAACACTCTCGTTTACATATAGGCTTCGTTCATCCGGACTTACTTCCACTCCATTGGCGGTGCCCATATTTTCCTCCAGTAGGGTGACCGCTCCATTTGGGTCGATACGCCAAAGGTTACCCGTTGACTCTTTCCAGTTGGGGTCACTGGCGAAAACTATATCTTTACTGGTGATAGCCAGGTCGTTTGGCTGGTTCATATCTGACTCATGTGCCCATACATTAATGGATAGGTCAGTCATATCAACCATCAGTACATTATGTTGTGTATAGTCAGCGATTAACATATTTCCATTTTGCAAGAACCTAATTCCATTGCCGATACTACCATCCGGTAAAGTTACAAAGAGGGTGGCGGTTCCTTCAGGACTGACTTTACCTATAGTTCCTTGAGTTTCGAAATTTACTACATAAATATCTCCCTCTGAAGATACTGCCGGGCCTTCAATTCCTGAGGTGAATAATTCCGGATCTGTTAGGTCTCTAGTATCTCTTTCTGGCATTGATACTTCAGTTATCTTATTATCACCCTGTTCAGCAGTTTGTACCGACTGATTGCAACCACATGAAAGCATGGCAACAGTTAACAAAATGGGAGCGGATGTTTTCATTTCATAAATTCAAAAGTTCCAAACAAATCATGGTCATGAAAACTGTTTACAATAGGCTGCCAGGCAAATAAAACCCGAGGTTCCTTATCATGATCTATTC
>CAZAWQ010000545.1:0-2167 GCA_964488585.1 uncultured Roseivirgaceae bacterium
GGTATGGGTACTTATGGGTCGCGTAGCCTGGCAGTTGGGGGAAGTGCCATTGTGAAGGGCATTGAGAAAGTCATTAAAAAAGGTACAAAAATCGCCGCACATAAACTGGAAGTTGCTGAAGGTGACTTAGAATTTGACAATGGTCAATGGACCGTTAAAGGCTCAGATAAGTCCATTTCATTTGGTGACGTGGCGCTTACTGCATACATACCGCATGATTATCCGGAAGGCCTTGAACCAGGTATGGACTTTACTAATTTTTACGACCCGGTGAATTTCACTTATCCATTTGGTGCGCATATAGCCGTGGTAGAAGTGGACAAAGAAACCGGTAAGGTACGAATAGACAGATTTGTTGCCTGCGACGACGTGGGGAACGTAATAAACCCCATGATTGTTGATGGTCAGCTTCACGGAGGTATTGCCCACGGAATAGGTCAGGCATTGTTTGAAGAAGCTATTTATGATGAATCCGGGCAATTGCTTAACGCATCTTATATGGACTATACCATGCCTCGGGCGGATGATTTACCCATGTTCGAATTGGATCGTACAGTTACGCCGTGCCCGCATAATCCATTAGGAGTAAAAGGGGTCGGTGAAGCTGGAACTATCGGGGCTACCCCTGCAGTGGTCAATGCCGTTATCGATGCACTGGCCCCATTTGGAGTAACGGATATACCAATGCCACTAACATCAGAACGGGTGTGGATGGCTATGCAAACACAAACTAAGGAAGCTGCATTATGATACCATCAGAATTTCAATATTATCGGGCAGGATCTGTAAAGGAAGCAATAGATCTTTTATCTGAAAAAGGGCCGGACGCTAAAATATTGGCAGGAGGACACAGCCTGTTGCCTGCCATGAAATTACGTTTCAATAATCCCGCAGTCTTAATCGACATCGGCAGCATCCCGGAAATTAGCTATATTCGTGAAGAAGATGGTCACCTTATAATAGGTGCAGGAACCACCCACGGAGAGCTGGCAGCTTCACAGTTGATCGGAGACTCAATTCCTATGTTGGCAGAAGCAGCAGCCACTATCGGAGATGTACAGGTTAGAAACAAGGGAACCATCGGTGGCAGTTTGGCCCATGCTGATCCGGCTGCGGACTGGCCTGCTGCCCTACTGGCAGCGGATGCTGAGATTGTGATTACCGGGCCCTCAGGCTCGCGCACTGTTGCTGTTGCTAATTTTTTTAAAGGATTATTTACCACCGATCTGGGTGAGTCAGAAATAATAACTGAAATACGAGTTCCAAGGCCGCCAGAAAACACCCTATCTACTTATTTGAAATTTGAACAGCCTGCGTCACGATTTGCTATTGTAGGGTGTGCCGCTATGGTTACCAGAAACAATGGAGTTTGTGAAAATGTGCGGGTGGCTTTTACCGGTGTTTCAGCTACTCCATTCCGGGACAGTGGAGTGGAACAGGCACTGGAAGGAAAATCTCCGGATGCTATAATCGTGGCGGCCGCTTCTACAAAAGCAGCTGCCAATGTGGAGGTTATGGGCGATCATTTCGCTTCACAAGATTATCGCCGCCATTTAGCAAGGGTATTTGCCAAAAGAGCATTGGCAGCGGTAACTGGATAAAGATGGTTATGAGTTATAAATTATCTCATATACTGGTCATAGGTTAACCTACGACTATTGCGCAGTTTGATCCACTAAGTAGCGCGAGCATGATACATTCAACGGATGGTTTTTAAAAAATGTTGCTTGCGGTTTTTTGGATTCTGAGTGCTTGTGAACACCAGGAACTCGAGCCCCAACTAAACCTTCAGACCTCTCAGGAACCCTATTTTGTAGCAGATGCCGGGGATGACCTCAATATCTTAACCGGTGACTTGGTTAATCTGAAGGCATCCTTTGCCCGGAATCAGTTGAACAATGTACAAAAGAGAATGAATTTATTTTTGAAATGGTTAATGTAGTGTGTTACTATACTAACTGATATTTGTTATTTTCAAATACAGGTTGTAGGTTGACTAACGACAAGTTAACGTCGAATTTAATTTAATAGATACCCGGTCGTGATATATTCTACGACCAGTTAAGTATGAAACAACCAACCCTTGTCCAAGCGGAGTTTTCTTACTTCCTGCATAAAACTGGTTATCTGCCTGGCTAGTTGTTGGTTAATTTCGGGGTTTTTGGAC
>CAZAWQ010000546.1:0-3186 GCA_964488585.1 uncultured Roseivirgaceae bacterium
ACCTGCAGTAGTTTCTCCGCTCAAACCTGCATTTATTACTTGGTAGGGCAATACCAGGCTGTCTAACTGTTTCTGAATTATATATGGAAATGCATCTTCAGGTTCAACCCCATAACCAGCAGTTAGACTGTTGCCGAAAAATAAAATATTCCGGGCCGGTTCGTCGGGAGTAATTTCATTTTTAGATTGTCGTTTAGATTTCACGTTCTGCTGTGATTGTTCGGGTTCCTTACAGGCGACCCAAACCGAAACTAACCCAAATAATAGTGGAGGTACCAATAATCTTGTAATGATCATGTTTATGGTTAATTTTCGGACAACACTACTTTCGGCAAAACGTTTCACTAATTGGCACTCGAAACTAGAATGAATATACTAGATGTACATAAGTTAGCAAAGTCCTACTATAATGGACAAAATAAACTTACAGTCCTCGACGAAGTAAGTTTTTCATTAGAGAAAGGAGACACATTTTCTATAGTGGGCCCATCCGGAAGCGGTAAAACGACCTTACTTGGGTTGTGCGCGGGGCTTGACATCCCCACCAGTGGATTCGTGTCTCTGGAAGGGCATGAACTGTTTTCATTGACCGAAGATCAGCGGGCAGCAATTCGCAATCAGCACGTTGGATTTATTTTTCAGAGCTTCCAGCTAATACCAACGTTAACTGCTCTTGAGAATGTAATGGTTCCTATGGAACTCAAAAGGCTCCCTGGCGCCCGGGAAAGGGGTAAAGAGTTACTGGATCGTGTAGATCTTTCGGAAAGATCACATCATTATCCCGTACAGTTATCAGGTGGGGAACAACAGCGGGTAAGCCTTGCCAGAGCTTTCTCGAATAATCCAAGCATTCTTTTCGCAGATGAACCCACAGGGAACCTTGATGAAGAAACCAGCGAAAAGGTGGTAAAAATGATATTTGACCTGAATGAAGAAATGGGGACTACCCTGGTACTGGTAACTCATGACCTGGAATTAGCTCAACGAACCAAGAGGATAATCAGACTTAAAGGTGGTAAAATTGTGGCCGATAAACTTAATGTAGCCTAATATGTTTAATCATCAGCTAAAATGGTTGCTTAAAATGGCCTGGCGTGACAGCCGAAGAAGCCGGTCGAGATTGTTGCTGTTTGTATCTTCAATAATTTTGGGTGTGGCCGCATTGGTTGCAATTCAAACGTTTAGTGAGAATCTACAGCAGGACATAAATACACAGGCCAAAACCATGATCGGGGCCGATCTGGTGTTACAAAGTAATAGACCATTCTCAAATAAGATCATGGACTTAATTGACTCGTTGGGAGGGGAGCAAAGTCTGGAAGTTAGCTTTGCTTCAATGGTATACTTTCCCAGGTCGCAGGGTACACGGTTAGTTCAGATTAGGGCACTGGAGGGAGATTTTCCTTACTATGGCCGCATCGAATCCAAACCACAGTCTGCCGCCAGATCATTCCAGGAAGGAAGGAATGCCTTGGTGGATCAAACATTGTTGCTGCAGTTTGAAAGCGAACCCGGAGATTCGATCCGGATAGGTTTTCTGAGCTTTGCCATAACCGGAAGCCTAGTGAAAGTGCCTGGCCAAACGAACCTCACAGCTACCGCTGCACCCCCTGTTTACATACCTATGAATTTCCTGGATCTAACAGGTCTGGTGAAAAAGGGTAGCCTTATCCGGTATAGTCGATACTTTAAATTCGAAAATGGCTATGACGTAGGCGCTACGGTTGAAGAAATTAAGGAAAGACTGGAGCAGGATAACATCAATTATAGCACCGTTGAATCTACTAAAGAGAATCTCGGTGAATCTTTTCAGAATCTCACAGAATTCTTAAGTTTTGTTTCATTCGCGGCTTTGTTGTTGGGGTGTATTGGTGTAGCCAGTTCAGTACAGATTTATGTAAAAGAAAAATTGAACACCATTGCAGTTTTACGATGTATAGGTGCAACCGGTAATCAAGCTTTCTGGATCTATCTTATTCAGATCTTAACCATGGGAGTAATTGGTTCTCTGCTGGGTGCGGCGGGAGGCAGTGCTCTTCAGTTGGCACTTCCTTTAATTTTCAGTGACTTTCTCCCGTTGGATGTAAGTCTGTCAGTAAGTTGGGCCGCTATATTTAGCGGGATCCTGATAGGCATCATAGTTAGCCTCTTATTTGCATTACTGCCTTTGCTTGGGGTTCGCAAAGTATCACCATTTAGAGTACTGAGGGTGGGATTTGAGAAAAGCAGCAGCCCAGACTGGACGGTTTACCTAGTCTGCTGCTCAATTTTCACATTTATAATGGTTTTCAGTTACTTGCATGGTGTAGGGGGGTGGCTTGAAGCACTTTTCTTTACCCTTGGCCTGGCAGCAGCATTTGGATTCCTGGCTTTACTGACTAAGTTGGCATTGTGGTTGTTACGAAAATTCACACCAGAGAACTGGAATTACCTGGTGAGGCAAAGCCTGGCAAATTTGTATCGACCCATGAATCAGACCTTGATTTTAATCATTTCTATAGGATTGGGGACGGCCCTTATAGCTACCATGTACTTCATACAACAGCTATTGTTGTCACAAGTGTCATTTTCATCAAGAGGAGACCAGCCAAACATGGTACTTTTCGATATCCAGACAGAGCAGACCAAGGATATTCGCCAATTGGCAATAGATCATGAATTACCCATTATTCAGGAAGTACCAGTAGTAACCATACAGCTAATGGAAATTAACGGCTTTGACAAACTCGATGCCTCTGAAGACTCAACCCTTAACCATCCAAACTGGGCATATAATAGAGAATATAGGGTGACTTATCGCGATCACCTAATTGATTCCGAAAAACTGGTCGAGGGTACCTGGAATAGTCTGGATCAATCTACCACCGATACTATCTACGTTTCCATGGATGAGGGATTCGCAAAGAGGATCAATGTTGCCATAGGCGATGCGCTATTGTTCAATGTACAAGGAGCACTGGTCCGAACGGTCTTGGGAAGTTTACGGGAAATTCAGTGGAACCGGGTTCAGACAAACTTTTTAGTAGTGTTTCCAACTGGAATCCTGGAGAAAGCTCCTCAATTCCATGTCTTGATGACAAAGGTGGAATCAGAACAAAGTTCCGCCGCATTCCAACGGGCGGTAGTAAGGCAATTTCCAAATATTTCAATAATTGATCTGACCCTAATCCTTAAAACTATCAATAG
>CAZAWQ010000547.1:0-3379 GCA_964488585.1 uncultured Roseivirgaceae bacterium
ACCATTCCCATGCGTATTTTCCTGTGATTGGACATATTCAATAGGTTTCAAAGTTTAAAGTGAAGGGTAATGTTATATGCAAGATTTAATATTAAGAAAGATTATCAAATAAATAATAATCTAACCTTGAAAATTATCCGCTTTCACGCCGATGGCGTGATGGCCAACGCTAACCCAAAGATAATTTTAAGGATCATAAATGGGCATGCGTGGATTTGAATATTGAAATTTGAGGATTTGCACCACAGCGTTGGTTTGTTTTCACCAAAATTATCTTCTATTTTAGCCCACTTAAATTTACTGATGATAATACAGTTTTCTTCTCCAAAAGAAAAGTTAGATTGTTGAAATCTTTACCTAAATCGCATAGCATATGACAAACGAACGAAGGCTTTTTTACGGTAGTTGTTTTGCCCTCATTACCACAGCTTTATCTTTTAGTATCCGGGCAGGAATACTGCCACAGTTGGGAGAAGAACTGAGTTTATCTGCCCAGCAATTGGGCTTTATTAACTCTATGTGGTTTTTTGGCTTTCCGATTTCAATGGTAATTGGAGGTTTGATTTACCATAAAGTGGGTGGTAAAGTAATAATGCAGTTCGCTTTTGTGGTACATGCATTGGGTATTATATTAACAATATATGCAGGAAGTTATGGGACACTATTGATTTCTACCTTTTTTATTGGGTTGGGAAATGGATGTACGGAGGCTGCCTGTAATCCCATGATTGCCGACACCTACAAAGGAGTGAAAATGAGTAAAATGATGAATCGTTTTCATATGTGGTTCCCTGGAGGAATTGTTATTGGTAGTTTGATTTCCAAATTTATGACCGATGCTGGCATGAGTTGGCAATCGCAGATCTGGATAATTATGATCCCTGCTATTTTGTATGCCTACTTCTTCTTTGGACAACAATGGCCCAAGGCAAAAGTAGAAAGCGCAGCCATTTTATCAGGAAACTTTAGAGCTATGATCACTCCATTGTTTCTGTTTATGTTTGCCTGTATGGCTTTAACAGCTATTTCAGAATTCGGCCCACAACAATGGGTAGGCCTTATTTTAGCGAAAAGTGGTGCCCAACCCATGATCATTCTGGCATTGGTAACCGGCCTCATGGCGGTGGCAAGATATTTTGGTGGAGAAGTTGTGCACCAGTTCAGCACCACGGGTGTATTGCTGGGATCCGCAATACTGGCCACCATTGGTGTTTTCTTATTCAGCACTCAGACCGGCGCCATGGCCTACGTGGCTGCCATAGTGTACGCACTGGGAATTGCTTATTTCTGGCCGAATATGCTTGGTTTTATCGCTGAATATATCCCAAAAAGTGGCGCTCTGGGATTGTCTGTGATTGGCGCCGTGGGCATGTTCTCTTCTTCTATTTTCCAACCTATAATAGGGCGGTGGATCGACAACGATCTAGCAGAAATGGCTACTCAGGGATTTACAGGAGATGAATTGGATTTAATGGCAGGTCAGGCAACTTTGGGAACCATGGTGCTGTTTCCACTTATTTTAATAGGATTGTTTACCATACTTTATTTTTGGATGCGTAACCGGGAAACCAAAGGAGATTCTACTGATGCGGAGGTGCAATAGCTTTGGACTATTAGAAATGGTTTCGATGTTTCGGTTTAAGGTGTTCGGTTTCAGTCAAACCTACGTCATTGACGAGAAACGCTCTATGATGGAGAGTACAAAGGCATTAACCACTCCAAGCTCGAACAGGCTCCGTATTTAAAAATCTAGATAAAAACTAAAAATATGAACACAGGACTTACCGCTCGCCTGAGCTTGATGATGTTTGTACAGTATTTCATCTGGGGATGCTGGGCACCCACCCTGGGTAATTTTATGGGCACTCCCGAGGTCAACATGGGGGAACTGATTAACTGGGCATACAGTCTGGGACCAATTTGTGCCATTATTGCTCCGTTTTTTCTGGGTATGATTGCTGACCGGTTTTTTGATTCGGAGAAGGTACTGGGTATTTTATGTTTGATCGCTGGAGTGGCCATGCTTGCTATGCCCGGTTATGCTGGTACTTCCTTATTTCTCCCATTGCTGTTTGTTCACGCATTATGCTACTTTCCAACTCTTGGGCTCACCGCTTCACTGGCATTTCACCACATGACTAACCAGGAAAAAGAATTCCCGGTAGTAAGGGTCTTTGGTACCATCGGATGGGTAGTTGCCGGGTTTCTTATTGGGAAATTCCTGATTGAGGGCTCAGAGGCCGATCCACTATTCATCGGCAGCACTTCCTTATATATTGGTGGTGCTGCGGCCATTATTCTGGGTTTATACAGTTTCACCCTTCCATTAACACCACCGCCTTCGAAAGGTCAGAAATCCTCATGGAGGGAGATACTTGGAGTTGATGCATTAAAGGAATTAAATACGCGCTCATCGATAGTGTTTCTAATCTGCGCAATGTTGATATTCATCGCATTTGGCACATATTTTCCTTATGCACCAAGGTATTTAAGCGCTGTAAGTGGTGGCGAACCCATTTTTGCTTCATTCCCTAATTACATTCCATTTTCAATACCTGCATTTGAAATGGCCTTCGGCCAAGCCTCCGAAATAATATTTATGCTGCTAATCCCTTTCTTTTTTATAAGACTGGGAATAAAGTGGATGCTATTGCTTGGTATGCTGGCCTGGGTAACTCGCTTTACATTATTTGCAGGAGCGGCATTGACCGGAACCTTTTGGGTGATTATGATCGGAATTTTAATTCACGGCATATGCTACGATTTTTTCTTTGTAACAGGACAGATTTACCTGGATAAAAAGACCTCTCCGGCAATAAGGGGTCAGGCACAGGGGCTATTAATACTACTTACGCAAGGGGTGGGGATGTTTTTGGGCGCCCAACTTTCCGGGTTATTTGTTAACAGTTTTGGAACAGGGGGAACACTTACGCTTGAAAATTGGCGGCTATTCTGGGGCGTTTTTGCTGCCGCTACTGTTGTCTTTACGCTGGTGTTCTATTTCTTTTTTAAAGACGACACTGAGAGATCTCAGAGCTCAGATCTCAGAGCTTAGATCTCAGAGCTCAGATGTTTGATCTCAGATCTTGGTGCTTTCTAAGAATATCTGAGACCAGAGATCCTAGATCCTAGATCATAAGAACGCTGCTCCAAATACCCCTGCACTGTCACCTAATTTGGGTTTGGCGATGATGGTATTAAAACGGTTGTTAAAAATATGTTTCTCCAAACTTGCTATACCAAGGGTATATAGTTCAGCAATATTTCCTACTCCGCCACCCAGCACCACTATATCGGGGTCCAGGATGTTTATCACATTAGACAGGCCTTTGCCAAAGAAATGGATTAACCGCTCCATGGTCTGAACAGCCGCCTCATC
>CAZAWQ010000548.1:0-14990 GCA_964488585.1 uncultured Roseivirgaceae bacterium
ATTGTCTTTGATTTCATAATCAGCCCCCAGCAATCCTCCTTTTACTTTTTTCGGTTTGTTTAAACGGTCCCCTCTACTGCCGAAGCGTTGGTGACCAACCGCCAATTCGCTAAACATCCATTGCATCACCCGGTAAAGATCGTTGCGGCAAGATATATCTGGCAGAAATATCAGGTACTTTTCCTTCGTGGCATTCCAATCCAATCCATGCATGCCCGGATCATAAAAGTAATCTCTGTTTACCCGCCATGCTTCATTGAATATATTGTTCCATTCTTTCACAGGATCAATTTTTACCTCAATTGCTCCAATATTTAAATTGCCATTTTCAGGTTCCTCTTCAGGTTCCTCGCCTACTTCAGAAATTCCCCAAGATTTACCTTTACGGAACAACATCTTTTTTCCATCGGCGGCTATTTCAAACCAGTTTGCTTCCATGATGTTCTTTTCCTCCCGTTCATTTAGATCATACATTTTGAGGGAGTCCGGATCCGAAAACTTTCCATGAGGTTTCGCGGATAAGAAAAAAAGCTTTCCTTCCTCAGAGCTACTAAGGTTAGAATACATACCGGGTTTAATGGGAAAATCGATAATCCGATTTTGGATATTGTCCCAATCTATCTTCACCGGATCAGGTTTTTTCTCTTTCTCGTCCTCTTCCTCCTCTTCCTTCTCTCCGGTTTCCACATCATTTTCCTTGGCCAGCGGGGAGCTCAGTTCTTTTTGAAGTGTTACCAGGTAAATCGAATTACTCATTTCCATGTCCTGGTTAGATTGATCAAACCAATTCACCACCGGGCCGGCATCCGTAGAAGCAAACATGTAAATGTATTTTCCGGAAGGATCAAAAATGGGTTCTGATACGTTTGAAAGTCCATCAGTTAGCGAAATGGACTTATCTTGATCAACAGAATATACATAGGCTTTCTCAAAATTGGTTTCGGTGATGAGTGTATAAGTAATCCATTTAGAATCATGGGACCATGAGCCAAAAAGTTCTCTAAATACCCCAGGAGAATAGAGCTCATCCGAGGCTATTTTCTTGATATTCCCTGTCAGAACATCGGCAAGATATAGGCTTCTACTATTATCCACGAAAACCAATTTCTTACTGTCCGGCGACCAATGCGGGAAAGCGTAGAAACCAAAACCTGAGATGGGAATCACTTTGACCGACCCCCCTTTTAGGGACTTTATATGCAAGGCATACTCACCCCCATCATCGGAAAAATAGGCAATACTTTTGCCATCAGGTGACCATGTAGGATATTTTTCGTGAACGCCTGGAGATTGTGTGATATTGACCACATCACCTTTTTCAGCAGGTACGGTGACGATTTCACCCCTGAAATCAAAAATAGCTCTTGCCCCTGATGGTGAGATAGCAGCGCTCCTGATATATGAGCCCCCTGAAACATATCTTGGTCTCATTTCCAATAAATCAGTGCCGATTCCGATGGTTAGTTTTTTGCTGGCCTTTTTTGCTGGATCATAAAGGTGCAGGTATCCAGCCTGCTCGTAAATTAGATCCCTGCCATTTGCATACAACCTGATAATTGGAAAATCCTCATGGTTGGTAAGTTGGACTACTGATTTGGAGGTTAAATCATAGGAGAATAAATTAAATTCTCCATTACGGTCACTCCGGAAAAAGACACTATTACCAACCCATTGTGGATTTGCATCATTACTTCCTGAAGATGGTTTTGGTATTTCGACAACCTCATGAGTCATGATATTGTAAACCCATATTCTGGATTGGGTACCCCCCGCGATAGTTTTTCCATTGATTGAATACTTCGTAAATAGGATTATATGCCAGATACTGTCCATCTGGGGAGTAGGACGCCCTGAATGCAGTGGGAATAGGCAATTCTACCGGCTGCCCCCCTGATGTTTCAACCGTATAGAGTTTTGCATGCCTGTTGGTATAAGTAGCCCTATTTGAAACAAAAAGAACGGCATTCCCATCTGGTGTAAAACCTTGGACAGCATCCCAGGTTGGATGCCAGGTTAATCGTTTAGGAATACCTCCTGCAGCCGGGACCATGAATACATCTACGTTTCCATCATATTCCGCACTAAATGCAATGGTTGATCCATCCGGTGAAAATACCGGGTCACTTTCTACGCCTTCATCAATAGTCAGCCGTCGAGGATTCGCGCCGTCCCTGTTTGCTACCCAAAGATCCTCCGCATAGATAAAGGCAATATTATTGTCACTAACCGCGGGATTTGACAATAACCGGGTATCCGTTATATTCTGAGCATTTATTCGGAGAAGACTAATGAGTAGAAGAGCGAGGCAGGTCAGACTTGATTGGGTTGAGTTTGTCATTATCATTGTACTAAGATTTGTTAGGCTAAAATGTCTTTCACCACATTGCCATGTACATCGGTAAGCCGGTACCGACGACCCTGGTGCTTGAAAATAAGCTGTTCATGGTCAATCCCCATAAGATGAAGGATGGTAGCTTGAAAATCGTGTACGTGTACCGGATTTTCAGCAATGTTATAGCCGAAGTCATCTGTTTTTCCAAAACTGATACCGGGCTTTACTCCGCCTCCTGCCATCCAGGAGGTAAAGCAACGAGGGTGATGGTCCCGGCCATACCGATCGCCTCTGCCAAGTCCTTGTGAGTAGTTGGTGCGGCCAAATTCACCACCCCATATCACCAGGGTATCTTCAAGCAGGCCTCGTTGTTTTAAGTCCGTTACTAAGGCTGCAGAAGCTTGATCGGTATCTCTGCATTGCTTGGTCAGATGCTCTGGTAAATCATTGTGGTGGTCCCAACCTTGATGATAAAGCTGAATGAACTTTACATCTCTTTCCACCAGCCTTCTAGCTAATAGACAATTTGCTGAATAGGTTCCCGGAATCCTTGATTCGGGTCCATACAGCTCATAAATAGATTCTGGCTCTTTGGAAACATCCATGACTTCAGGCACAGAAGTCTGCATGCGATAAGCCATCTCATATTGGGCGATCCGGGTTCTTACCTCGGGGTCCTTAACTTCGTCATGATAGAGATTATTCAATTCTTTCAGGTAATCCAACAGATTACGACGGTCATTGCTGTTAATACCTTCGGGGTTGCTGAGATATAAGATCGGATCTTTTCCTGACCTGAACTGAACGCCCTGATGCAATGAGGGTAAAAATCCTGTACCCCATAATTTCGCAGCCAAAGGCTGGGCTGCCGCTACCCGGCCGGTTCCTTTGGACAACAAAACACAAAAGGCTGGAAGATTATCATTGTCACTACCCAGTCCATAACTTAGCCAGGACCCCATGCTGGGCCGGCCGGTTTGTTGCGAGCCGGTTTGAAAAAAGGTCATGGCAGGATCGTGGTTAATGGCTTCGGTATGGAGTGATTTTATAAAGCAAAGATCGTCCACTATTTTGGCAGTATAAGGCAGTATTTCACTGACCCAGGAACCACTTTGCCCGTGCTGTTGAAAGTCGTATTTTGATCCTTGCAATGGAAAGGATGCTTGATTGGCGGTCATGCCGGTAAGCCGCTGTCCCATTCTTATTGAGGCCGGAAGTTCTTCGCCCGCCTTTTTTCGCAGCAACGGTTTATAGTCAAACAACTCCATTTGCGCCGGTCCTCCGCTTTGAAACAGGTAGATGATCCTTTTGGCACGGGGAGGAAAATGAGGCAGTAATTTATTTCCGGAAACAGAAAAGTCTAAATCTGGGGCACTTAAACAACCTGGCAAGAGAGAACTTAATGCTGCCACGCCAATTCCAGTGCCAGTTCGTGACAAGAAATGCCTTCTGGTCATTTGGACCGGGTTAAGGTCATCGGAACAGCCGGATGGGTTTACTATGCTCATGATTTTTTTGAATGAATTATCCCTTTAATATAGTTTCAGCAAGATTCATTATTGCATTCGCTACCACCGTATAAGCAGCAAGTTCGATCATATCAGGGGTTTTTTCAAGATTATACTCCCCAATCTGTAAAAGACTTTCTGCCCTTTCAGGCTCTTTCGCAAACGCCTGATATTGATCATTGAGGAGATCCATTAACAGCGCGGTCTCTTTTTCCAGTGGCTGTCTTGAAGTGGCTAATCGAAAAGCAAAACGGATGCGTTCTTCAGCATCTGCACCTCCCTCGGACAACATGCGCTGCGCAATAAGACGTGAGGCCTCCGTAAATTGAGGATCATTTAGCAATACCAGCGCTTGCATTGGGGTGCTGGTCGATTGGCGTTCGACCGCGCACTGTTCTCTGGTAGCGGCATCAAAAATAATCATTGAGGGCGGAGGTAGAGATCGCTTCCAGAAAGTATACATGCTCTTTCTATACAATTCCTGTCCATGGCCCTGAATATATTCTTTCAATTCCTGATTACCGCTGGCTACCTGAAGCCAAAGCCCTTGGGGTTGATAGGGCATCACACTAGGGCCTCCAACCTGATCGCTCAACAAACCGCTGATGGATAAAGCATGGTCTCTTATCAGTTCTGCCGGCAGTCGGACTTGAGGTCCCCTGGCCAATAAAATATTATTTGGATCTCGTTTTGACTGCTCCGGATCTATTACCACAGATTGCCTGTAGGTTGCTGACATGACCATGGTCTTTAATAGTTTCTTTAGATTCCAGCCGGAATCACGAAATTCCAGCGCCAGCCAATCAAGAAGCTCAGGGTGAGATGGCAAATCGCCCTGACTGCCAAAATCCTCCGGAGTGGTTACGATTCCACGTCCGAAAATCATTTGCCAATATCGATTGACTGCCACCCGTGCAGTTAAAGGGTTTTTGTCATGAAACAACCATTTTGCCAGACCCATTCTATTTGCAGGAAATTCATTGGGAAAAGGCAGCACATATTCAGGGGTACCTGGAAAAACCCTTTCTGTAGGGGCGCTGTACAATCCTCTGTCCAGGACAAATGCCGGTCGGACCGTATCCATTTCAGCCATGACCATGGTAGGCTTCAACACCAGATGCTCCATTTTCATTTCCCGATACTTGTATTCACTAAGCCACTTGGTCATCACCTGATAGACGGGGTCTTGATGGTGCAGATAATGATGAAAAAAGCGCTTGGCATCACGATCGCTTTTAATTGGCTTATTTTTCAGATCCTGTAGTGGATCAAATCTGGCTAAACTTTCGACTTCAGGCGCCGACAGCTTGCGGCGGAAAATCATCAGTTCATCCAGTCGCGCCCGGAATAAACCTTGAGGCTTGGCACGAAAACCATCATTGCGGGCCCTACGACCCACCATAATTGAGTTTCGAATGTCTGGAGCTGTCCCAAGGTTGTCCTTTAGAATGACTACTTCCTGGGCTTGTCCATTCATATAAATTTTCACTCCCCCAGCCCGATTCGAACCATCATAAGTCAGCACTATGTGGGCCCATTGATTTCCTGGAAGAATGTGACTTGTTTGTACCGAGATTCTATGATCAGGTTTTTTCGGATTTGCGTATTGATTTATGGCGAACCTGATCCCATCATCTGCTGCATTTAATTCAAAAGCTGCTCTATGTTTCTCCAAAGGATTTTTTTGGGTAAGAATTGTTCCCCGAGCTCCGTTTTCAACAGAATACATCCAGAAACTCACCGTTAATGGTGCACTCAAATCAATTTCCTTAATGCGACCAAGTTCCAAATAATTTTCTCCGTTAAAATCAAGGGCTCCGGAAAACTTACCTTCCCTGGGTACCACTCCGTTGATCACTTTCGCCGGTTTCAAGAAGCCCGTTTCCTCACGGATTTCACCATTTTCCACATAATCTAATGGATAATAAGCCACTAATCCAGCAGGGATTTTACCGGGTTCCTGAGAATCCTCTATAGATGGATAATTCAAATCATCACGGCTAATCCACTTCCTTTTTTCATAACCATCTATTTGCTCCTCTTGTGAACTCACCAACTCATGAATATAGTCGGTGTATTTAACCATGATTGAGTCCGGAAGGGGGATGGAGGGCTCTGCAATTTTCATCCCGTAATCAACCCGCCCTTCTTCTGGTACATTATTGAAAAAACTGAACAAGCTATAAAACTCCTTTTGGGAGATGGGGTCGAATTTGTGATCATGACACTGGGCGCACCCTATGGTCAGCCCCAGGAAGGAGGTAGAGAAAGTATTCACCCTGTCCAGCACATATTCTACCCGGTATTCTTCATTTACCACTCCGACTTCCTGGGTGATTTTATGGTTCCTGTTGAATCCTGTGGCTAAAATCTGATCGTATGTCGCATTGGGGAACAAATCTCCAGCCAGCTGCCAGGTAACGAATTGGTCATAGGGCATGTTTTCATTGAATGCTCTAATCACCCAATCACGCCATGGCCACATACTGCGCTCAAGGTCATCCTGATAACCGTGCGAATCAGCATACCTGGCTAGGTCCAACCATTCCAGGGTCAAACGTTCGCCATAACTTTCGGCGGTCAGGAACTGATCAACTACTGTTTCATAAGCGTTGGGACTTTTATCATTCAGAAAAGCATCGATTTCCACTATACTTGGTGGAATGCCCCGAAGATCAAATGACAAGCGGCGGATAAGTTTCTCCTTGCTGGCTTCAGATGATGGACCCCATCCTTCCCGGTCGAGCCGATTGAGAATGAAATGATCGACGGGGTTATTGGGCCATTCAGGATCTGAGACTTTTGATAATTCCTGTTCCTGAGGAGGAATAAGGGCCCAATGTTGCTTCCACACTGCCCCTTGTTCAATCCATCTTTTGAGTATTTCGATTTCATGGGTAGATAAACTGAGCTTCGAGTCTGGTGGGGGCATTTGGTAGTCCGGATCGTCGCTGGAAATTCGTCGCGCCAGTTGACTTTTTTTCAAATCCCCGGGAACGATGGCATAGCGGTTCTCGGTGGTATCGATTAAGGCAAAAGCACCTTCTTCCACATCCAGACGTAAATTGGCTTTACGGGCATTTTCATCAGGACCATGACATTTGTAACAGCGGTCAGAAAGAATAGGTCTGACATGAAAATTAAAGTCTATTATTTTGGGTATTTCCTGAGAAGAAAGTTGAGTGGAGTCTGATAAAGGAGATTGGCAGTTGAACAGCAGTATTAACGGCGACAAGAGCAACAAAGGAGATATCCATCTTAATTTCAGGACCACTGCAAGTTGACTGGAGTTGGACATACAATCACGGATTACGAATTTCAAATTACGAAAAAAAAATGTTAGGAATAGATTGTTCCGGCCCTTCTTAATTATTCAGCGGGTGCCAGGCGTTTGACTTCCTCGAGCCAGTTCTTTACAACTTTTAATCTGGAGGCCGTTTGGACATTGCTGACAGGCCCCAATAAGAGAAAATGCTGCCGTTTCAATAAAACAGTTTTTTCCCATCCTGACCAAATGAGTTCTTCTCCACCATCAGATGAAACAGTCCATCTATCGCCATTGGGAGGAAATGGTTGAACATATACTTCGTATTGACCCGATTCACCCGATGTGTAAGCAATATAATCGCTATTTGGGGAAAATGAAGCTAACAACTGATCACCCCGATTAGGCATTAGGACTAAATCCTCTTTTGTCTCATTAGAAAAATGAAACTTTATATCAGCAGAGGTTGTCGGATTTGATTCGCCGTACATAAATACCGTTCCATCGGATGACCATTCGTAGGGAAAGATATTAAAGTTGCTACTAACGATTTGAATTGGTTCACTAGTGCCGGATACGTTTACATGGAGAATTTTATTATGATTATTGTAGGTTATTTCTGCTGTATTAGGACCCCATACTCCGTTATGACTTTTTCCCTCATTGGTTAATCTGAGTGAAGGATCGGATATTTCCAGTAAAATTCAATTGTTCTATTGATCTACTGCTCCTATGCCTCCCATACCTCCCTCGGCCTAGCCTGCTTGAGTTTTATTGTAAATTTTTTCTCAATAAACTATATAGATTACTATAGAGTTAACTATATAGTTCTTTGACTCATTTTTTAACTACATTTACCGAGGCACTTTAAACCCATGACCATGTTTAATATCCCATCGATGCTCTTTGTATTTTGGATAAGCAGTGTCGTTTTGAATTTTGAGTCCCATCAAGAGCTTGAAAACGATAAGTCTTATCAAAAAAAATCACTGATCAAACAGATTCGGGATCACAAAAAGGGGACCACCGTTTGGTGGGCCGGTCACAATAGCTGGATAATCAAGTCTGGCGATATGGTGGTGGCGACTGACCTGTTCCTGGAAGACGGCGAAAGGATCCATCCATCACCGATTACCGCAGAAGAATTAGGGCCGGAACTGGACATCTCCTTTATTACTCACGAGCACGGGGACCATTTTAACCAAGCCACTTCGAAAATACTGGTCGAGACTTCCCAGTGCATTTTTGTGCTACCCGAAAGCTGCCTGGCCACTGCAAATTCCATTGGAATCCCATCGGATCGAATCCACATCGCCCGGCCACGAGAAGATTATGTCATCAAAGGAGTTAAAGTAAAAGCGTTACGGGCAATTCACGGTAACAAGGATTTCGCCATTTTTTATGAGGCTAACCTGCAGGATTGTGGATATATGATAAATCTTAATGGCACTACGTTCCTTCAACCAGGGGATTCCTACCTTTTAGAAGATCATCTTTTTCTGGAACACGTTGATGTCCTTTTCTTTTCTCCTACCGAGCACAATATGTATATCGACCGCTCAGTCATCCTCATAAACCGGCTTCAGCCGGATTACATTCTTCCTCAGCATCACAGCACCATTAAATACGACGAGACCAATCGATTCTGGGCAAATGGATATCCCGCGGAAGTTAGAATTAGATTGACAAAGGATTTAAAGGAGCGATATCATATCATGGATCCTCAGGGAGGCAGATTGGATATTGGGGAATAATTACCAAGGGATTACCGCCAGAGGTTCCAGCTTATTGACCACACTTCTTTAACAGTTGTTCCTGAAACACTATACTAGGAGGGCCTACCCATTCACCTGTCTTTGCTCATTTACAACATTCTTACCAACTTTTGAGTGATTTGTTATAATCTTTCTCTGTACTGTAGAACATATTTATAGTCCAAAGTACTTCAATGGCTGGCATTAACACAAGCTATCTGTTTTCAATACTCGCGGTACTGGTCTTGTTGGTAATTCAGGTTTGTGGACAGGACCAAAGCCAAGTAGCGGCAGACACCACTGCAAGGAGAGCATTTAAACGCCTGGATATCTTTCCAGCAATCAGTTACTCTCCGGAAACCAATCTTACCTTAGGTGGCATTGGTATAAAATACTTCGACCTGGCACAAGGAGATATATCGGTACCTATCTCCAACTTGGAGTTCGTTGCTGTTTATACCTTAAACAATCAGATAATTATTGAAACCAGGTGGGAGTTGTTTACTCAAAAAAACCTATGGCGCCTGCGTGGTGAGGCTTTTTTTAACCGATTCCCTGACCGTAATTACGGCATGGGAAACAATGCAGCGGCTATCGTAGTTGAGGTCGATGGAGCAGGTGTTCCAGATACCCTTAATTACCTTAATTTTAACTCCGACCGGATCAAATTTTCTCCTGTATTACTACGCAAGCTAAGGCCCAATCTCTACTTTGGAATACAATATGATATGGAGTATCTCTACCGGATGGAGATCACCTCAGATGAGCATTATTTTATCAATGACGATGCGTTAGTGATCAAGGATATGGCGGTGGAGGGAGTTCGGTCAGGAATCGGATTTCAGCTACTTTTCGATACCCGGGATAAGCCACTGAACCCTGTAAAAGGTAGTTTAATTGTTCTAAACAACATAAACTATATAGGCTTTCTGGGAAGTGACTATCGATTTACTACTTTCAACCTGGATGCCAGGCATTATATCAATACCCGTAAAAATCAAACACTGGCAGTCCGTGCCTATGGTTCAGCAAACTTCACCAACGACGAAATCCCTATGCGGGCACTTTCACGGGTGGGGGGTGACAAATTCATACGAGGGTATTTTAAGGGTACCTATCAGGACCACCACATGGCTGCTTTTGAGTTGGAATATCGACTTCCATTTTGGGTAGAGGGAACTGATGCGAAATTGTCGCAGTTCTGGAAAAGATTGGGACTTGTTGGCTTTATTGGCGGAGCTCAGGTATTTAACAATGTTTCTGATTTTCAGATTAATGACTTTAACTTCGGAGTGGGTGGTGGATTGCGAATACTGTTTAATCCACAATCCAGGGTTAATATACGAATTGACTACGCGATAGGGATTAGTAAGAGATCAAATGGACTTAACGGGCGACAGAGCGGTCTATACTTTAACTTCAGTGAAGCATTTTAACAACTCCTTACTCTTCCGAAAAACGCTTTAGTAATTTCCGGTAGGAGGAGAATAAATTGGCCTTGGAAATAAATCCTAAATATTTGCCATCCTTTAATACCGGAATGTTGTATTTACCGCTGGCATGGAACTTCTCCGCCACAGTTTCCACAGAATCATTAGGGTGCACGAAGGTAAGCGGAGCCGTCATCAGGCTTCTTACCAACACGGTTTCATATAATTCTGGCTTGAACATAATGTCACGAATATTATCTAAAGTGATGAAGCCCTGAAGTATATTTTCACTATCGATCACAGGAAATATATTGCGATTTGATTTGGCTACTATCTTTATCAGCTCACCCAAATTTGCTTCCTCGTTTACTGTAGTAAAATCATCTTCTATAAGTTTCACTACTTTCATGCGGGAAAGCACAGCTTTATCTTTGTGGTGTGTAATCAGTTCTTTACGTTTTGCTAACTGGATAGTATATATGGAGTTTTTTTGAAAATATTTAATTGTAGTATAGGAAATAGTGGCTGTGATCATTAGTGGCAGAATTAGACTGTAACCCCCGGTGATTTCTGCAATTAGAAAAATGGCAGTTAGTGGTGCATGTAGTACCCCTGCTATTAAACCTGCCATACCTACCAAGGCAAAGCTGCTTTCAGAGTACACTTTGAAATCAAAGTAGTTTAATATTTTCCCGAACAAGAGCCCGGTATTTGCGCCAATAAATAAGGAGGGAGCAAAAACACCGCCAATTCCTCCAATGCCAAAAGTGAGCGATGTAGCGATCACTTTGAAAATGATCACCGCTAACAAAAATCCCATGACTATCAAGGCATTTTCTTGAAAGGAAAAGAGTGTGTTTTTAAACAGGTAACTAAGGTCGCCTTGTAAACTTTGATTGATTTCTTCATAGCCTTCACCATATAAAGATGGAAGAAAGAAGATCAGTATTCCAAGTGCCAAACCTCCCCCTAATAACCGCACATAATTACTTTTTATTTTCTCAAAAGTTTCTGTAATGAAAATATAAACTCTGATAAAATATAAGGAGACCATGCCAGTGGTTATTCCCAGTAAAATGTACACAGGGAAGTCAAGCATAACAAATTCGTCTGCTAGTTCAAAGGGATAAAGTACATCCTGACCCAGGAAAAAGTATGAGGTCAAAGCAGCTGACAATGAAGCCATCAGTAAGGGAACTAGTGCTGCCATGGTCAGATCCAACATAATCACTTCCAGAACAAATACGATGGCTGCAATGGGAGCCTTAAAAATTGCGGACAATGCCCCCGCGCAGGCGCATCCCAGCAACAAAATAATTTGCTTGTGGTTGAGATGTAACAGTTGGCCAAGGTTAGATCCAATGGCAGCTCCCGTAGCAACGGTTGGCCCTTCCAGCCCGGCCGAACCCCCAAATCCCACGGTCAAGGCGCTGGGAATAATAGAGGAATACATGTTATTCCTTCTGATAATACCATTTCGTTTAGAAATGGCATATAAAGTGCTGGGGATACCATGCCCTACCGGCCGTTTTAAAAAGTATTTTATAAATATCACCGTAAGAAATATGCCTATGGTTGGATAAATAAAATACAAGTAATAATAGTAGTCCTGGACGAATCCATGAGCCAGAAATTGTTGAATAAGATGTACGGAGTTTTTGATTATAACCGCTGAAAATCCTGTGGTCAGCCCTACCAGGATGCTTAGTATAAAAATAAATTGCTGGTTGGTCAGGTGCCTAACCCTCCAGATCAAAAATTTCTTTAATATCGATGGTGAATCCATTGAGCCAAAAGTAAATATAGGCAGTTAAGGAGCTCGTTGTCAAGATAAACAATTAAATGATCAGAGCGTGACTTCATTTTTTCAACCACCGATACTGATAACTTACACCCAGGGCGTCAAAATCCGCGCCTTTTTCCAGGGTAATGTCTGATATCCAGGTGAATTTTAAATTATGTTGGATGCCAAGAGGAACTGCATAGGAGACACCGAACCTGAAAGTGGAATTGCTATTATCCTTAAGTTCATCATTGATAAGACTTCTTGCTCCATTGCCGTAGCCTATATCAAATGCTAGCCAGGATTTGTTGTTGAATTTACGAATGCCATGGATTTTTATGGCGTATAACGGCTTTTGTTTCACTTCATTGCCACCCCAAAAATCATTGTTCTTGGTAAAAAGCCAGACCCTTAGGTAAGTTTCCCAAATCCATTTTTCGTAATGTTTTGCAAAGCCCCACTGAGGTTTGAACACCCATCGATTGGAACCAAGATTGATCAAACGATCAGGGAAATACTGTCCGGTTGGAGCAATAATCTGCAAACTGAACCCAGATATTTTATCAGGTCTGTACTCAGCAAAATCTTTCGCTTTTAATGCCGGTGCCCCCAGAAAATTAACAGAGATTCGGAATCGAATATCACCAAAACCGGACCTGGTTGTAGACGTGTCAATCCCGGTAAACACTCCGCTCCATTTCCCTATTCCATAGGGTACTATTACATCCACTTTTCCGGAAAGTCCAAAAAAATTGATCGCCCGGGCATATGCTCCAATTATCGAATGAAAATCAGCCGTAGCATCTTCCAATGGAAGGCCTGGGTCGAAGAGTATATTGCCGTGTGCAAACCCATATCCTACAATAGCAAAATTCATTCCCACCGGCAAGTTGGTTAAGGCCCTGGGCTCTAATTCCTGTGCGAAACATGGTTCTCCTATAAATATCAAAATGGTCCCCCAAACTACCAGCAGATATGTTTTTAAATTAGTTGAGATGGCCACAAATTATTCATTGTTATTTCCTGAGCTTTTGAAGCTAACAAAAAAATATCTATTGTGAATTTGGAATGACGTCTTTCGGTATTTATTTTCGTAATTTGAAATTCCATCACCGTAATAATATGCCTCATTCTCCACAGCCAATAACTACCATGATCGTCATGCTGTTATTTTTTTGTGGTTCCTGTAAAAGTGAGCAAACAACGGGCAGTAAGGATAGACCTAATATCGTTTTAATTGTGGCTGATGATCTTGGTTTTTCGGACCTGGGCTGTTTTGGGAGTGAGATTGCCACGCCAAATATAGATGCACTTGCCAGACAAGGACAAATCCTAACCAATTTCTATACGGCCGCTACTTGTTCACCTACCAGAGCCATGCTCCTGTCCGGAACTGACAATCATATTGCCGGACTGGGTAATATGGCGGAACGAGTAACTCAAATAAATGAACAAGTCGGTAAACCTGGATACGAGGGATATCTGAATGATCGAGTGGTATCCGTGGCACAACTGTTAAAAGATCAGGGATACCACACCTACATATCCGGTAAATGGCACCTGGGTTTGACTCCTGATCAAAGCCCCAGGGCCAAGGGGTTTGAGAGGTCTTATACTTTACTTGATGCTTATACCAATCATTTCATTCCCTATCCTGAAAACCGATTTTGGGAAGATGACCATTATACGGATTATCCCGATGGGCAATATTCGACGAATTTCTATACTGATAAGTTAATCCAGTTCATTGAGAAAGACCGTGATGATAACCAACCCTTTTTTCTTTATGCGGCTTACACATCCCCCCATTGGCCATTACAGGCTCCAAAAGAGCATATCGAAAAATATCGAGGAGTCTATGATATTGGATACGATAGTTTGCGATCCCGTCGTTTTCAGGGGTTAAAAGAAAAAGGTATAATACCAAACAAGGCTAAATTACCAATACTACCTGATCAAAAAGGGGCCCTATACAACATTACAGATGAGCCATTGCTTCCCTGGGAATCACTTAATAAAGAGCAGCAGAGGATAGAAGCGCATAAAATGGAAATTTATGCCGGAATGGTGGATAATCTGGACTATAATATTGGGCGGTTGATCGAATACCTGAAGCAGATTGACGAATATGACAATACATATTTCGTCTTTTTTTCAGATAACGGGGCGGCAGTACTTGATGCAAATATGACTCCAGATGGACTCGATCAGTATGATGCTATGGGCACTGCCAACTCATTTGTGGGGTATGGGCCTCCATGGGCACATGCTTCAAGCGCTGGGTATCGATTGTACAAAGGTTATGCTACCGAGGGTGGAATTCACACTCCCTTGATTATAAAAATGCCTCAGCAGCAACTAGGGAGGGGGCATTTGGGAGCTTTTACTACGGTGATGGACATGGCCCCAACATTTTTGGAAATATCGGGGGGTGCCTATCCATCTTCATACCAAGGTCACCCGTTAACCCCTTACAGGGGTAGTTCCTTACTTCCTTTATTGCGCAATGAGCAAGCTAACGTGCATAATGAAGATTATATAATGGGATGGGAATTATTTGGCAGGTGTGCGCTCAGACAGGAAAACTGGAAGATCACCAAAGTGGAGGCTCCTTTTGGAAAAGGAAAATTTGAACTTTTCAATTTGGAGGAAGACCCTACAGAGCTGAATGATTTGGCCCTTGAATACCCTGATAAATATCAAGAGTTGTTATCCGAATGGGAACTTTATGTGCAAGATGTTGGGGTAATTCTGCTGAATAAGTGATCTTGTTAATCGATCAGTAGCTATGGAAATATTTAAATTAAATAGGGTATTCAATAATTAAAAATTAAAAATTAAAGTCAATCCACATATGAGCTGCTACCAACAAGAAGTAACCAACAAAGGTTTTCTATTCTCCATTATCTCAACATTGT
>CAZAWQ010000549.1:0-2087 GCA_964488585.1 uncultured Roseivirgaceae bacterium
AAACTAACTAGGGGTTAAATTATTCGTTTTGTAATTTGATGTAAATTGTTTTGTAATTTGCTTTAAATTTTCATCGTGTCAAATTTAAATGACTTTCAAGAAATGAAAAAGCTGTCTATCTATTGGTATTTTTTATTACTCATTTCATTAAGCTGCTCGAAGCTACCTGAAGTACCTATCCATGAAGTATCCAATAAGATCCAAACATTCCCCTGGACCTTATTGTCCAATGACATTAGCGGTGACGCGTCGTCCGGATCTGATGCAGATGGAAAAGCACTGTACTATTATTTTGATCAAAGCACTGATACGCTGTATTTTAAATTTGAACTGTTTGAAGGTTTTAATACTGATGCCCCCGCAATTAGTCTCGCCTTGGATACCGATGCCAATCAAGACAATGGCACGAGTTGGTATGGAACGAACAAAGCGTTTAACGTGGATGTTATGCTATCCTATGGACCCAAGCTAGATGGAGAAAAGTACTTTGGATACAATGGAATTACTGACTCAACCGGAATACGTAATAGAGATTGGATTAATATAAAGCAAGGTAACTTAAGGTTTTATCTGGATGTTGAGAATGATGCTTATTACTTGGCGGCTAAAAAAAGTGATTTTGCTCCGAATGCAAATAAAATTAACCTAATTGGATCTGTTGGGGCGAATGCCACATGGAGTGATGATATAGGGAAAGATGGAACCTACGCGACGATTGAATTCGATTAATATGGTCTAGGGTTTTCCAATTAAACACTTTCCTTGTTGTCCAGCTTTTGAGTATAATCAGCCAACTTGTCCTGGTATTATTTTATTCACCCCAACCCCTTCTATATAATTCGTTTTCCTTTTCGAACACCCCCAGGGGGTTTATATACAGTAAATACACCCACATCTGAAGGGCAATTTTTCTTTATACCACGCAAGATGATATTGAATTTACTCATATATAGTAAACTTTTTAGTATACTTGTAAGTATACTAATTAGTTACGACTATGGATGACCCATTAAAAAAAGCCAGAAGCGAATTGAGTAAATCTCCTAAAAGTGGTAAACCAGTAGTAATGAAAATTCGACGCCATAATTTTATCAAGATTAGGGAACTGGCAGAGAAAGACAATTATGGTAAAAACGTTGGAATCTACCTAAATGATTTATTGGAAAAGTTACTTTTCAAGGATGAAGAAATGATGAATTTATACAAGAGACATTAAAAAATAATAAATCCTGAACAACCTCCATTAGTTATATTCAACTATATCACGTCGACAAAACCGCCCAAAACTATTCCCTAAGACTTACCACGAACCTCTTCTCAAAGTCGTACAACTCGTATAAGTGATACCCCCGAATGGTTGTTCCGTAGATGGGTATCACTATAATCTCAAGCAGATATTCAGCCCACTTTAGCCTTAATGTTTCAAGGACTTTCTTCATAGTCTAGTCAATGACTACCAACGTCTAGTGCATGCGCCGTAGCGTTAGCTGCATAAAGTTTTCAAAAACCTAATTAAATATCCACACACCACAAAAGCAAGCTAATATTACATGAGCTATGGCGTATGAACAATGTTGGGCATCAGCAGAACTTATATCAATTCCAGGTTTTATAAGATCCTTTACCGCATCAATCTCACCGTTCGAAACGGCATAGTGTAAAGGTGTTCGTCCATATTCATCGAATCCAATTCTTTTATTCTTTTGTGGAGTCTTAAAAGTGATTCTAATATTTCGAATGGTGCCCAACGCCAATGCTATGAAAAGTGGCGCCTTAGCGACATTTTTTATAGGGCCTGTTGAGCGAAGTAACTTTGTGGTCTATAAGTCATTTAGCGACAGTGGTTTTGGCTGTCTCCCATCAATATCTTTTATACTATACTCGATAGCTATTTTAGCAGCTATTAGAATTTTGCCTGTTTTTCCCATAGCATTGGGGTCAGAGGCAAGCTTTGATATAACCATTCCAATAAACTCTGGCGATTCTGAGTTAGTTAGGTCAAAATGATCTTTAGCTTTTAAAACTGCCTCCGTTCTTACAAGGCCAGGATATATGCAAATAACTGGAATTTTGAATTTAAGTAACTC
>CAZAWQ010000550.1:0-46008 GCA_964488585.1 uncultured Roseivirgaceae bacterium
AATTTCAATTATACCAAATGAACCAAAAATAGTTGGTATATAAAAGTAAGCTTCTGGTTTAAATCCAATTTGGATTGACCCATAAGATGATGTATGTTACCCTATGTCAAAATAAAAAACCGGTTTTGAAATGATTGAAAACTAGTTTATATTGGCATATTCGACTAATATTGGGCTGTCTGACTCAAATGAATCACAGCATGTTAAGCAGGTTTTGTTATCTAACGTATTATACAATTTGTCTAATTGTCTCATCGACTAGTATTTACAGTCAGGATGGTAAGCAGACGGCTGCCGACTATCTGGAAATCGGAGATGAGATCTACTTTAATCAAAGAGCCTTTGAGGAGGCTAAGAACTACTATGTACAAGCAGCGGAACTAGACCCCACAAATGTCAAGGCCAATTACATGGCTGGTAAGGTACACCTGGAAACCACCAATAAAGACCGGGCCACGGGGTATTTTTTAAAAGTATACGAATTGGATCCAGATTATCGGTTTGATATCTTGTACCTAATCGGCCAGGGCTATCAGCTTGGTCTAAATTTTGAACAAGCAAGTGAGTATTACAACCTCTATCGCCATAAGGCTCAAAATAATTCCGAGTATGTTGGAGTTGATCGTATTTCAATTAAAATGGTAGATCGAAGAATTTATGAGTGTGAGAATGGGATCCAGTTCATAACATATCCTGAAGGGTATTCTATAGTAAATGTCGGGAGCAAAGTGAATTCTGAGTGGCATGATTTTGCTCCTGTAGTCAATGAGAATGAATCCATGCTCATCTTCACCACTCGAAGAAAAAAAGGCAACCTTAATCCTGATGTCCACACCGATAATTTCCCTTTTGAAGACATATTCATTGCTACCAAGAAAGATTCAACCTGGAGTGAGGCAAGTAATATTGGAGAGGTAATTAATACTTTGTTTCACGATAGTAATATTGCCTTGTCTGCTGACGGGAAAGAACTATATCTCTATAAAGACATAGAAGATGGTACCAGTGATATCTATGTGTCCGAATTAAGGGCCGACAGTGTGTGGTCCACACCAAAATCTGTAGGGGAAAATATCAATTCGGAATTCAGTGAGAAATCATTGTCGATATCGACCGATGGAGATATAGTGTTTTATTCTAGCGATCGTCCCGGCGGTCAAGGTGAGTTGGACTTATATTACAGTTTAAAAGACCAGCAGGGCAGGTGGGGACCTGCGGTTAATCTGGGTGCTTCTATTAATACAGAATATGATGAGGACAGCCCATTTATTGATTATGATGGGAGAACACTCTATTTCAGTAGTCGTGGAGGAATGGGCATGGGTGGATATGATATTTTTAAAGCTGAATATGACAGCACCACCAGAGAATGGACCAATATAGTAAATCTAGGTTACCCTATTAATACCCCTGATGACGACATCTATTTTACTGGAACCAAAGATGGGAAGCGGGGTTATTTCGCCTCTGTAAGGGAAAATGGAATGGGATACACCGACATATACATGGTATCTGTACCATATATCGACATTGATACCCGGGAACGCTTAGGCCCGAGAAACTACCTTCGGAAAAATCTGGACAGCCAGGGAGGACTAAAGGCTGTTAACTTGGCCATTAATGTCAATGACTACGATGACGACACACCGCTGAATGCTACCCTCCGGTTACACCGGATTAACGATAATGTAGTCTTCAATGTCGCAAAATTGTCTACTGGAAAATACAATGTAAAGGTAGTGCACTTTGAAAAAGCAGATTATTTGCTTTCTATTGAGAAAGAAGGCTATTTATTCAAAAATATTACTATTACCCTTCCTGCTTCCACAAAAGAAACACAATTGATCCCCCGAACATTTGAACTAAACAAATTGAGGGTGGGTTTATCGTCAATACTAAGAAATATTTATTTTGATTTCGACAAGTATACCCTCAAACAGGAATCATTTACTGAGTTGAATAAACTCGAGCGAATGTTACTTGAAAGCCCTAATATGAGAGTAGAGATTGCTGGCCATACGGATTTTATTGGATCTGACCAGTACAATAATCAACTTTCTTTAAAACGAGCTAGCTCAGTGGTGGACTTTTTAATTAATAAGGGTATTGCCCCCACCAGGTTAGAAACAAAAGGATACGGAAAGACCAGGCCGATAGCCAGTAATGACGACGAAATAGAGGGTCGTGAATTGAACCGTAGAGTGGAATTTAGAATATTGAGACGATAAAGCGGCTTGGAAGCACTTCTTTTGCCAAAATACCCTAACATTTTTTGAAAACCGTGTAATTTTATCTCTGGATGACGGTAGTCCCATACAAACAGCAGGCGGGTAGTAAAAAGGAACAGGTAGCGCAAATGTTCAACAGGATCAGTAAGCGTTACGATTTTTTAAACCATTTTCTCAGCCTTGGAATTGATATTTCTTGGAGAAAGAAAGCCATTAAACTACTGGAACCACAATCTCCCAAGCACATTTTGGACATCGCAACCGGTACCGGTGATTTTGCAATACAGGCAATGAGTCTAAATCCGGAAAAGATTGTTGGTGTTGATATTTCCGAGGGGATGTTAGAGATTGGGCGTCAAAAAATTTCCAAAAAAGGGCTTCAGGAAAGCATAAATCTTCAATTAGGAGATTCAGAAAACCTGGAATTTAATGACAATAATTTTGATGCAGTGATCGTTTCATTTGGTGTACGCAACTTTGAGGACTTGAATCGTGGATTGACAGAGATGTACAGAGTTTTGAAACCAAATGGGAATGCGGTTATTCTGGAGTTCTCAAAACCACAAGAATTCCCTTTCAAACAAATTTATGGATGGTATTTCAAAAATGTGTTGCCAAGGATTGGCAGAATGGTCTCTAAGGATAAATCGGCATACCGGTATTTACCGGAATCCGTGGAACAGTTTCCAAGTGGTCAAGGCTTTATCGATAAGTTGAAAGCGGTTGGGTTTAAAAATTGTATATGCAAAAAAGTCACATTTGGAGTAAGCTCCATTTATATGGCAAAAAAATAGTCTTAGTACTTGCAATGCTAGGACTGAGTCTTCAGGCTTTCAGTCAAAGGGATCGAAGTATAAACTTGCCTAACTACGACAGCAAATGGCTACACTATGGATTCTATTTGGGTATTGAGGCCTTTCAATACAGATTGAAGTACTCTGAATTGTTCGTTATGCCTGAGATGGACTCGGTAATATCTATTAACCCCTCGGTTACTTATGGCCCGGTAAACATCGGATTCGTGGTAAACTTTAGATTGACAGAATTCCTAAATCTTAGATTGTTGCCAAAATTCGGAATAAATGAACGAAAGATAGAATATACCTTCAACGGTCATAAGGAGACTCAGATTATAGAAGCAGTAACCATGGACTTTCCAATACTGCTAAAATATAAATCGGTGCGTCGAGGTAATTACCGCATGTACCTGATAGGTGGCATCAATCCATCGGTAAGAGTAGGAGGTAAAAAAGATTTCAATAAAGAGGAAGATCGATTGGCCATCAAGGATTATGACCTTTCAATTGAGTTTGGATTTGGCCTGGACATTTACTACCCATTTTTCAAATTCTCCCCAGAGTTGCGTTTTTCCAGAGGTATAGTGAACAATATTTCAACTGAAACCAACTTTTATAGCAAAGGCATCAATCGGCTGACATCAAACTCGGTGTCTTTGTTCCTTTATTTTGAAGGAGGCAGATAAACAATCCACATCACATTATTGATGGGCAATCTTTGCTAAAACTTTGGAGTCTATATCATGATCCCCGCGGTAAGTAATGATTTTCGGTGATAAGCCCAATCCAGCCGCCAGCTCTTTTTGCACACTTAGTTTCTCATTAGAAACAAATGGGTCATTGGAGCCAAATACCCATAATACATTTTTCCTATAGAGTCTTTTTTTGGATATTACTATGTTCATATCTGGTGGAAAAATGCCGGCCCATAATATAAGCGAATCAAAATGTAGGGTACTTTGTGTGACCCAACGACTAGCTGTAGCTGCACCTTGTGAGAAACCCAGAATATTAATCTTAAAAGCAGGGTCAGATGGGACTTCAAACAGGTATACTGAACTTAAATAGTTAATGTAGTTGTCAATATCCTTTAATCTGCCTTCTCTGGTCATCCAAGTAGCACCCACGCGACCACTGAATCCTTTGAGATAAAATCTATTTAGACCTTCAGGTGCAATTACACAATGGCCCATATTGTTTAACACCTGGAATTTTTCAATAAAATACTGAGCTAGCTGGCCATAGCCATGCAGAACAAACCATAATACTTTGGTTTGGTGGTTGATGGTACCAAGTTTACAATATCTGGCACTGTAGTTAAATTTTACTTCATGATCCACAGTGGGAAAGATAACAATATCTCACTACAATTGAGGGGGCACTATCCGGTAGGGTTACCTGCGAAAGCTAAGGGCTCCCATGCCACAGTTTATTGAAGCTGAGCTCTTCTTAAATACAAAATAGTAAACCCCTGTCTTGTCACAATTGAAGGATAATTCGGGGAGTATGGAGTGGTCATTTTCATTGGAAGTAATGAGTTTACGTTGCGTATCATAAACATTGATAACTACGTTATTCGATACTTCACCAGCTTCACATAGATTGAGATAGTACCTGGTGTCTTTGACCAGTACTGATGAGAATTCAACGTCACCAGTCCTCGCGCCATCTAACTTGTAACTTTTTACAAATGTGTTTGAAGCAGTGATTTTCTCAACACACTGTGCATCGCTGGCTTCCGAGTTGCATTGGCCTACAACTTTCACACTCAATGTCAGCAAAAGGCATAATAACACTAGAGTAATTTGATCCTTAAACATATTCAAAACATCTGTCAATTGAGTTTACCGAATACAAAAATAGATTCTAGCCAATGGATTACAAATCATAATCACTGACATACCTTACTAAGGTGTTTTATTTCTTGATTTGCCTGGGAATAGTAGTTTTGATAGAGAAAAAAGAGAGTTCACGGTCCATATTTCTGAAATGATAAGATAGTTTTTCTCCGGATTTGCGTGCCATATCCACTAGACCCAATCCGGCCCCGCCTTTTTCCGTCATGGGTTTATTTCGCATGATCTGCTTATACAATTGTTTTTGGCCGTTTTTATCAAGTTTATTGATTTCGTCAATCTTGGATTTCAAACCATCAACATTTTTAGTAAACATGGCATTGCCTGCGACTATTATGTAATGATCCTGTTCACGTCCAATCATCAATATGGGTACGGTTCCCCCTGACTCTGGATTCTCCAAGGCTTCACCATGTTTTACTACGTTTTGAAGACATTCCACCAATATGTTGAAAACCTTTCTTTTTATGCCTGGATCTTCAGCGATAGAATCGATATTCCGCTCGGCCAGCAGAAGTACCGATTTAGCTGTTTGTGAGTTGAACTTTCCTTCATAGATCAATAAAATATCAGCAGGATCTAATATGTGATTCAAGTTGAATTTCATCTTCAGATTAGCCCACATCAATCCTTATTTTTTTGGACATTACTGTGGTTAAGGTACTGTAATATAGTATAAGTTTAATTTTTTGACAAACACCAAATATTTGTTAAGAAAACACGCATTAACTAATATCGCTGGTGATTTGGTATCTTGAAAATCTTTCTTAATAGCCAACTGCAAGAATATGAAAAGAATATTGATACTTGGGGCAGGTCGTACCGTACCTTCCCTGATAAACTATTTGGTCAACCGGGCAAGTGAAATGAATTGGGAGGTTCGCGTTGTTGATATTTCTTTACAACAGGCGCTCCAAAAGATTGAAGGTTATTCCAATACTTCGGCCGGTGAATTCGATGTTCAAAACACCGAGCAACGTGAGCAAGAAATAGCGGCGGCTGATCTGGTTATTTCTTTACTTCCAGTTCGATTTCATGCCCAGGCAGCAAAGTCCTGCTTAAAGTTTAAGAAGCACTTGTTAACTGCTTCTTATGTATCTGACGAAATGAAGGCACTGGACCATCAGGCAAAACTAAATGGTGTATTACTACTCAATGAGTGTGGGTTGGATCCAGGGATTGATCATATGACCGCAATGGCTGCTTTGGACAAGATCCGTGAAGAAAAAGGAGGTAGAGTTGATACTTTCATCTCTTATACTGGAGGGCTTATCTCGCCTGAATCAGACAATAATCCGTGGCACTACAAATTTACCTGGAATCCGAGAAATGTGGTTCTGGCAGGAAAGGAAACTGCTCAATTTATACGAAATGGCCGTTACAAATATATTCCTTATCATCGGTTATTTACCAGGTTGGAATCTGTACATATAGCGGGATATGGAGAATTTGAAGGATATGCAAACCGGGACTCCTTAAAGTATCGTGAACTCTATGGATTACAAAATGTGAAAACCATGATACGCAGTACTTTACGGCGCCCAGGATTTTGTGAAGCTTGGAATGTTCTGGTGCAGCTTGGGTTAACTGATGATTCTTACACCCTGGAGGGGTTAAATGAATTTACTTATAGGGATTTCGTTAATACGTTTTTGTATTTCCATCCAACAAAGTCCGCCGAAGACAAATTGTGTGAATATTTAAATCTTGATCCTCAAGGAGAGATCATGCAGAAACTGATCTGGTTGGGGATTTTTGAAGAAAAGACAATAGCAATGGAAAAAGCCAGCCCTGCGGAGGTACTTCAGAAAATACTTGAACAAAAATGGAAATTAGAGCCAAAAGATCGAGATATGATAGTTATGCAACATAACCTAAGATATGTTTCAATTGATAACCACTACAAGAAATTTAAGACCTCAATGGTGGTCTTGGGAGATGATACACAACATACCGCCATGTCAAAAACCGTGGGATGGCCCTTGGCAATAGCAGCAAAATTGATTCTAACAGGGGCTGTAAATGATACCGGTGTGGTAGTACCATTAACTCCAAGGTATTATCAGCCTATAATCAAAGAGTTAAAGATCCTGGGAGTAAATTTCATAGAATAGTCAGGTTAAGATTCAGACTCAAAGCCATGGTCAATTAATAATACTTGGCTCTGGGAAGCATTGACTGCTAGTTCGTCACATCTTTCGTTTAAGGGGTTGCCGACGTGGCCTTTCACCCATTTAAATTTGACCTGGTGTTTTTTATATAACGGGATGAACAGTTTCCAAAGATCCACGTTCTTTTTCCCCTTAAACTCTTTAGTTTGCCAATTCCAAATCCAGCCTTTTTCAACAGCATCAACCACATATTTTGAGTCCGAATACACTGTTACTTGATGTCCCGTTCCTTTGAGGGCTTCTAAACCCTTTATAACGGCCAGTAGTTCCATTCTGTTGTTGGTGGTTTTCCGGTATCCTTGAGATAGCTCTTTTTTGTAGTTCTTGTACAACAAGATAGTTCCATAACCTCCTGGTCCGGGATTCCCGCTACAGGCTCCATCCGTGTAAATGGTAATCATATTCAAGTAGATTGCTCTTAAATGTTTTTGGACCCTGTTAGATAACGTATGGCTAGTTTATAACTTTCTAATCCAAATCCTGCAATTACACCCACGCAGTTTTTACTGATAAGACTTTCATGACGATATTTTTCACGAGCATGTACATTAGAAATATGCACCTCCACAACCGGAGTTTTAATGGCAGCGATGGCATCAGAAAGTGCTACAGAAGTATGTGTGTAACCTCCAGCATTTAAAATAATCCCTTGGTGATCAAATCCTATTTGATGAAGTTTATTGATTAACTCACCCTCCACATTGGATTGATAATAGCTTAGCTCTACCACAGGAAACTCTTTACAAAGCTGTTCAAAATAGTCTTGGAAAGATTGCTCACCATAAACCGATTTTTCTCTAATTCCAAGAAGATTGAGGTTTGGACCGTTGATCACTATAATTTTCATGGAGATAAATATAAATAAATCATATTTAGATACCTTAATTTTTATCTTTATACACGGCAGTGATGACTTGGACGGAAGCTATAGAGCAATTCAAACACTTTTTGCAACTGGAGCAATCTATGTCGACCCACTCAGTAAGTGCATATATTAGTGATATAAATAAACTGGCTAAGTACCTGGCGGTCTACAATAATGGAAGTTTGCCGTTGAATGTCACCAATACTGATCTACAAAATTTTTTGGAATATTTAGGCGAGACGGGTATTGCTTCCAGGTCCCAGGCGCGAATTATTTCAGGTATCAAGTCTTTTTATCGGTTCTTGCTTTTTGAAGACCTGATTGAACAGGATCCATCAACACTTTTAGAGAGCCCAAAGCTGGGACGCAAACTCCCGGATACTCTGAGTGTTTTAGAAATTGATTTGTTGCTCAAATCCATTGACCACTCTACGGCGAAAGGCACCAGAGACAGGGCCATTATAGAGACCCTGTACAGTTCAGGGTTAAGGGTAAGTGAATTGTTATTTTTAAAAACTACCGATATCCACACAGATATTGGTTTTCTTCAGGTCCTTGGGAAGGGCAACAAACAGCGACTTGTCCCTATTGGGAACTCGGCGCTTAAGTACCTCGATATCTACATAAAGCAGGTTCGAATACATATTTCTATAAAACCAGGGCATGATAAAGTGGTATTTTTGAATAGAAGGGGCACTACCTTATCACGGATTTCTGTCTTTAATATTGTCAAGGAACTTGTAGCCAGTGCAGGAATAAAAAAAACTGTCAGCCCACACACCTTTCGGCATAGTTTTGCCACTCATCTATTGGAGGGAGGAGCTGACCTGAGAGCTGTTCAACAAATGCTCGGGCATGAATCTATTACCACCACTGAGATCTATACACACCTGGACCGGGATTACTTGCGCCAGGTTATCACTGAGTTCCATCCAAGGAGTTGAGGTTTTTATCGATTACCACCGGATTGGTGGTAAGGTCTGGTATTAAAAAGCCCTGCAGTATTAGCTGCAGGGCTTTTAATTGCATTCATACACCTGTTTAACATAACTAGAGACGATCAAATAGTTGATCTACATATCTAGATATCACATATACTATTCCAATAGTCACTAGTGAACAACCGATAAATAAACCTAAAAATACTCCTAACATAGCCTTAGTATTTGTTAAACCATAACGAATATCTCAAAATAATAAGCAATAAACTATCTCATTTCTGGAGCTTTCTCTCACATGTAAGGTTTTCCAGGCAGGGTTAATTAAGTGTACTAGTGGCTATTTGAAAGATGCAATTGTCTATCGGCAAACTACAATTTATAGCGAATTTGAAAGCTTAAATCTGTCCTTTTTGATCCATCAATAGTATCTGATCCATTCCCAATATGATTCCGATTGCGATATGTTGTTTGGGCGATCCGTAGCCAAAAATCAACTTGTTTAGAGATTTTAAAGCGTGTCAGGCAATACCATCGGGTGCCGATCCCATCAAAAAAAGGGATTGACAAACTATATGGTAGATCTCTTTCATAGATGTATTGTCGGTTATCAAAGTTATCGGTATTAAAAATTGCCATACTTAAAGTAAATTTTATAAAATTCAAACCATAACTTACCCGATTACTTGCCAACATTCCTTGAGTTTTGATAGCATTTAGTAAAACCTGGCTGTAAAGTATACGGGTTTGAACGGTAATATTGCTTTTACCCTGCCAATTAGCGCTTATACCGATTGTATGCTTGGTTTCTTCAATAAGATCTCGGGTTGACTTGGATTGAGGCGGTTTTTCATTTACTAGCTGTGTTCGGACTCGCCAGAATAATTTAACGTATGATGTTTTATCTGCAACATATTGGCATTGAACGATTTGCTCGATACCATGAGCGGTTCCATCAGCTTGGCTGGTCAAGCCGGGGAACTTGTACAAATTGGCAGATACTCCGGCGATCCAGTGACTACTTGGCGTTACCTGAAAGCCCCAATATATTCCCTGCTCATTGATGTTTCCAGACCTTTTGCTAAATGCCCCACTCGATATCCCATGGAAGTTTCTTTCAAAATTTCTAAAATGAAGTGTCATCGAAACTTTAGGTGAAAGGCTGGTTATCAACCCTATTACACCTCCCCATCCTCTACTGGCACTAAGCGCAAGCTGACCGAAGGCGCTTATATTTTTCCATATGTATTCCATACTGCCACTGATGTTGTAATTGTGATTTCCCCTAAAATGAAAGGTGTTGTATCGATTTACCCGGGGTATTAACGGCCATTTCAAGTCACGATAGACACCTGAAATGCTATAGGTCAGGCCTCTGCTATAAGACTGGCGGATATGAACCCCAAGTACCTGTTCAGGCATTTGTTGCCTTCTGTCGATCTCTTTGGAGGTTCTATGAAGGCCACTCTCAATAATTGAAGATACTCTTCTGGGAAGACCTACCACCGTATCTTCTGCCAGTATTTGAACATCAAGCAGGCGACGGGAATAGAAGGAGCTAATTGTGGTGGTTCCAATTTGTATTTCCATGCCGATTCCGCGAAAAAACCCGTTCTCCATGGTGCCGGTGTGAGGGAGCAGCCCTCTATGAACTTTTCTTGGACTGGTAATCACTTGTTTTCCTAAGCTCAATCCGCTGCCAACTACTAGTCCCTGGTCCCAAAGCGCTTGGAAATCACCTAGTATCAGACGTTTTAATATTTTCTTATTTTCGACTAAGAGATGCATTGATATAAAATCTGGCCCAAATTGTCTTTTTGAAGGATCCCATAATAATCTTTCTCCAGGGTCTTTTTCCGCAGTTATTCCAAAACTCAAGTCCCCCTTCTTTCGATACCGAATTCGACTGAGTAGGTAATTTGGTGAACCAATGTAGGCTTGACTACCAGTTAGTTGATAGCCCCGGGACAGTTCCAGTCGCCGTTTTAGTCTTAGAATAATTTCTATACCACCGTCTTGGCGTATCTTTTCCAGCCTATTCCGCGGATCGTGGTAGTGGCTGATTTCAGTTACCCGAACAAGAGGCTCAATCAGACGAATTGTAGCCAAATCCCAGCCTGGGACAGCCTGTAGTTCATATATACTAACCAAAGGGCCATGCAGTTTTATATACTGTTGAAGACTATATATTTGAACAGGAATTAACCAGGGAATGGCATTTAATTGCGCGTTGCTAGCCTTATTAAGATTTATGGCTTTTACATCTTCTAACAAGGACTGATTGATTGTTCCGAGGTTGGATTCCTGTAGATCATCTGTTGCTTGTTCCATTAGTTCCTCCAACAGGAGATTATCTTGACTCTTTATGGTAATAGTCAGGAAAATCAGTGCTATAATTTTTTTACTCAAACTTAAGACCATGAATAACACAACCCAGCTTGGTGAGAAATTCCCAGAGAAAGGTGAATACCAATAGCATAATCTAGTTGAAACTTCTTGGTATGAAACCCCAGCCCGAAATGGCCTTGTCCGTTTGATGAGTTGAACCCACTGCGAACCGAAATCTTTTCTTTTAATTTGTAATCAAACCCCAGTTTGTATTCCCAGGTATGGCCTAATTCGTGCCCTATCTCCAGCGCAAGCAGTAATTTGGGGGAGGGGTTATAGCTGATCCCAGTGAACCATACTGTTGGTAAAAATTCCTCTTGCCCAATTCTATTTTGAGTTACATTGCTTATGAATGCCCCGGCGACCAGTTGCTCAGATAATTGGAGCTGCATTCCTAGAGCCACACTCAAGGCCGTAAGATGATCCTGACCGGCAAATGTCAACCTCCAATACTTTACTCTAATACCCAAATTAAGTCCGCCAATTTTTTTAGAAGCATTTAAAGCTATTTGTTGGTTACGGAACAGGTTACCCCCTGACTGAAATATGGTTATACCGACTTTGAATTTCGATGGAATTATGACACCCCAAGCCAATGACTGAAGTTCTCTAAGATTGTAAGGATAGTGGTAAACCAATACTATGCTCCAGGAGTCGGACTCCGCCAGTCCAGCCACGTTACGAAATAGAGCCCATTGAGATTGTTCAGTTGAAATAAAAGGGCCAGCTCCAACTGAGATCTGATCAACCTCAGGACTCTGGGCGGTCAGACCAAATGAAAATATCCAAACACAAGCCAGGATCAAACACCTAATCATGACCCAAATTTGAGGGCGATCAGTGCTAAATTATGAAACTGACTATATTATTTTGAAGAAAGGTGGTCTAGAACCGAATGTTTATAACATTTGCACCTGGTGAAACATCCCTTTCCGTGATGTTGCCACCATACGAGTATTGAAGGGTTCGATGCTGTGGATCTCCGGGAACGACAATAGAATATTGACCATTAGAATCAGAAACAGCGCTTCTATTAGTGTCCTTAACCGTGACGGTTGCACCTTGGATGGCAGAACCGTCAGATGCAGCGGCGATTGTTCCGGTGATGGTCTCTTCAATATAAAACTCCTCGGTTATGGTTTTATCCTCAAGAACTTCGGATTCAACCTCCGACTTAGTTGAAAAGTTAAAATCTGTATTTGTCGGGCTAACCTCTTCGAGGGTACCTAATGTGATTTTATTTAAACTTGAAGGAGGTGAAGAGTTGTTTACTGGTGGCCTGAGTTCAACCTGTTCTAGTTTATTTTCTACCACTATTTCAGGTGTTCGTGCTGGGGCCTGCACAGGCGCCGTGGATTTTGTTGTGGAGGCAGATTGGTTATTTGAGGGCCGGGTATTCAAGGTGGGTGCTTTACTAGCCGGAGGTACAGTCTGGGCACTGGACTGTAGTTGTTTTAAACTGTCAATGGTCTCCTCAGTAACAATTTTTTTCCCTCGTTTTAAAAATTCCTGGTATTCTTTATCGAAATCGGGTGTTTCAGCAGAAAAAGATGGCTCATTAATCACTGAAGCAGGTGTTTCGAAGGAGCTTCTACTGGAGTTAGACTCGAAATATATAATTGCCACCATCATAAACCCGAACATTGAAAACGCGGCAATTTTCGCCGGGGTCCATTTCCAGGCATTCTTCTTGGCAGGATAGCTATAACTGGACATCCTGGAACTTAAACCGGTACTCCTTTTCATTTCAAATCTTTCTTAAAAAAAAGAATGCAAATATACGCCATATCATGTATCTCAAACAATACCATAAATTCAATCTTTAATCAGAAAGACTTGATCCGTCGTTGACCGGAAGGAGTGACACCTTAACATAATTGGACATTTCCAATATCCTACTTAGTTTTAACTTAGACGTAGAATCACAAGTATTCGTCAGCTATTATAATATACGATTTAATCAACGGAAGTAACCCTAAATTTTAGGGAATTTTTGCTTGATGTCCCGAAAATATTGTATTGCCTAGGTTAGATATCTGCCCTTACGTTAATAAAGAACCCAGTATCGGCACGATCGTTAATGGAGTACTCCAACCTAAGTACCATATCATAGTAGGTAACAATGTCTAGGCCAATGCCTCCTGCAAACAGGAATTTGTTAGACAACGCCCTGTTTTCTGGGTCAGTAAATTCATTGTTCACATATCCTGAATCAAAGAATGTCTTCAGGTAAACCGCAATGGGTATTGTTTGGAATTGTGGAATTGGAACACTTTCCACATGTTGTTTTTTTGAGAACAGTAGCTTTTTAAAGGTAATTTTGTGGATTACATAATTTTGTCCTTCTACCACATAGAGATCGTATCCTCTTATCTCATCTGGCCGGTATCCTATGGCCTCTGTATTGTGGTAAGCCTGTTGTTTGGGAAAGCTGGCCACTCCTGTAAGTCGACTGCTTAAGAAAAAGTTTTTCTTTAAAGGGAAGTGTTGGGCGTAGCTGGCACGCATACTAAAACGGTTCAAATCATCATAAATACCCAATCCGTTTTTCTCAACCTTTAGTGAAAGCAAGTAACCCTTAAGGGGATAAGCTACATAGTCACGCAGGTCCCTGGTAAAAAGATAACTAAGAGTGAAGTATCGTTGTAAGGTTTGTCCATCCAGAAAGTAATTCGGGTTGAGTTGCGCAACTGTATCGTGTATGCTTGTACGGTTAAACCCAAAAGTAAAAAAGTGTTTGTTGTAAAATGAATATCTGTGGGTCCAGGTCAAGCTGGTTCTCATTGCTTTTTGAAGTAAAACTTCCGACTCGAGAAATGTCTGTTTGTTTTCAGTAGACTTATAAGCTAGATTCTTTTGGTTATTGTAGATGATATCAAATATTAACCCATTGCGCTGTGCCTTATCAAATGAAGGAACCACATAGTTAAGCGCATAGGTTTTAGAAAATCCGAATTGAGCAATTAATCTTACTGTTTCGCGGCGTCCTCTGAAATTGTATTGTATCAATCTTACACCGTAGTTAACTCTGGAAAGATCGTGCCCTTGATTGACCCACCATTCATTAAAACTACGGTCAGCAAGTTTGAAAATAGGTGATGGAAAAAAGTACCAACGTTCTTTTACTTGTATAATCAAGTCAACCAACTCCTGGGAGCGCTCTATTAGTTGAATATCTACTTCCAGGAAGAGCCTGGTGTTGATCAGTTTTTCTTGGTCTTTCTGAACAATTAGCGGCAGGTCGATCCTTGAAAATACTGTGCCTGGTTTTAAGGTCAACTCTCTTAGAATAATCTTCTCCTTGGTTTTGCGATTGCCTGTGATAAAGACATTGCCGATTTGTACCTCCTGAAATTGACTAGAGTCTGTGTCTGAAGTCACTGGAGGAGATTTTGCCAATAAATTACCATTAGTAGAATCTTGAGCCTCCAGAAACCCCAAGCTACCCCACATCAGGATCAACAATGATATCTTCAAACAGTACAATGTATATAATGACTTAGCAAGATAATTTTAAAGCTAGTTTTATTTAAAGTTGATTTAAATTGAAATGGTTTCCAAATATGACATAAACCAGAGATTTCTTTAATTAATAGTATTATTCGAAGAGGAATAGTACAATTCTCAGAGTGTTGATCGAGCCCAAACCGCAATTTATGTATGTTTATGATCATGAAGAAATGGGTAAGGAACATTTTTGTTTTTCCTATTATATTATACCAAAGTATCATTTCCCCATTTTTCCCCACATCATGCAGGTTTTCCCCTACGTGTTCTCAATACTCAAAGGATGCTATCTTGAAACATGGACTGCTTAAGGGGACCTGGTTGGCTATTAAAAGACTCATTCGCTGCCACCCCTGGGGTGGACAAGGTTATGATCCCGTACCTTGATTTTTTTGTTTTTAAAAACCCTGAAAATAAGAATGATACCTGCAATAATTAATGGAATGCTTAGCCATTGTCCCATATTAAGAGGGATGTCATCTTCAAATGCTTCCTGATTCTCTTTGAAAAACTCATAAACAAACCGGAGACCAAAAAGAATGATAAGAAACAAACTGAAAATCAGCCCTTCAGGTGTTTCCGCTTTCTTCCTGCTCCATAGGTAAAACAGAAAAAAGAATAATAATAAGCTGGAAATGGATTCGTACAACTGAGCTGGATGTCTTGGGATACTGTCTACAAGCACTTCAGCCATCAGGCCTTTTCCGGCGGAGGGTACTAGCCGGTAAGCAAGAGGTTCTTCTGGTGAATTTTTAAAATGTGGTTCGGGCCTTAAACTCAAGTTATTTAGTATGTTCCGCAATCTGTTCTGCACATATCCATTTACTTCCTCTTGTCCCATAACTGCATTGAACTCAAGGCGTAGAAGCACTGGTGCTGTCATATCCAAACTGTCCATTTTTGCCGAAGCCTTCATTGTCTCAGCATTTTTAATAAATTGATCTGTTTCAAGGGCCTCCTCAAGCACTCGGGCAAACACCACGCCATTAGAACTATTGGTAGGTAACCCTACTATTTCAGAATTTACAAAATTTCCAAACCGGATAAAGGCCCCGGCCAGCGCCACAATTATAACCACCCGGTCAACTACCCACAGATAGGATTGACCGGGTTTTTTTCTTGAATACACATATATACCTGTTAAAATACCTATGGCTGCCCCATGACTGGCTAGTCCGCCTTCCCAAATTTTTAAAATGTCCAATGGATTTTGAAGATAGGTTAATGGATCGTAAAATAAACAGTGCCCCAGGCGTGCTCCAATGACCGTGGCAATGACCATATAAAGTGTAAGGGTTTCAACATCCTGTTTTGGTTTTTTTTCTGCCATGAATATATGGAACATGATCTGCTGACCTATAATGAACCCCATTGCAAATAATAATCCGTACCAAACAATGGGATGATCGATGAAAGGAAGTCTAAAAATCTCTTTGTTGGGATCCCATACGATATAATTCAATAGCATAATCTAATCAGGTTTTATATTTTGATTTGTACTTTTTCAATTGGCTACAAGTTTCTCTAATAGTTCCAGTTCTTGGCAAAAACCTCCGGAGAGAATAGGAAACCGGCACCAGGTTTTAGGGTCGATATTGAATTCGTCCAGGTGAAATGAAGGGGCTATTCGCTCTCTTTTCCATTGGTTTTTTGTCCAGAGTTTAAAAAACTTAGAAATGTATGAAACCAGCAAAATATCAGATGTCAGTTGCGCTGATTTTAAATCATGATAAACCTCCAGAGGACTTAGGTGGTTTTTGATTGCCAACTGTTCGATAGCAACAATCACATTATAAGGCATTAAATCTGCCTCATCAGTCTGATGCCGATTCAAAGGTCTTAATTCAGCGCTGGGCTGTAGTTGATTTACATATGATAGCGCTTCATATCCCAGAGTCTTTTCCGCCCAAATCAGCCATTCAAGTATAAATACCTTGTCCACAGCCGCAATTGGTGCAATACTTCCACAGGTATCCCCATCCATTGTAGCATACCCTACGTCGCCTTCACTACGATTTGAAGTGCATATAAGCAAAGCGTTTTTTATATTGGCCAACATCCAAAGAGCCGGAGTCCTGGTTCGTGCCTGAATATTCTGTAGGGCAGTATCATCACGGTCCCAACTAAGTGTACGCTCTAACACCCTCTCAACTTTGTCACGATATGAGTTAATTTCCTGATCAATATTCCAGTGATGAAAGGTAGCCCCCAATGCCAAAGCCAAACTTTTGGCTGATTCAAAAGTTTGTGATGAGCTGTTTTTAGTAGCCTGATAAACGCAGGTAAGGATTTCCTTCATAATAAGCCCCAAGGCTTCTTCTTTACTGCTGGATTTGGTTTTTACCATTAAATCGTCCAGTCCCGCCTTCATCAGGAACCTTTCAACTCCCAATTCTTCGATTCCCCGTCGAACCATTTCATTTACCAGTACCGCACAGGTGGATGAGTCTGCTCCCCCGCTCAAAGACAGTACGAATCCTTTACTTTTACTTTTTCGTAAATAGTCAAAAAGTGCCAGAGTAACGGCATTGGTGAATTCTACTTTGATGTCTTTAGAATCAATTTTTAGCTCAGCTAAGCTGTTTGCCGGAGTGGCGAAATCCACTATCGCACTGCTTATATTAACTTGCCTAAAGGACATTTTAATGTTGCGTTGGATCAAATGACCTTTTTGGGCAATGAATATATCCCCATCAAAGATCATTCGCCCGGTCTCATTTCCCAATAAGTTGCTGTAAACATAAACACAGTCAAACTGTAGCGAGCTTTCTTTGACCAAGTCCTCCCGGAAGGCAGATTTTCGGAAAGCAAAATGACTAGCCGAGGGATTCAAGACCAGCTGTACGCCTCTCTCAAATAATCTGCGTGCCGGTCGTTGGTCTCCAATCCAGGCGTCCTCACAGATTTCAAAACCGATAAGAATATCATAAAGTTGGTAAAGTTGATCGCCAAACGGATAGGTTTCTCCATTGTAAGTGAATTCTTTAAGAAGTTCTGGTGGCCAGGGTGTAAACCATCTGGGCTCATAGTGTACACCTTCTTTGGCTAAGTGCTGTTTGGGTATAAATCCCAGGATTCTCTTACTGTGAATGAGGCAAGTACAGTTGTACAATGCATTTTCATGCCATATAGGAAGCCCTACACAAACTGTTATGTCAGCGCACCAACCGACAATTTCCGTTAGATGTTGGAGTGCACTTTCGGAGAGCCATCTGCTTAAGAATAAATCTTCACAGCCATAACCAGTAATAGATAGTTCAGGTAGACACAAGATGGAAATGCCTTCTGATTGTGCGATTGATATGGCTTCCCTTATATTTTCAAGGTTGTTTTTCCAATCCAATGGGGTCTGATTTAGGGCAGCACCCGCTAATTTGATCTTGGTCATGATTCCTGAATGTGGCTACGAAAGTAATTAATTAATCCCATTTAGAATAACTTTAACTCTTTACAAGCCCTCAAGGCTGCATCCTGTTCAGCTCGTTTTTTAGAGGTGCCAACCCCTATAGAAACTTGTTGTTTATCTATCAGCAGAGATATCTCAAATTCACTATTGGCAGATGTGTTGGATTCATTTACTGATTCAAATACCACCTCTTTGCTTTCCTTCTGCGCCCACTCAATAATCTTGCTTTTGAAGTTGGTATCCGTATGTATAATCTGTGATATATCTAAATGTTGAATAACTATTTTTTCCAGAATGAATTTCTTACAAAATGTATACCCCCGGTCCAGGAATACTGCTCCAATAACAGCTTCGAGAGCGTTTCCATAGATTGAATTACCCTTTATTTTTTGGTTTTTGTCTTGAAGTTCAACCAGGCCAGGAATTCCAAGTTTGACTGCCAGTTTGTTTAAAGTCTCCCGTTTTACAATCCTTGATCGGATCTCTGTGAGGAAACCCTCATCTTCGAACGGGTATTTTTTGAATAGATACTCGGCCACTACCATACTAAGCGCCGCATCACCAAGAAATTCCAGACGTTCGTTGCTTTCCCTGAATCCATCTTTTGAGACTTTACCAAGGGAGCTGTGTAGGGTAGCTAATTTATAAAGATCTGGATTTCTGGGTTTGCTTCCTACGATACTGGCAATTGCATCATTAAATAAACGGTCCTTTTCCGACTGAGGAGTCTTACCCAGGATTTTCTCCCAAAAAGACACTACTCTAATATTTTTCGAAAAATGATCGAGGTATTATGACCACCGAAGCCGAAGGTGTTGCTTAAGGCAATGTTGACCTCACGTTTCTGTGCTGTATTGAATGTGAGATTCAATTTATTGTCAAGTTTTTCGTCATCGGTGAAATGATTTATGGTAGGAGGGATCAAGTGGTTATTTATGGCTAAAATAGAGGCAATGGCCTCTATAGCTCCGGCAGCTCCCAGTAAATGCCCGGTCATTGATTTAGTGGAACTGATGTTAAGTTTGTAAGCATGTTCACCGAACACACGCTTGATCGCCATGGTTTCACTAATATCGCCAAGTGGCGTAGATGTACCATGGACATTAATGTAGTCAATTTTGGAAGGGTCCAAATTGGCATCCTTCAGTGCATTGATCATCACATTAGTAGCACCTATTCCTTCCGGATGGGGAGCCGTAATATGGTACGCATCGGCGGACATTCCACCACCAATCAATTCAGCATAGATCCTGGCACCCCTGGCTTTTGCGTGCTCATATTCTTCCAGGATTAGTGCTCCGGCCCCTTCACCTAGCACAAACCCATCACGGTCCTTATCAAAAGGCCTTGATGCTGTTTCGGGATCATCATTCCTTTCCGATAAAGCTTTCATGGCGTTGAAGCCACCGACACCGGCTTCAGTAACCGCCGCTTCGGAACCACCCGACACCATAATGTCAGCATGTCCTATTCGTATATAAGTAAAAGCATCAATTATTGCATTGGTTGCCGAAGCACAAGCAGAAACGGTGACAAAATTTGGGCCCCGGAATTGGTATTTGATAGAGATATACCCGGCACTAATATCAGCAATCATTTTGGGAATGAAGAAGGGGTTAAATCTAGGTGTACCATCTCCCTCTGAAAACGCTGTAACTTCATCTTGAAACGTTCTAAGTCCGCCAATTCCAGAGCCCCAGATCACTCCTGCACGATCATGGTCTATAGTCTCCATGTCTAGTCCTGAGTCTTCAACGGCCTCCTGGCTAGCAACTACAGCGTAGCGCGTGAATGGATCCATTTTACGGACTGTCTTGCGGTCAAGGAAATCCGTTGCATCAAAGTTCTTTAACTCACAAGCAAAACGTGTCTTAAATTTCTCTGCATTAAACCGGGTAATAGGTGCAGCGCCACTTACACCGTTAAGCAGATTTGTCCAGTATTCCGGAACAGTATTTCCTATTGGAGTAAGGGCTCCTAGACCTGTAATTACAACGCGTTTTAATTGCATTAAAGTATGTGGAATTAGGTAGGATACCCAAAAATTACTTTACGTTTTCCTCTAAAAAAGAAATTGCTTGGCCAACAGTGGCAATATTCTCGGCCTGGTCGTCGGGGATGGAAATATTAAACTCTTTTTCAAATTCCATAATCAATTCGACAGTATCAAGGGAGTCTGCTCCTAGATCATTGGTGAAGCTTGCTTCTGGAGTTACTTCTGACTCCTCAACACCTAGTTTGTCTATAATAATCCCTTTAACCTTTTGTGCTATATCAGACATTGTATAAAATATTTAGTGAAAATACTCTGCAAAGAAATGCATTTAATCCAATAATGTCAAACTATTTTGATAAACTTCGGCCCCTCTGTTTTAGTATAATTTAGTGCTCATTCATTTATAATTTCACTAGATTTAACGCCCAATTGCCGGGACAATGAACAAAAACAAATTAATTGCAAACTTTGATTTCGATTTTTCATTATTGGCGATCGTTTCCCAGCTGAAAGAGTACAAATTGGCCTGGATTATTAATCAGGAGCTGGGGATCAAGCTGAAAAAACAGCACGATGAGATTTTCCACTTCCTCGGTGATAAGAAACTTTGTATTAGCCACTACCTTTATCAAACGGAATACAGCAGTATTCGTTTGATCTTTAATCGTTCAATGGAAGAGGTATGTGCGTGTGCAGGGCATCTAATTCCGGAATTGAAACAATTTGACTTTTTGATGATCATGGAGGGTTTTGAGGACACACTAATGGTTCGGGAGGTACGTGATATTTTGAAAAACATTAATGGTATTCAACTGGTCAATCATATCGGTGTAGATCAACTGAAATCACGAGATAACTTAATATTCTAATTTACATGACTAAGGACCTGTTATTCAATAAGACTAAAATTGTGGCTACCATCGGACCCGCCAGTAATAACCGAGAAATGTTGAAACAGCTCATCATTAACGGTGTAGATGTATTCAGGCTAAATTTCTCACATGGCAGCCACCAGGATCATCAAGATGTACTTGATAATATCAGTAGCTTGAATGAAGAATTGGGGACCCATGTTTGTATTCTACAAGATCTTCAAGGCCCCAAAATTCGTATTGGGAAGATTGAAAATGAGGAAGTGTTTTTGGAAGAGGGCGCTACATTTGTTATTACAACCGATGAAATAATTGGTACTGCCCAAATGGTAAGCACTACTTACAAACCTTTGCCATCAGATGTCAAGATAGATGACGCGATTTTGATAGATGATGGAAAAATTGAGGTAATAGTGACAGGTTTGGAAAAAAACCAGGTGATCACCCGGGTAATTCACGGAGGTCCGCTAAAACCCAGGAAAGGAATTAACCTGCCTGATACAGAGATTAGTGCTCCTTCACTGACGCGAAAAGACCGGATTGATCTGGAATTTGGGTTGAGTAATGAGGTGGCTTGGATTGCTCTTTCTTTTGTGAGGACGGCCAATGACGTGAGAGAATTGCAAGAAATTATTCGAAAAGCCGGTAAGAGTTGCAAGGTAATTGCAAAAATTGAAAAGCCTCAGGCGTTAAAAGAAATAGATGATATAATTGAGGTCTCTGATGGATTGATGGTGGCTAGAGGTGATCTGGGTGTGGAAACCATAATGGAGGATGTTCCAATGGTCCAGAAGTTGATTGTAAGTAAGTGCAATAGACAATTTAAACCCGTAATAATAGCCACTCAAATGATGGAAAGCATGATCGATAGTGCACGTCCTACACGTGCAGAAACCAATGACATTGCTAATTCGATCATTGATGGGGCAGATGCTTTAATGTTGTCTGCCGAAACTGCGGTGGGAAGGTACCCGATACATGTGGTTAAAAGTATGTCTAAAACCATACAATCTGTTGAAAATAAGGCTGACATCTATTTTAAGCACCGTGTATTGAACCCAAAATCTGAAACCTATTTTAATAATAACCTAATACTTTCTGCTTGCCGGTTAGCGCGGGACACCGGTGCAGTAGCGATTACCGGTTTAACAGAGTCAGGTTATACAGCCTATAGACTGGCAGGAAATCGACCAAAAGCGCATATTTTTGTTTTCACCCACAATAAGACCCTGCCCTATACACTAAATTTGGTTTGGGGTGTCCGGAGTATCTACTATGATAAAATGGAAAGTACCGATGCAACCTTTTCAGATATCGAAACGGTATTGCGTGAAAAAGGGTGTTTAAAAAAGGGGGAAGTGTTTATCAATACGGCGTCCATGCCTATTCATGCCCGTTATCGTACTAATTCACTAAAAATTTCTATTGCGGAATGATCCGGAATCAGGGATAACCAAAAGAACCTTTTCTCTTTCAACAACAACTTGGCCGGGTATCGAACCTTTAGGTTTACGAACGTATTTCTTAGGTGTATAAATCACAGGACAAAGCGAGTGGCTTTTTCGCTTACTGTAAAAGGCTGCCAGCTGAGCGGCTTTCTCAATTACAGTAGAAGGAAAAGGTCTTCCTGGTAAATGTTTAATTACCACATGCGATCCCTTAACATCCTTGGCATGCAACCAAAGATCGTCCTTGTGGGCAAATTTCTGAGTAAGCTGGTCATTGTTACTGGCATTTTTGCCAACCAGTATCATGAAATCCTGAATCTTGAATTCTTTGAATAAAGACCCTGGATCCTTGGTTTGTTTAGCAGGGATAAGTTGGTAATCTTTAGCATAGTTTCTTACTAATTTGAGGTCTGAACACTGCTTCACAAATTCAATATGTTCCTTTACCGTTTTTAACTCCAGTTGGCTGTTCTCTTGATTTTGTTGCAGCACCTTTATTTCCAGACGCTGGTTCTTTGATTTTCTATAGTATTGCTCAGCATTCTTTTGAGGAGTGAGGGTGGGCTTTAATTTTATGGAAAGTTGTTTCCCAGTTTTAAAATCAGGCAGTTCAATAGTTTTAACACCGGTGGAAATGAGATGCATATTGGCCATTATCATGTCTGCAATTTCTCTATAGCTCAATTCTTGTTCTAGTTGTGCAAGTCTTTTATTAGATTTCAGAATACCAGCCTCTGCCCTTTTTATTCTTCGCTCCAAAAGTCTGAGCAATATCTTTCGCTCACCGGCAAATTGTTTCAACCGTATGTATTGGCTAAAGAACTCATTTAAAGCTTCAATGACATCAGTACTACTAAAGAAGTAGTCTGCTGGCTCTATCATTGAGAGTACTGGGCCTGATTCTTGTTGATATAGGAAGTAGTCAGGTTTATCCAGTGTCCGTAGTATTTGCTCTACCAAAGCCCATTTCTCATTCATGCCCATCTCACTATAACCACATTTTTCAATGTACGATTTTGCGGCTCCACCCAAGGTTGGCAACATTTTAAGAAAATCTCCTTGTAATTCATCAAAGCGCTTTCTGTCCACCTTAAATTTTCTATTCATTTTTCCGGTGAAAAGATTTAAATCAGCTATAAGCCTTTTTTTAAAAAGAGAATAAGCTTTTCCATCTTCACAAAGAACCACATTTGATTGATTTCCGAACATTTTGATCAACAAACTCCAGCGTGGTTCCAATTCTATACAAAGACATCTTTCATTTTCAAAACAGAAGACGTCCTGGACCCGAGCATTATCTACTTCGGGAAAAAGGTTTACACTGTTCTTTCTGGCCCGATTTAAATTAGCAGGAACACGCACCATGGAAAGGTCGGGACGCATGATGACCTGGATAAATAACTCCTGATCATCAAGAATAAATTGTATAACCAACTCATCTTTCTCCTGGGTGTAGCAAGAATGTAGCCGCGCTCCGGTAAGCTGATGTTTAAGCTTATAACTTAACTGACGCAGCAAGAAGTAGCTATTATGCACCCTTAAATATCTAGAGTAAGTCCATCATAAGCCAGGTGAATGTAATCAGGTAATTTCTTAGAAATTTCCTGATGTAAACCTAATCGATGGCTTATATGAGTAAAGTAAGCCGCTTCGGGCTGAAGTTCATTTACCATGGCGACAGCCTCATCCAGATTAAAATGTGAAATATGAGGATCGATTTGCAAAGCATTAAGAACCAGTATTCTGGTACCCGCTATTTTCTGCTTTTCAGATTTTTCAATGTAGTTTGCATCAGTAATATAAGTGAAATCCTTGATGCGATATCCCCAAACTGGTAGTTTATGATGCATTACCTGAATGGGAATAAATTCAATTCCGCCAGCTTCAAAAGGGCGCCCTTCCATTTCAATTACTTTTATCCTGGGAATACCCGGATATTTGGTTTCGGCGAATATGTAGTGGTACTCTAATTTCAGGTGATCTATAACCCGACTACTAGCGTAAACTGGGATGTCAAGTTGTTGTTGATAATTGTAAGGCCTTATATCATCTAAGCCACCTACATGATCTTTATGTTCGTGAGTAAAAATGACGGCATCCAACCGGTCTATTCGCTGTGCGAGAGCCTGCTGACGGAAGTCGGGCCCACAGTCGATAACTACATTATTGGTATCATTTTGTACTAGTAATGAAGTACGAAGTCTTTTATCCCGATAATCCAATGAACTACAAACGGGACAGGAGCAATTTATGACAGGCACACCTTGAGAAGTACCGGTACCGAGAAAAGAGACCTTCAAAGTTCAATCTTTGTTTGAAATAGGCTTAGGTACAATTTGTGATTTTTATCTCCGAGGGAGTTTGTTTCCACATTTATATTCTTCAATATATCAATAAGACAGTTGATCTTACCTTCAGTTGTATAATATTTGTTAACCACTGCGACTCTTGTGTCACGTAATATGCAGTACCCCGAGTTAAAAGACCCTTTTTCATATCTCAATTGGTAGTCGGTTTCACCAAAAAGATCTTCAAGTTTGTTTAAAAAGTGCTTGGTAAATCTGACTTCCATCCAGGTTACTTCTCGGAGTATCTTTTTACGGTTTCTACTAAAATATCGAAATTTAAGGGCTTAGGTATGTAATCATCAATACCGGCTTCCTTGAATTCATCAATGGAATAATTTTGAGCATTCCCGGTGATGGCAATAATAGGTATTCGGGCTTTCTCAGGATCATCTAATGCCCTAATGCGACGTGAGCATTCCATACCATCCATAACAGGCATATTAATGTCCATCAGTATTATGTCAAAGTGTTCGTTTTGTAAAATGTCCAACACCTGTTGACCATTTTTTGCAGCGGAGATGTCGAAATTTTGCATCTGCAAAATTTTCTTGGTTAGGTTCTGAATTACAGAACTGTCCTCAACGATCAGTACTTTCTTTGACATTGAATAGTAGTTTTGTCTATAAATTTAGAATATTGTGATAATTTTCCTGAAATTCCTTGAATATTTTATTTAGTTCCAATAGATCTTTTGATACTTCATCGTGCTTATTTTCTCTTAGATCTGCTTCTATATCCTTGGCTTTTTGTGCCAGTTTCGCTACTCCCAAAGTGCCGGCACTTCCTTTCAAGGTATGTAAATTACTTAGAATATTTTGATAATCTTGGCTACCTACTGATTGCTGACATTGGTCGAGCTGATCTCGAGTTTCCTGCTCAAAGTCCCTCAATATTTCTTTTACCATCTCTGGCCCGCTATATTTAGCTAACTGAGATATAATTCCTTCATTAATTATGCTAAGATGGTCATTTTCATCGATTATTTGAGCAGGTTCTTCTGGTTTTCCGTTTACCCATCTTTTTACTTTATTTATTAAATTATGTGCTTTTATGGGTTTTGCCAAATAGTCATCCATCCCCTGGCTTAAGAATCTTTCCCGATCCTTTTCCATGCCATATGCGGTCATTGCCACAATGGGCGGTAGACCCGCCAGCTTCATTTCTTTAAGTTTTTTTGTGGCCGTCACTCCATCCATTTGTGGCATTTGAATGTCCATAAAGATCAGATCATAATCTTTCTTGATAGCCATTTCTATGGCTTCATGTCCATTGTTGGCCAGGTCTACCTGACAGCCTGAAGATTTCAGAATCTCACCAGCCACCTGCCTGTTGACCAGATTATCATCAACCAGTAGTATTTGTGGACTGAAGCTAGAGAATTCACCTAAGGTAACAGTGCCTTCTTCGTCTTGCTCCTTCTCAACCGATTCTTTGTCCGTGGCCAGGGCTTCGAAGGTAAACCAAAAGGTACTTCCCATATCAGGAGTTGAGTAAACACCAATATTCCCATTCATTAATTCGCAAAGTTCTTTCGAAATTCGAAGACCAAGACCTGTCCCGCCAAATGCTTTGGTAGAAGAGTTGTCTACCTGACTAAAACTATTAAACAAACTATCAAGATGCTCTTTGGCTATTCCAATTCCGGTATCCCTAACATTTACTTTAATAACATGTGTTTTATCGTATTTAAATTGGGGCTTCATACTTAAGTGAATACTTCCACCTTCATTGGTAAATTTGAGGGCATTAGAGATCAAATTTGAGATGATCTGCATTAATCTAGTTTCATCGATTACCACGTACTCGGGTAGCCGGGGATGTATATAGTAAGCTAGATTGATTCGTTTACTAGTAGCTTGTTGTGAGAAGAGTGCATACAGTTTGCCGACCACTTGTCTAAGCTCAATTGCTGATTTTCGCAATTGCATCTTACCAGCCTCAATTTTTGAGAGATCAAGAATGTCATTGAGGATCTCCATTAACAGTTCGGAAGACTTTTTAATGGTATCCAGATATTCTGTTTGCTGAGGTTTAAGTGGGCTGGCACCAAGCAGATCCAACATACCGATAATCCCGTTCATAGGCGTGCGAATCTCATGGCTCATATTGGCCAGGAACTCCTCTTTTATCTTTAATGAACGTTCTGCTACCTCTTTGGCTTGCATCAATTGTTCGTTTGTTTCTTTTAACTGAGTTATATCACGGACTACTCCTTCAATTTCTAATGACCCGTCATTGCCAGTTTTTAATCTAACGTTACAAATACATTGTATTATCTTACCGTCCTTGCGAACCAGAGATGCCTCAAAATTTCGCACTCTTCTATTCCGCACCAATTGTCTTATAAGATCCTTTGTCTTGGATGTATACAGGTAGTAATTCGTAATATTTTTCTCAAGGACTTCGTGCTGGTCATACCCGGTCACTTCCCTGAGTGAAGGGCTGACCATCAAAATGTTTCCTTGAGGACCACATTTAAAGTACAAATCTTGGAATGACTCAAATATATTCCTGAATTTTTCTTCGCTTTCTCTTAGAGCAAGTCCAGACCTTTTTTTATCGGTGATGTCGTGAGCAATACCTGAAACTTCCTTTATGGTACCATCAGTATGATATATCGGGTTTAAGTAAATGTCCAGCCAAATTTCATTTCCAAAATCTCCCTTATACTGAGTTTCAAGTTGAAGACTATTACCCTCAAATACCTTTTTATACTTTTCTGTCCAAAAACCTTTCTGATCTACTGGTGTTGGGAGATTGGTGCTTTTTGCAATACGCTGATTAGATTTAGGTCTTCTTCCAAAATATTTATGAACTGTATCGGAGTAGTTTTGATTAAATGAAGTGAATTCGAATTTAGTATTTACAGACCAGATTAAATGCGAACTGCTTTCAAAAATGGCATTTAATCTTGCGGTTTGGTTGATGATTTTGTCTTCATTACTTTTTCGGTTAATAGCCAGAGAAATTTGTCCCGAAATAAATTCCAGTAAATCCAAGTCTGAACGGTCAAAAGGCGAAGATTTTTGGTAAGAGTAGAGTGCGATTAATCCTAATTTTTGTTGTTCGATAGATAGTGGAGCTCCCAGCCAAACAGTTGGCAGGTTATCCATTTTCGGAATCATTCCTTGTTTTTGAAGAGATTCAAAGTCTCTATTTGTTATTAGTAATGATCGGTTTTGGCTTAAGGCATAAGCTGAGATCTCTTTTTCGAATCCTTGACCACTATATGGACCCTGTTTGTTGTCTTTAACATAAAAAGGAAAGGATAACCTATCATCTTCAATTATTGCGAAGTAGAAATTTTTTGCATCCATAAAAATATTCAGTTCGCTGTGAATATTTTTATACAGGTCCTGAAAGGAGTGACTATGTATTGATTGATTGGCAATACCATAGTATAGATTCCTAATCTTTTCAGTACGTACCCGTTCGGAAATATCATGGAAGATGGTTCGAAACTCAACTGGAGCCTCTTTTTCGTAGCTACAATTAACGCTACCGGTGAGAAAGATATTCTGGCCCTCTTTAGAAATAATAACCGTTTCAAGCTTACCAGACCTTTCAGTTAACTTTAGGTGATTTAAAAAATTCTTCGTATGTACCCTATAGTCGGAGTGTACCAGATCATCGAATCGTAGGTTCTTCAGTTCTTCGCGAGAATATCCTACAGCGTCCACCCAGGATTGATTAACGAATTTGAATTGTCCTTCTATGGAAATTACTAAGATCAGATCATGGGCGTTGTCGAATAATTCTTGCAACCTTGAATTGGATTTTTCCAGCGCTTTGGTTACCCGGTCTTTTTCAGTAATATTTTCTGCAACTATTGTTATGTTACTGAATGGATCGATTGGATTATTCAAAATGAAACTAAGGTAGCGTATGTACACCCATCTTCCGGATTTGTGTATAATGCGATCTTTTAAGTTTTCAGGAAACTCACCTTCTTCAATGAACCGTTTTTGGGTGTTGACATACAGATCATTCATTTCCTTGGGGACCAAAAAATCAAAGGCGTTTTTCCCAATAATTTCCTCTTTTGAATACCCTGTGGTCAAACAAAGGGCATCGTTACAAAACATCATTACTCTGTCTACATCGATAGTGACCGCCAACAAACTTGACTTTTGTAATGAACCGTGAATTTTGTCCATAGTTTGTTGAAGATATTCTTTGGTTATTGCCTGATAGGATTCTTGGGGCTGATTTCCTGCTTGCTCTTTTTTCAGTTCGGAAACAACCAGCTGTAGCCGTTGAATCTCTCGGATTAAGTCATCTTTATTAGCTTTATTAAAACTCATGACATGATGACTGGTTTTCGGGTTTGGAAACTGTAAACAAGTTTCCAGGTTGATAAAATACTAAATTAGACAACTCCTATGGATTAAGGTAGTAATAATAAATTTAGGATATATTTGCTTCAAAACACAATAATGGGCCACCCTGTTTTTACTAAAAAATTGCTGTTGATTGTTGGCGCCACCGCGGTTGGAAAGACCGATATTTCTCTTATGCTGGCAGACCACTTTGGCTGTCCCATAATCTCCGCTGACTCCAGACAATGCTACTTGGAACTGGGTATCGCCACTGCAAAGCCAAATCAGGAAATGCTAGCAAAGACCCCTCATTTTTTTATTAATTCGCACAGCATTCATAATCCGGTCACCGCTGCAGAGTTCGAACTTTATGCGCTGGCTACGCTCCGTGAAGTTTTCAAAGAAAATAACATCTGTATAATGACTGGGGGCTCAGGGCTGTACGTAAAAGCTGCGTGTGAGGGGCTGGATAAGGTGCCGTCGATACCAGAGCCAATACGTCAACAGTTGGAGAGCAGGCTTAAGCACGAGGGCTTGAAAGCACTGCTAAATGAATTGCAGACTTTGGATCCGGTGTATGCTGAAAGCATAGACAATGAAAATCCGCGAAGGGTAATTCGTGCACTTGAGGTGTGTTTGGGAACTGGGAAACCTTTTTCCACTTTTAGAAAAGGAAAGATGCAACCAAGGCCTTTTGAAACCATAAAAATTGGCTTGCACCGGGACCGAAAAAAATTGTATTCACGAATTGATCAAAGGATGGATGAAATGATCAATCAAGGATTGTTCGATGAAGCAGAGCAACTATATGAGTTCAGGGACCAAAAGCCCTTACAAACGGTGGGTTATCAGGAAGTTTTCGGATACCTTAACAAAAACTATGACCGTGAGGAAGCCATCAGATTGTTGAAGAGAAACAGTAGGAGATACGCGAAACGACAATTGACCTGGTTTGGAAAAGACCATTCAATTAGGTGGTTTGATGCTGATGACCATAAATCAATTTTAGATTTTCTTTTACTGGTACCACAGGAGGCTAGGAATTGAAAATGTCCACCATTCGTAAAAGATCGGGGCTCAGGTTCTTTTTAATGGTAATGGCCTGTTCGAACGGAGTGTACACTAGTTCATCTTTTATAACCCCTGCCATTACGTTCTTCTGTCCATCAAGAAGCCCTTCAATAGCGCTAAGGCCCATTCTGCTGGCAAGAATTCTATCTTTTGCAGACGGCGCCCCGCCTCTTTGAATGTGTCCGAGAGTAGCCACCCGAATATCGGTATCAACCAGTGATTCTCTGGCTTTAGCTGCTATCTCCATAGCACCACCAATTTCATCACCTTCAGCAACCACTACAATGCTGGAGGTTTTGGATCTGTTTTTGCCGGTCCTCAGGGTTTCTATAACATCTTCAATAGATGTAGTGGTTTCGGGCACAAGCACCAATTCGGCACCGCCACAAATGCCACAACGAATGGCAATATATCCCGAGTCCCGTCCCATAACCTCTATAAAGAAAATCCTGTCATGTGAATCCGCAGTATCCCGGATCTTATCTATGGCCTGAGTGGCGGTATTTACCGCTGTATCAAAGCCAATAGTAAAGTCCGTTCCGTAAATGTCGTTGTCGATAGTTCCTGGGGCCCCAACAATAGCTACCCCAAATTCCTCATAGAATATCTTTGCCCCAGTAAACGATCCATCACCCCCTATACAAATAAGCCCCTCAATGCCATGCTCCTGGAGACAATCAAAGGCTTTTTGACGCCCCTCTTTGGTTTTGAAGTCCTCACTACGTGCAGATTTTAATATGGTACCACCTTTTTGAATGATGTTGCTAACAGAATATGAGCTAAGTGGTTTGATATCTCCTTTTATCATCCCGCTATAACCATATCGGATCCCTAATATCTCTGCACCGTGGTATATTGCTCCACGTACTACTGCTCGAATGCAGGCGTTCATTCCAGGGGCATCGCCTCCGGATGTATATACTGCTACCTTTTTCATGATGCATGGTTTTTAAAAAAGCAGGTAAAAGTAATTAATTTATTTGCGAATTCTCAACCTTGTCAAGGTATTATTAATAACATAATTCATCTGGTCAGAGGTCTTTAAAAAGTAGTTAACACCTACAAAAATTATGGACACGAATATACTTCGAGCCAGAATGTCCGCGATCAACTGAGGCTGTTTCGGTATCAGTGTATTAACAGCGATGCACAATAATGCTGTGCCGAAGACTAATAGGTGCTTTTTATGGTAGGGCTGGATATTAAATTTCCTCTTAAGAATAAAGAATTTTAAAATGTTCAAAACAGTCACTGTGCCTAAAGTAGCAGCTGCTGCTCCAGTGATACCCCATAAAGGTAGAAACACCATATTCATACAGACTAATAAAGTCAATTGCAAAACCGACAAATAGGTGTTTAGACGATAGTAATTGGAAAAACCAATGATTGCACTGCCAACACCTCCGGTCATCTGTATAACATTTGCCAGCCCCGTCAAGATGATTACCCAACCTCCAATGGCGAAAGACACCGGCAGTATGTTGTATACATTGTGAAGATTGATATAAAGCCCAACCAGCAAGAGTACTGCTATAAGTTGTTGATTTATAGTACTTTTATATTGGATATTTCGTATTGCCTGCAGGTTGTTGTTTTTAAAAGCATCTGAAATTAAGGTTGGGGCAATTTTATTCAATCCTCTGGAAGGTAGCAGGATCAGTGCAGCAAAGAAAAAGTTGGTAACATAAATACCGGTTTGGGCTTCATCATAATACAGGTCGATGAGTATGTTATTAACCTGTAGGATGGCTACATTGTTTAATCCTGTTAAAAACCCGAAAAAACTAATGCCTGCCATTGCTCTGATCATGTGACGCTCAATGGTGCGAAATCTGAAATTCAGATGACACTCGCCGCGCCAGATAATAAAGGCTATCAAGCACAAGGCAATTACGGAATAAGCAGTCACATAAATCTGAGCGAATTGTTCGAAATTTATTAGGTCATAAATCAGGGGCACTAACGCCAGTAGCACCAATAACCTTAGTCCAAACTCCCTTAATAAAATTCCGGTACTGGCATTATAGAGCACGGTATTGTAATTATCCATTACCGAAAAGATCAGTAAACCGATGGTAAGCGGTATGCAGAGATAATAATATTGTCCAAATAGGGTGCTCTCATCAATTAATAAGCCTCCAATGATCTTGTAAATCAATAAGAAAATCAAAAAACCAGCGATAATCACCAATAGATACAATGAGAGAAATCCTCCATGGCCTTCCTTTGTATTACGGAAATACGGAAAATATTTTATGGTAGCATGATTAAATCCCAGAAGGGCCACTGAAGCAAAAATGGACCCGTAGGACACCAGAAGAGCCAGTACTCCGATTTCAGCTTCACTTAAGAAATTTGGGAAAAAGTGGGCTCTGATGAAAAATCCAATCACCACTCCCATATAAATGTAGATGGCTGATTTTATAGTCTGTCTACCAATAATACCCACAAGCTAAGTATTTGAGTGTGTGATTGCTCTAGTGCTTTGGGATATATTCGGGTGCATTAAACAATTACCTCCAATAGCAATTCTGTGAATTCGCGAACGGCTCCACTACCGCCTAATGTTTCTAGTTGAATGATTCCAGGAATTCTTTTTATGATACTTTGAGCATTTCTTGGGCAAGCCGCAATTCCCACGGCTTCCAGGAGCTCTTTATCATTAACGTCATCACCAATATAGGCTACATCTTCCAGGCCGATCTCCAATTTATCGCATAGTTCTTCAACTAATTTCAGTTTCTGGTCCACTCCATGAAAATGGAAATCCAAGCCTAATTTTTGTGCTCTGCGACGGTTGAGTTCACGGTCTTCCTTGGTAATAATTCCTACTTTAACTCCTTGTTTTTGCAATAGCTGGAAGCCCATCCCATCATAAGTGTTGAATTTTTTTAACTCGTCTCCCTTTTCGGTATAGTACATCCCGGCATCGGTTAATACACCATCGACATCAGATAAGAATAGCCGAATTTGCTTGGTGGTATTACTATTGAGTACATACTTTTTCATGAGATATTCCCCTTGCAGCCAGTCATCTTCTTCATCCAGTTCCAATGAAGCAAATGCAGGCATCTCGTATATGCCGATGGTACCACTGAGTCGATTTTTTGAAGAATTTATATTTTTTACAGAATTCAGATAAAAAGCCCCGTTTTCCATCATTGTTCCAGAGAAATCCTGTCTTCGAGGGCGTAATTGATACTGATAGTTCAGTGGTTTCCCCGATTCATCCCATAAAAAACGTTTTAACCGGGAGCAACTGAGCAAAGAGTCTATGGGGGTATTTTGAATTTGCAATATTCCGGCATCGAAATCCTCAGATGTGCTAAACGGTGTAGTGGCTTGTACCAATAGTAACAGGTCTTCCGGGGCCGTTTCCGTTTTATCCAGGTATTCTAAAATCACTTCTTCTGTCGAACTTTGGTCACGGGCATTTACTTCCATACGTTGGAATATGGAGACTTTTGAAAGTTCAAACTCTTTTACACATGAAGTAATTTCTAGGCAATCAGTTGCTACTACCACCCTATCTACTAATTTAGCCTGCTCCAGGGCATTTAAACACCAGTACAGTAGCGGGCGACCGCAAAAAGGTCTGATGTTTTTAAGCCTGATTGATTTGCTTGCACAGCGGGCTGGAACAAACGCAGTTACACTCACGACTTCCTGTATTTTAGTTTTTCTCTTTGTATTGATTCGATGTCAAGAATCTCCGTGTTTTTAAATCGTAGCGCCTTATAGGTTGCTGATAGGTCCCTGACCAACTTTTGAAGCCCGCCCGGTTCCAGTGACGCTGCATGATCTGTTCCCTTCAAAGTCCTGTCTCTAGTGAAATGTCTTTCTAGCCAGGTTGCACCCAGAGTATATGCGGCCTGGTCGATGGCAATGCCTAAATGATGGCCAGAAAACCCAATAGCTTTAACAATTTCACCGTAGTTTTCTTGAAGTCTGTCAATCTCGAGTAGGTTGGTGTCTTCAAATGGGACTGGATATCCTGAGGTACAGGCGTACAAGACCAGTCTTCGGGTGTTCTCGTTTTCCTGAAAGAATTTCACTATCTGTTTTTCTTCAGCTCTGCTGGTCATTCCAAAACTTATATGAATATCTCCTTCATAGGAGTCCCTCAGAATTTCCAACATTTCGAAATGCAGGTTACAGGCACTAGGTACTTTAATATAATCCGGATTCAAAAGAGTAATCTCTTCCGCTGAGGTGGAATCCCAAACACTGGTAGCGTAGCCAATTCCTACTGCTTGACAATAATCTCTAAGTGTTTGATGCTGCTCCTGAGAAAACTCCAGGAACTCCCTATGGGCTCCATAGGTTTCTCCAAAACTATATGGTTCATAAGGATGAGGAGAATTGTATTGTTCTTCCGTAAGAAGTTCCTTTGGGTGTCGTTTTTGGAATTTGGCGTAATTTGCGTGAGCTGCCTTGGCCAGGTCTACAAGTTCTTTGGCAATGGTCATCTCTCCCATGTGATTACATCCTATCTCAGCCACTACTACCGGCGATTGATAAGTGTACTTCTTATTCATTCTTCAGAGGTTCTAAACGATTAAGGTCTACTCTTTCAAAAGCATCAATAAATGATCCAGGGGTGGCGTTTAAGACAGAGACACCATGATCGTTGGCATATTGCTTCAATACAAAGTAGCCGTTAAACGCATGAACAAACTTAGTCAATAACTCCGGCATATTGCGCTCTCCAACTCCTCTTTTATCCAATGGTTTACTTTCAGATTTTTGTTCATCATAAAAGTGCCTTTGGTTAATAAGTACCTGGTTGTGGTTGTTTACGGTAATATCTGACAACCAACTGTGGTCAGCACCCCAGAGATAGATCCTTTTATACTGCATATTAATGGTATGGGTAAGACATGGTATAAGCACATTGTGGGGCCTGGGCATGCCCAAATTTAATTTAAAGCACAAATGTCTGAACCACTTCCATCCTTCAACCGGGGTGTTGTTGTAATAAATAATTTTTATGTTAGGGTTATTTTTTAGAAGACCTTGCCAACGATGAAACTTTCTTGCTTCATAAGGTATATAGAAAACCAGCGGCCAACTGGTACGCGCATTCATTTCTGCGAATAACTCATTGCTTTGCTTAACAAAAAAACTGTCTATATCATCCAGCCAAAGATCCGGCGCTGAAGTAACATAATAGCGGGGTTTCAGCTGTGTATAGAGTTCTGTAGTAGGAAAATGATTTACACAAATTAAATCTTTCCCTTCCAAAAACCATTTATGGCTTTGGATCATGCTACCCAGTGAAGGCCCGTTTGCCAGGATAACACATTCCGGGTTTTCACGAACCGCCAGCTTTACCTGCCATTTGGCCAGCAATATCAGCCTGATTTTGGTAGTAATGAACGCGCCAAAATTGACCAGAAAGGATTGAATTCGAAGAACCATTTATTCTTAACCTTTTAAAAAACCGGTGAGCAGCCACATTCTAAACTTAACTAACATACTGGCCTTTGGCCGTTTCCCCTGCATTGTATAAGAAAATGCTAAGATAGCGGTTGCTCCAATCTTAAAAAACTCCAGAAACCATTTGCCCAACACTAAGTGCAACGGTCTTTTTTTAATTCTTAATGCTTCACTTTTTCCGATCCCAATAGCCATTCTTTTGATATAGTCAGTTTCTATCCGGACATCGGGAATACTGTGTTGAACCTGAACATTTGGGACATAATGAATGATTCTGTTTTGCTTTTTTAAACGGTAAAACAAGTCCTTTTCCTCACCACTGCCAAGAAAAGCTCCCTTTCTTCCTAATCCCGTATGAAAGGGATCAGAGTCAACCAAAACGGTCCTTCTAAAAGCCATATTGGTTCCGATAGGAAATCGCCACCCTTTAAACGGCTTGGCTGTGTCTCCCATGTCCAAAGCGGCCACCAATGGCAAAAGATAGCTGGACATCCATTCCGGTTGGTTGCTTTGGTAAAGTGGAGTTACTTTTCCTCCAACAGCATCCACTTTAGAATGGTCCTGGAAGTATGAAATTAAATTGGACACATAGTCAACATCCGCAAAAGCGTCGTCATCGATATAGCTTATTATTTCTCCGTGGGATTCAGCTATTCCGTGATTTCTGCAAAAAGATAAACCTTGCAGTGGTTCAATGATGTATTTAAATTGTATTTGTGGATTCACCTGTTGATAATGGAGGCAGATCTCTTCAGTTTGGTCAGTACTATTGTTGTTTACTACCAGTATCTCGAAAAGATTTTTGGAAGCTGATTGTGCTGATAAATAATTCAGACATTTTTGAAGATACTTGTCCCGGTTATAAGTGCAAATGACAACGGACAATATGAGGTGGTTCACCAATTAAACTGCCTCCCTTCCATTTTTTTTAAACTCCAGGAAAATTGTACCAGTAAAAAGTAGCAACAACAATATCGAGGAGGCCATCATTACTTTGTTCCCGGTATAGTAGGCTGGCGGTTCGAATATAAATTCAACTAAATGTGATCCCCCATCAATTTCCATGGCTCTTAGAATGTAATTGGCCCTTATAATTTCAGCGGATTTGCCGTCGACGGTGGCTTTCCAACCTTTTGGGTAATAAATCTCAGAAAACACTACCAGGGCTTTTTCCGGATTTTGAAACTGATATTTCAAGTAATTAGGTCGATACTCTTCCAAAATTATTTCTCCGGAATTGTCATAGTTAGTCGCTGACAAAGTAAATCTACTATTATCAATAACTGCCGTTGACGAGAGATCTATTTCACAAACCTTTGCCAATTCATCATCAGCGGAACTTACCATGGTCACCGAGGAGACCAGCCAGGCATTCCCAAGAGCGCTTTCATTTCTCAGTACGCCGGTTTCTTCAGATCCTACCAGCAAATATCGAGTGTTCAACATATTTACAATATTAAACTCGCTTAAATCTTGCTGACCACTTTGAAGGCCTTGTAAAAGTCCACGGTATTGGGAATCCAGACAACCATCGATCAGTTCCTGATAGCGTTTCATTTTCGCTCCGTGATATCCACCAAGGGATTTATGAAAATACGAGGTCTGGGTTTCCGCCCAGGGGTTTTGTAGATAGGAGAGCACCCGATAATTTGATTCCGGATCTTTTAGAAGACGCTGATCTGCTGCACTGGGCACTACCTTGGAACCTTGGGTGTCACTGACATAGTCATCAGCGCGCAGATATCTTTTATCAACACCCCAAAGATCAATAAGCACCAGCATCCCTAGTATGCCATAAAGTAGTACAAACCCAATTTTTTCCCTGGCCTTAAAATACAGCGCTGCCATAGCCAATCCTATTAGAATCAGCGATCGAAAGGCATCACTTCGAAGCAAACCTGCCCGATCCACTCTCAGGGCATCCAAATACCAGGGAGGAAATTGATTAGCCATTCCATCGTCAACCGACCCCCTAAAGTCTCCAATAGTTGAATAGATAATGGCTAAAAGAAGAATACTTCCGGTAATGGCTCCTGCTACCAGTATTTTTTTTATTGATTTTGGTTTTTCCAGGTTTTGAAGTAGTTTTTCCAAGCTCATAAAAGCTGCCAAAGGAATACATAACAAGGCAATCACCAGTGTCATTGAAACCGAACGAAACTTGTTGTAGCCAGGCAAATAATCAAAAATCAAGTTGTTAAAGTATTCGAAATTGTGCCCCCAGGAAAGCATCGTGAAAAAGACAATGGCTATACTGATCCAAACAAGATCTTTCTTTTCTATCAGGAAATATCCCAATACAAACAAGAATATTACTATAGCTCCAGCATAGGATGGCCCAGCCGTGCCTGGTTGGTCTCCCCAATAGGAGTATACCTGCCGAAGTTGTTGCCTTATTTGTATGGGTGCCATTCCGTGGACTCGTAAGGCCTCACCTAGATTGCTATCAACAGGCAGTGAACTAACACTAGGTCCCCCAAAGAACTCCGGTATCAGTAGCGTTACAGGTTCTATTATTCCGTTACTCCAATGAAAGGCGTACCCTCGATCCAGACCATTACTTGGACCTTCTGTGTTGACCAGGTCCGATGGACCTCGGGTGGAGTACTGCCCATACTCATAGACGGACCAGATTTTTCCAAAGTTGCTCCCAAGCGCCAATAACCCAGCCACTGCCAGATAGCCCATACTTTTGGTAAAAAAATTTACTTTGCCTTCCCGTATGGAATACACTAATTGTGTTCCAACATAAATTAGTAGCAGCAAAAATAAGTAGTAAGTTATTTGAAGATGATTGGATCTAAGCTCCAAAGCGAGGCCCAAAGCAGTCAAAGCCATTCCAAGCAAGTATTTTCGGTCAAAGGTCAGGCGTACACCGGCCAACACCAACGGCATATATGCAATGGCCCACATTTTCCACATATGACCCGCTTCAATACTGATTATATTGAAAGAGCCAAGACTGAAAGCCAGCCCCCCGATTACTGCCAACCACGGTCTAACTTTAAACACCAGGAGCAAGATGTAAAAGGTAATGCATGATACCAAAGTAACCCCTGCCGGTCCGGGTAACCACAGGGTTAGTGCCCTATGTACATACAATATCAAATCGCCGCTCCATTGGGTATTAATGAGGTAAGCGGGCATACCACCAAACATGGAGTTAGTCCAAAGCGCTTCCTCTCCGGTTTCATTCCGAAATTTAATAATCTCCTGACCTGCTCCCAGTCCTTGAACGATATCATGTTGTTTAATAGTTTTTCCACCAAATACCAAGGGGTTGTAAAATGCCACCGTGGCCGTAAAGAAGATCACTACGGCAACTAAATGGGGAAGAATATTATGTTTGAAGTTCATAAAGTAAAAGGGCAATGTGGGATTTCAAGGTCGGTATTGTAGCGAGATAAAGCTAATAAATTTGTTCAAAACTGAGTCATAGGTTTTCCGAAACCGGACCCATGAACATTGCCGGAAACTGCTGCTGCTCCTGTTTGTTTCTCACATGCAGCTGCCACCAGCCACTTAAAAACCCCCACCCATAACCGGCAATTTGAACAATTGTAGCGATCACACCCAAAATGGCGGCAGTAATATTGCCGGTACATCTCAATGAATCCATAAAAACCAGCAAGAGCCCAAAAATCAAAACGTACCAAAAACCCGGTGTCAAAAAGCCTAGTAAGAGTAGGAAAATACCTAAAATAAGCGCAATGGAAGGAACAGAAAAGATCCACTTCCTGGATGCCGGATGCCATTTCATAAGGATAGCCCTGGCCAGCCCGAATTTATAAACCTGTGAGGCAAACTTTTTAAAGTCAACCCTTCTTTTGTGGTATACATATGCGTCTAAAATCAGACCTTTGGTGAATCCTTTGTCCACCAAACGGTAGATCAGATCCGGGTCCTCACCAGGGTGCAGGTTTGCAAAGCCTCCAACAGCTTTAAAGGCAGTCTTTGTTACGCCCATATTAAAACTCCGAGGCTGAAATGTATCCGCTGCCTGCCGGTGACCTCTTATGCCCCCTGTGGTAAATAGTGAGGTCATGGAGAAATTAATGGCCTTTTGAATGTTGCTAAAATCCTTCTTGGCTTTATCGGCCCCCCCATAGACATCCAACCAATTCGCGGACAAATAATCATTCACTATACTTAAGTAGTCAGGAGGGATTATGCAGTCGGAGTCAAAAAAAATCAGATAATTTCCGCTGGCTTTGTTTACTCCATAGTTTCGGCTATCACCAGGACCGGTATTGTGTTTATAGAAATAGTGAAGGTTTAGTTGTTCTGCAAAATTATCCACCTGTGATGCGCAGTTTTGATCTGAGCCATCTTCGACAATGATAACCTCAAAGTTTTTTATTGTTTGATTGGACAGACTTTCAAGAAGTTCATAAATCTCCTGAGGTCGATCAAAAACAGGTATAATTATTGAAAACTGTAAATGGCTCAATACTCAAATGCTTAAAGTGACTTGGTTTTGGTAAATAATGGATTGTTATCCTAATTGTTCATGCCTGTGATAATTTTAACTAATTTTGTGCTGCAAAGAAACGAAATATGTTCGAAAACCTCAGTGTTAAGTTAGACAAGGCTGTCCGTAATTTAAAGGGCCAAGGAAGGATTACCGAGATAAATGTTGCTTCAACCATCAAAGAGATTAGAAGAGCACTTATTGATGCCGATGTAAATTACAAGGTAGCCAAATCAGTAACTGATACCATCCAGGAAAAGGCGTTGGGACGTGAAGTATTACTGGCAGTCTCCCCGGGACAGTTGCTTACAAAAATTGTCAGTGAGGAATTGACTGAATTAATGGGGGGAGCCAAAGAGGACATTCAGTTGGAGGGTAATCCAGCGGTGATTCTAATTTCAGGGTTACAAGGATCGGGTAAAACTACATTTTGTGGTAAGTTGGCTCATTACCTGGAAAAGCAGAATAAACAAGTACTTCTGGCTGCATGCGATGTGTACCGGCCTGCAGCCATTGACCAATTGAAAATTCTGGGTGAGCAAATAGGTGTAGAGGTTTTTGCTCAACCTGATATTGAGGATCCCTTAAAAATTGCCTCTAATGCACTAAAGTATGCCAAAGATCATAACAAGAAAGTACTGATAGTTGATACTGCCGGACGGACATCAGTTGATGAAAAGATGATGACTGAGATAACGAAGTTAAAATCTCTTTTAAATCCCTCAGAAACCTTATTTGTGGTCGACTCAATGACCGGCCAGGACGCTGTAAATACTGCCAGAACCTTTAATAAACGCCTAAACTTTGACGGGGTGGTACTCACAAAATTGGATGGTGATGCCAGGGGGGGAGCAGCTCTCTCCATACGTGCGGTTGTAGAAAAACCCATAAAGCTCATTAGTACGGGTGAAAAAATGGATGCCATCGACATTTTCCACCCGGATCGGATGGCTCAGCGAATATTGGGAATGGGAGATGTGGTCACTTTGGTAGAAAAAGCTCAGTCGGTCTTTGATGAAGACGAAGCGAAGCGACTTCAGAAGAAGATCCGAAAGAACCAGTTTAATTTTGAGGATTTTCTGTCTCAACTTCAGCAGGTAAAAAAGATGGGAAACATAAAAGACCTGGTAGGAATGATCCCCGGAATGGGTAAAGCCATTAAAGATGTTGACATCGATGATGATAGTTTTAAACCAATTGAAGCTATCATCCATAGTATGACCCCGTATGAAAGATCTCACCCTGAGGCCCTCAATGGCAGCCGTAAAAAGCGAATTGCTCAGGGAAGCGGTACTTCAATACAAGAAGTAAACAACCTAATGAAACAGTTTAGCGGGATGCGCAAAATGATGCGCACCATGAATAAAATGAGTGGGACTAAAAAGGGAATGGCCAGCCTTCCAAGTCCATTTGGTAATTAAACCAGTATAAACTGGTAAATCTCAAATAACAAATGGGATAGTCCATCAGGCGCTGTTTTCAGTGCTCACACTCCACACTCACACCCACACTCAATTTCTGTACATCACCGCATTTATAGCATCCACGGTTCGCTTGACTCCCGGAAGAATAGCTTCGATCAGGGTAGGCGCGTAAGGCAATGGAACGTCCATATTGCTAATCCTGGTTACTGGAGCGTCTAGATAGTCAAATGCGTGCTTTTGTATGTGATAGGCTATCTCTGTAGTAATTGAGGCCAATGGCCATGTTTCTTCAACAATAACCAGCCTATTGGTCTTTTTAACTGAATCAACGATCTTTTGATAGTCAATTGGCCTGACTGTACGTAAATCTATTACTTCCACCGAAACCCCTTCCTTGCTCATTATCTGGGCCACTTCGTTTGCAACCTTCATCATTTTTCCAAATGAAACTAGGGTCACGTCATTACCTTCATTTACAATATTCGCATCACCTATTGGTATCAGGTATTCGTTTTCCGGGACCTGGCCTTTGTCACCGTACATCAGTTCGGATTCCATGAAAATAACCGGGTCATAATCCCTTATGGATGTTTTAAGTAATCCCTTAGCATCATATGGATTAGATGGTACCACTACTTTTAGCCCGGGAGTATTGGCATACCAGTTCTCGAAATTTTGCGAATGTTGAGAACTCAACATTCCTGCATTTCCTGTGGCTCCTCTGAATACAATAGGTACTGGAAACTGGCCTCCAGACATGGACATCATCTTTGCCGCCCCGTTTATTATTTGATCAATTGCAACCAAGGAAAAATTAAATGTCATGAATTCAATGATTGGCCGTAATCCGTTCATGGCAGCGCCAATCCCCAGTCCGGTAAATCCCAATTCAGAAATCGGGGTGTCAATTACTCTTTCAGGGCCAAATTCCTCCAGCATACCTTGACTGACCTTATAAGCCCCATTGTATTCAGCAACCTCTTCACCCATCAGGAAAATCTTTTCATCGCGCCGCATTTCTTCAGACATGGCTTCTCCAAGGGCTTCTCTGAATTGAATTTCTCTCATGATATCAGTGTTTGTAGGCAGTTGTCTAAAGAAAAAAGCCTGCTTCGAATGAAGCAGGCTTTTAAAAGTGAATATTGATGGTTATTTCAATGCATTGATAAAGCCCTCACTGCTTCTTACAGATAAGAACTCGAGATCATTAGCTGCCTTTTCTTTTAATGAGGCATCTTCCTTAACGGCATTAGATAGATGTTGGACACCTTGCTCATAATCACCCAATCTGGTAGCTGCAATTGCAGATAAGTAATGATCCAACGCATCATCATCATCTCTTTTATCCACCTCTGCAAAGGTAGCGATTGCATCCACATGGTCGTGTTTCATAAGTTGAGCCAAACCTTTATTGAAGAGGTTTTCAAGAGTACCTTTTGCGTTAGAAAGCGATCGCAGCGCTTCGTCATATTTACCCTGCCTGATTTCAATTACTCCTTTTACACCATTAATTTCAGTAGACAATTGGTTAGAAGGACTCAGGGAGAGTGCCTTAGTGATTGTTTCATCAGCCTTGGCAATGTTTCCTTGGGCAAAGTAAATAGCTGCCAGGTTTGTATTTGAATAGGCGTTGGCCATCTTCCGGTTGGAAATATCAAATTGAGTTTCCGCCTTTGCCACCATATCCCAATCTTTATCCTTGATAGCCATTTCCATATACACTGCTCCCAGGTTGTTGTGAGAAGCCCAGCTATCATTTTTCTTAGTAGCTGCTAAATATATTTTTTCCCTTTCATCCAAAGATGGAGTAAGGGTAGCAGCGTATCCTAATTCCTGATCTGATAGAGTATCAGCAGAAACAGATCCGGCAGATATTTGACGAGCAAGAACAGCTATTTCCGAATCTGACTTTTTGTCCATCACCGTGAGAACTTCTGTTTGGGCAGTTCTCAATTTTGGATAAATATCTCTGAAAACTTTTCTGTAAGCTGATAACTTATGGAGATTGTCTTCTTTCTCTTCGAACGATCCTGCTCCATCAATTACATTTTTGATTTGAGCTTTGTCTTCATCAGAGACACCGTCGTAGTCAGTCAGATAAACTTTGAATTCCTGCCAATCTTCAACTACAGGCTTTAGGATAAAATTGATCTCATCGGCCGTTCCCTCATAGTCGTATTTACGCATTTGACTATCATAATATTTCTGGATAGCTTTTGCACGATTTTCAGAGAGGTTTGAGTTAATTCTTTCAGCTCCTTCAGGTGAGTGAGTACCTGTGATGGTAACCGTGCGGGTTACATTTTTTTCAGCAACAAAAGCATCGAATCCTTTTCCACGGTCACTCCGTTTTTCCGAAGTTCTCAAAACAGCGCTTCCTTGCAAAAAGTAGAAATCAACATTCGTAGGCACTAATTCTTCCCGATTGTTATAACCATGTGGAGCATAGGCCGCATAAATCACATTTTTGTAAAGCCGGGAAGTAGTAATTACTCCTTGAGCAATATCCAGCCTTTCAGAAACCTTCTCGCTTCCATTCTTGGGATTACTGGCTACTCCTTGAATAGTCAATGTTCCGGATTTCATAGCCTCATCATATGGCATTGAGAAATTGCTACTAGATTGAGGTTCTACGGTATCATAGTCAGGGTATTGTTCCCTGGTAAATTCTACACCGTCAAAAGTATACTCTTTTTCACCATATTCAAAAAAAGTGTTTACGGTGTATACTTTGCCTTTTTTCAACATTTTCACTGGGACTTTCGCGGACATTTCAAATGCTACGTCGTCGCCATGGAGTTCTAAAGGTGAAGGGACAACAACAAACTCTTGTTGCTCTGACAATTTGATCATTTGGCTGAGAGAGCAACCGGTAAGAACAGCGGCCCCTAATAGAACTGTACAAATTAAATTTATCTTCTGAGTCATGGTAATAAAAATTGGTTATTATCTGTTTAAAGTCAAAAATATAGTTATAATATTACTATTGCAATTTATAGTATAAGAAATTGAGTTTCTGATTTGTATAAAGCCCTGGTTGATGTTTATATTTGAATTATAAGAGGACTATGAAAAAAATCCAACAATATTTTGAGTCTCAAGCGTTTGGAGTGTGTACAAAGTTAGGTGAAAAACTCAGAATTCCAACCTCAAGTATCCGAATATTTTTTATTTACGCATCCTTTCTTACATTCGGATCTCCACTAATATTGTACCTCGCACTAGCATTCGTTATGAATATCAGGAAGCACCTGCGAAGGAGACACAACACTATTTGGTATTAATCCGGATCAACTAATGCCTGGAAAGTGCCCTTTCCTTTAATAAAATACTCCCAAACCAAAAGGATTTTAAAGAGTTCACTTTTGTAAGGGGCTCTAAATTGACTCCTTTTTGACCAGGTGTGTGGAATGGTTATTAAGAAATTAAATTCAGCTTTAAGTACTGCAACAGAATGCGGAAATGAACCTTGGAGAAGAAATCGAATGCTTGCAACTAGATCCAAACACATCCTAAGGGGTATTTTCCAAATAAGGTCATTCACCGAGCAGTTTTTAACTAGTAATTGCAATCCATTACGGAAGTTCAGATATGTTTTAAGAGGATTGCCGTCCTTAAGTGTTCCCCCTCCAAGATGATAAATGTGACTGCCTCCAACATAGGCTGTCTGATAGCCCGCTCTTTGGCTTCTCCAACAAAGATCAATTTCTTCCATATGAGCAAAGAAGTCTTCATCGAATCCGCCTAACTCCTCAAAAACATTTGCCCTGATAAAAAAACAAGCGCCCCCCGCCCAGAAAATGATTCGATTGTCGTTGTATTGTCCCTGGTCCTTCTCCAGGTGATTAAATATGCGTCCCCGGCAAAATGGATATCCCAAAATGTCCAAGTAGCCTCCGGCTGCACCTGCGTAGTCAAAGGTGTTTTTCTGTTGCAGAGATAGTATTTTTGGCTGACAAATGGCCACTTCAGGATGAGATCGCATAAATTGTATCATATGCTCTGTCCACCCTGGTGTTACTTCTACATCAGAATTTAAGAGAATATAATTATCCGCCTGAACCTTAGCCAAACCTTTATTATACCCCCCGCTGAAGCCGTAGTTCTTATTAAGGAGTATTAGTTGGACATCTGGATAATCATGTTCAAGCAAAGCTACAGAGCCATCATTCGAGTTGTTATCGATAACCGCGATCAGACAATTTGTAGAGTTTTCAATTACCGTTGGCAAAAAACGTTTAAGGTATTCTACGCTATTGTAATTAAGAATTACCACTGCTGTCTTATCCATTTAGGATGCTCCCAAGGTCGAGTCCAGGTATATTGGGCAACAATCCCTCGGTACTTTCCTTCATCATTTGCCGGGCCTTTTCTTCCACAGCTTCAGTGGCCTTATTTACGGCAGCGATTATTAGGTCCTTACGCATTTCTGCGTCTTCGGGTGAATTCAAGGATTCATCAATA
>CAZAWQ010000551.1:0-1546 GCA_964488585.1 uncultured Roseivirgaceae bacterium
ATATCAATTTCTACCATGTCAACACCCAGTTTGATAGCACTACGAACTGCTTCGATAGAATTTTCGGGAAAATTTCTCCAGTCTCCTCGGTGGGCTATAACCATAACATAATGATCAGATGGATTCTTGTAAAGACTGACAATAGAATCCAAAGAAATATTTTTTAAAGATCCCACATTTTCTTTAGAAGGCTCCTCTTTACATCCTATTGCAAACAGAATTACTAATATTAATAATTGTTGTTTCATATTTTGTCCTGTTTTGACCACCAACTTGTTTATACGTGGATTTTTACACGACCACACAGCCGATACCTCCCCACAATATATTAATTATCTATTTTATTCAATTGGGCTAAAAAGTGCATGACTCCCCCAATGTCCGTCTTGGGTCGTTGGCGGACTTTGCCGAACGGCAGCTTTCGGCCAAAAGCGGCCGTTCAACAACAGCCAAGAATTGCCCAAAACAACCGCTATTACCTGCAAATATACACGTCGATGCTGCCTACCTTTAATTAGTAAGAGCTAAAACTGACGGGTCGAAATTCTTGAAAATTTTTGCCACGGTCTTGTTTACTTTCTTCCTTAGACTTTTTTCATTTTTATTATAGAGCATAGTACTTCTGGAGCCACTCCAAACAATAGCTTTATCCTTTGCATCCAATAGCTCGACTATGATCGTACCAGCTTTACCATATACACCTCCCTCCAACCTTACCATCTCAGCATTGGTATAAGGAAAGGGAGTCTCTCCGTCGAATGATTCAGGGGTATTATCTTCTCTAGGTTGAAATACCTGGTCTATCTTAACCATTACATTTATTAACAGGTCTGGATTTTCTTGTAATCTGAAACCATGAATCTCTAATTCATGTATTATTCTGGATTTAATAAATTCAGCATTTTCCTGATTTACATGAATCCATTGATATGGTGTGAGAATCGTTGCCTCAAATTTTTGGAACCCGAAGGTTTTGTAAGAACTACTGGACTGTAAATTAAAAAATGACTGTAAAATAAGACTAGAATGCAACATGATATAGTAACTGGGGCAGGATTAGGCAGAAGTTGCATAAATATAAGATATAAAAAAAACAAGTAAGTAACTAGTGCTTCAGGAATAAACCTAATTGTGAACGGCAGCTATCGGCCAAAAGCGGCCGGTCATGCTCACTCTGGAAACCCTACATTATCCAGCATCTCCTAGCAATAATTTAGATGCACTTTTTTCTCTTATTGATCTTCAAATGAAGTACATGTCTCCGGCAAGTGTTGCCAGCTATGTCACTCTTCGCCTCCGCAAATGCGCGACCGTAAGTTGAAACCCTAATCGTTCAGGGCCCCGTACATCACTGTATATAAGCGATCCCAGAAAAATCCATTTTGAAACAGCTGCATGAAGGCAACTGTTGTGATGGCTTTGGTCATGGAGGCAATACGAAAAATATCACCTTCTTTGTAGGCCGTATTTTCCTGACTGTTGCCAAAGCTTTTATGATATACCATCTTGCCCTTCCTGGCTAACAAAAAAACACCACCCGGAATTA
>CAZAWQ010000552.1:0-2440 GCA_964488585.1 uncultured Roseivirgaceae bacterium
AAACAGGTAAGTATCTTGGTAATCTGAGTACCAACCAACACGATCCTATTTGCAATAATAGCTATCAGAAGGCGAGCAACTATTTACTCATACCTGCGGTAGCATCTCTATGTTGTAAATAATTCTCATCTAACTTAACTAACTTTTAATTAGTAAACTAACGCTCATCTTTGCTTAATGGATGCTCAAGTAGATAGGCTTCGCTCAATTTTTGGTTTCTTAGTCTTCTACATATTAATTCTAGTTTCGACACTGATTCAGGCAGACGATATGCCAACCCTGGACCCAGTAGAAGTGACTGCTAGATCCGATGATCTTATCGGCACAGCAAGTAGCGCAAGTGAAGGGGTTGTCACAAAGACAGAACTTGTTACCCGACCAATACTTAATCCTGGTGGGGTGCTTGAGAGTGTTCCTGGGCTGATTGCGACTCAAGATCCTTCCGGAGGCAAAGCCAATCAATTTTTTCTGCGGGGGTTTGATCTAGATCATGGCACTGATTTTCTGACAACTGTAAGTGGTATGCAGGTCAACCAGCGTAGCCATGCACATGGTCAAGGATACACGGATCTCAACTTTCTAATTCCAGAGTTGCTAGAGAGTGTGCGCTACAAGAAAGGACCCTACTCTGCAGAAGAAGGAGATTTTGCCTCAGCAGGTGCCGCGTATCTAGACTATGTTCGTGTGCTACCTAAAACCATAGCCGAGTACACTGTGGGACGATTTGATTACCACAGTATCTTGCTTGCAGGCTCACCAAAAATTGGTAACGGCAATCTTTTGTTTGGCCTAAAACTCAAAAAATATGATGGGCCGTGGGATGTAAAACAGAACCTCCGTAATTTTAGCCTCATTACGCGTTATAGCCAGGGTGTGTCTGACAACGGTTTCGAGGTTACTGGTATGGCATATAAAGCTGATGGTAACGTGACAAATCAGATACCTAAACGTGCTATAGAGGGTGGAATAATTGGCCGTTTTGGTTCGCTAAATCCCAGTGATAGTTTGGATACATCGCGCTACAGCCTATCAGGCCAGTGGGCACGTAAAAGCGAGTTAAGTGTAACGCGTGCGAATGCCTACTATGTTCGTTCTGAGTTTAGATTGAATTCCGATTTCACCTACTTTCTTAATTTTCCTACTGCCGGCGATCAGATTCAACAGGAGGAGGACCGGAACACTTGGGGCTTGAATAGTAGTCACTCTTGGTTTGGTAACTTGGGAAAGCGGCAGATGGAAAGCACAATTGGTTTTCAGATGCGATACGACAATGTTAATCCGCTTGGGATTTTTCGTACACAAGGAGGCATCCCTCTAGCTAAGGTCGATTCTAACGGCAACCTTCAATCAAGCATTGTGCGGCGAGATATTTTGAATGAGTACAATATTTCATTTTATGCTGAGAATCGTATGCAGTGGTTACCATGGCTTCGATCTGTAATTGGAGTACGCAACGATTTTTATCATTTTGATGTAGCGAGCAATCTTGACGCTAATTCGGGGGAAAAAAGCAACAATATGGTAACTCCTAAATTAGCATTTGTCTTCGGGCCGTGGGCCGAGACAGAGTTCTATCTAAATGGTGGTGGTGGGTTTCACAGCAACGATGCGCGCGGCATAATAAATAGGGTAGATCCTAACGACCCAACAATTCCAACTCAGCAAGTGACACCGCTAGTTCGTACTTGGGGTTATGAGGTTGGTTTTCGTACTGGCATAGTGCCCGGTTTGCAGACAACTGTGTCTCTTTGGCAGTTGCATGTTGGCTCGGAATTGCTATTCATTGGTGATGTTGGCAGCACCGTGCCAACCCGCTCAAGCTTGCGAAGCGGTATCGAATTCACCAACTATTGGAGACCAGTCAGTTGGATGGTCATAGATACCAATCTTTCCTTTTCTCGTGCTCGTTTCCGTGGAAATAACCTTATAGGAAGTCGCATTCCGGGTTCTATGCCCCGTGTTGCGTCAATTGGTATATCTATTGATCGCAGTAACTTGTTTGGAAGTGTACGCATGCGCCACATTGGATCGAGACCTTTGACCAGGGACAACTCTCAGGTTGGGTCCAGTTCTACCCTGGTGAATTTGCGTGCTGGATACCGTTTTTCAAAGTATTTTCAAGTGACAATCGATGTGTTCAATTTGATTGGGAGCAAGCCTTATGATACTCAGTTTTTCTATGAATCTCAATTACCTGGAGAGCTGGCACCTGTCGCAGATAAACATCTGCATCCTGTAGAACCACGTAGTATTCGTTTTACTGTGCGCGCAAGTTTTTGACCATTCGCCGTATTCAAGAACATATCATTCAAATCCGAGATAAGATTTGGTGCTCTCTACCAGCTCATCAAACTAAAGGGTTGAGTAATGGCCTTCATTTTTAGCGGGTAAGCTTAGAATGTTATAAGTCTTTTCTTTGTGTGATAGGGACATAGCTTCT
>CAZAWQ010000553.1:0-1978 GCA_964488585.1 uncultured Roseivirgaceae bacterium
AAAACTACTGAAAGGATAGTTTACGGAGTGGCCGATAGCTGACTATTATAACTTTCACTGAATGTCCGCTTTTGGCCGAAAACAGAATATTAGAACTTGAAACTTAATGTCCGCTTTCAGTATAAAGCGGACACTCACCAACGTCTGCTTTCCAGCGAAAGCGGACATTCGGGTGGAGACTTTGAACTGGTACTTTGTGCCAACGGCGAACTGTTAACTTCCACAAAACGTATAAGAACTTTCTTTAGTTGCAACAAAACGTATCAATCGACAAAAAGAAGCACTAGAAGATGAAAAAATGAGAAAAGGCTAATTAACAATCATTAACTGCAGGTATGAATGATCATTTTAATATTGAAGATAAATACTCAGCTTTAGCCTCATTAATTGCAGCCAGTATTTTATTTCTAAATTCATCCCGACTAATTAATTCTTCTATCTGAATAATAGTAGCGTCAAATGCTATACCTGAAGCTATACCTACTACCGCACCTGCAATTGCTCCAAATACCGTACCTAATCCAGGAACCACTGAACCGGCAAGAGCACCAACTACAGCTCCACTTCCCACGCTGACAAGTCCCTTACTGGCAAAGAGCTTAAACATGGCCATTGCTGCCGGTTTAACAGCGTTTTTGGCTATGATTTTAGCCATAACCTTGCTTATAACCACTGCTGATATGACGCCTGTTGCCGCCCCACCAAAGCCAGATAAAGAGGCCCTATTTTTTAAACCTAAGAAGTCTGTATGTACAGAAGGGTTTAGAAATTCATTAAGTGAATGTGTTTGAAGTACTTGCACTGGTACTTGACCTATATCAACACGGTTTTGCTCCATAAGTATATGTACACGACTAATATATTCATTTCGCGCATTTTCATGTTCAGCAAGCATGGCATTAAATTTGTTTTCAACATCTTTAAATGGTGCTCCTACTTTTAGAGAGGCCTCTAATTTTCTGATCATGTATTTTTCAAACTGACCAAACATCAAATTTTTTAAACGCGAGTATTCTCCAGCTAAGCTGTAATACCAGTCCAAATAACCTTCGACATTCCCTTCCAAGCGGCCAAATGCTGTATCTACATCGTTTTGCAAGCTACTGTTCAGTGCTTTTAAATCTCTAAAAGTATCCACCTGTGCTTTTTCAATCTGGCCCAGGATTACTGGCTTGTAGTATTCATCATCAATCTTTACAAGTTGCTGAATAAGCTGATCATTATATTCGCCAGTTGCAACCAGTCTTTGCTTTGCAAATAATTCAAAATTCGCTAAAACCGGTATATATATAAATAAAGTTATGAAGAAAAATATCGCGCTAATGATAATGATTTTATTTAAAGGCAAGAGGTCGGGTGCGTCGGATTCTGATAACGGAGAAAAGATTCGGCGGTATTCTTTTTTTGATATAAACAAAATAGAGAAAAGCATGCAAGTATTAAAATAAACAACATATCCACCAAAGATCAAAATTAATAGGCGAACATAGCCTTGTCCTTCACTTATAGTGTGATAGACATAGTCTTTTACGACATCATAAATTGAAAAATAACTAACAATAGAATGAACTAATACACTACCTGACTCATATGGTTTATTTAATTGACGACTGCTAGTTAATTCTTTTAAAGAATTATAATTACTCATATCAGAGTAAAAATACTCAAATATGGCATAAATGAAGATCATGATTATTGGAGTTAAGATGCTTGCATAAAATAAAGCATCATATGTAGCCGCATAACTTTTCGTTTCACGGTGAATGGAGGGGCTAATCAATTTCCAGACAAACCAAAAAACGGGGATAACTAAAAAAAACACGATCCACTCTACCAAATCATAAACTTGAAATTGGACGAGCATAAAAAACGCGCTCGTTAATGACCATAGAATCCAAAATATCGACATCATTGTTCTTCCAGCGAACAACTTGTAAACCCGGCTTTTTTCTTTGTACTTATTCAGATTATGAACCTT
>CAZAWQ010000554.1:0-7039 GCA_964488585.1 uncultured Roseivirgaceae bacterium
TCGCAAACAGGGGGTCAGACTTAAACTAACCGGTGTGGATGCCAATGCTTATATCATTGGACACGCGCGTAAAAATGCACATTCTTACCCTGAAATTGAATTCCAGGTGGCCAATATCTTGGATGAATCCTTTCAACAACAACAATTTGATGTGATAATCAGTACGCTTTTCACCCATCATTTTGACAACCAACAACTCCGTGAACTGATAATAGCCTGGAGAAAGCAATCACGTCAAGGAATTGTTATTAACGACTTGCACCGTCATTGGCTGGCCTATTATGCAATCACTGCTATCACCAAGCTGCTATCAAAGTCGTCAATGGTTAAAAATGATGGGCCAATTTCGGTACTTAGAGGATTTCGTAAGGCTGACTGGGAGCAATTAATGGAACAATGTGGAGTGGACACCTATAGCTTGTGCTGGCGATGGGCTTTTCGTTGGCAGCTGGTAATACCTGGACTTGGTTAGTTATCCCTCCAATTTACTTTGTCTTTCCAGTTTGTACGTTTACTGTGGTACTCCCCAGCCTTGGGCAATCCAACAAATAAAAATCCCAACAGCTTATCTTCCGGTCCCAAATTGAAAAAGGGTTTTGCCTCCTCCCAATATGTAGGGCCTCCGGTAGACCAATAGCATCCAACCCCATAGGCTGTAGCAGTAAGATACATATTCTGAACCGCACAACTCACTGAAGAAATTTCTTCAATCTCCGGAATTCGTTTTTCCGGGTCCCGTTTCATACCGATAGCAATTATGCAGGAAGACAGCAAGGGCTTCTCTTTTAGTTTCGTATACTTATCCGATTCGAAAGTGCCCAGCTTGGAGGTTCTCTCTTGATAAAGATGTGACTGAAAAGCCGCTAATGTTTTTACTCCTTCACCATAGAAAACAGTAAACCGCCAGGGTTCGGTAAATTTATGTGTTGGAGCCCAGTTGGCATTTTCCAACATCTTTTCGATTACTGCCTTGGGTACTTGTTCACCGGTATACATCTTTGGAAAAATGGAGCGACGATTCCTTATCAGGTGGTTTACTTGGTCCGCGTTATAATTCATGTTTCAAAGTGCTCTGAAATTTCTTCAATTACAAAAATATAAAGCTCAGTTGCATTACACTCCAAACCGTTTTTATACCTTTAGCCAAATGAGTACCACTAAAAAGAAACTATTTCTATTAGACGCTATGGCCCTTATTTACCGGGCTCATTTTGCCTTCAGCAAAGTTCCACGTATTAACTCCAAAGGGTTCAACACCGGAGCAAGCCTTGGTTTTACCAATTCATTATTGGAAATAATCCAAAAGCAGCAACCCACTCATTTGGCCGTGGCATTTGATACTTCTGCGCCAACCTTTCGTCATGAAATGTTTGAGGAGTACAAAGCTCAACGACAGGCGATGCCCGAAGATGTAAAAACAAATATTCCTTGGGTAAAGAAGATTGTACGGGGATTTAATGTGCCGGTGTTAGAACTGGATGGTTTTGAGGCTGATGACATCATAGGCACCTTTGCTCGGAAAGCATCTGAAGCAGGTATGGAAGTCTATATGATGACTCCAGACAAGGACTTTGCTCAACTGGTTGATGAAAACGTATATCTTTATAAACCTTCCTATATGGGAAATGCCGTGGACATCATGGGTGTACCTGAGGTGCTCAAGAAGTGGGATATCGAAAATGTAGATCAGGTGAGAGACATACTTGGACTACAGGGTGATGCCTCAGACAACATTCCCGGAATCCCAGGTGTAGGGGCAAAAACGGCAGTGAAGTACCTCAAGCAATACGGGTCTGTAGAGAACCTGGTAGCCCATGCCCATGAACTTAAGGGTAAACAAAAGGAAATGGTCACCAACTTTGGTGAACAAGGAATTCTCTCAAAAGAATTAGCTACCATAAATGTAGCGGTCCCTTTGGAGTATGATGAATCAGCGCTTGAATATTTGGGACCAGACAAAGAAGCGCTTTCTTCCATATTTGACGAATTAGAGTTCCGCACCCTGATAAAAAGGGTGATGCAAGAAAAAAATACAAAAGATCTTTCCAAAAGCGGAACCCAGATGCCACTTTTTGCTTCAACTAGCGCGGAGGAAGATCAAGTAGAAACAAATGAAGAGCCCACCGAAAAGCAAAATCTAAATTCTGTCATTAGAGATTACCATTTACTTGACTCATCTGAGTTGGTGGAAAGTTTGATTAAGCACCTGGGTAATCAGACGGCTGTTTGTATGAATGCCATGAGTGATGAATCCGGAATTTTGCTTGGCCTGGCACTAAGCTATACCCCCGATGAGGCATACTACATTCCAATAAGAAATTTAAATATACCGGTGTTTAACAAGCTAAGCGACGTTTTTAGTAACTCAGATCTGCTTAAGATTGGACATGACCTCAAGCAAACCATGCTGTTACTCAAAACTGAGGACTGTGAAGTAAAGCCCCCATACTGGGACACCCTGGTGGCTCATTATGTGATGGACCCTGAAACCAGCCATAGTCTGCGAATACTATCAGAAATCTATTTGAACTATGAACCTCTGGAGGATGAATCATTACTGGGAAGTGGTCGAAATAAGATTACCTGGAGCCAGGTATCTGAAAAGCAACTCAGTAATTATGCGTGTGAAAGGGTTGACTTGACATTACAGCTAAAGGACAAAATACCGCTGGAAGCTAAACTAGCAAATGTCTATGAAGAAATAGAATTACCATTAATAGGTGTATTGACATCAATGGAGTTTGAAGGAGTTAAGATCGACCCGCAGGTATTGAACGATCTTTCGTCGGAACTTGAACAAGAAAGCGCAAAGGCCCAAAAAGCTGTATATCAATTGGCTGGAGAGGAGTTCAATATTGCTTCTCCCAAACAATTGGGTGAGATACTTTTCGACAAAATGAAATTAATTGAAAAGCCAAAAAAAACCCGTACCGGGCAATATGCCACGGGTGAAGAAATTCTGATAAAGCTTGCGGATGACCATGAGATCGTACAGTCTATATTAGACTTCAGGGTTTACCAAAAACTAAAATCCACTTATGTAGATGCGCTCCCATTAATGATCAGTACCAGGGATGGCCGCATCCACAGCACTTTTAGTCAGGCAGTGGCAGCTACTGGTCGATTAAGCTCGAACAATCCAAATCTGCAAAATATCCCCATTCGCACTGAGAAGGGAAGAGAGATCCGAAAGGCTTTTGTTCCTCGCAATGCTGATTTTGTGTTGTTATCGGCAGATTATAGCCAAATTGAGTTAAGAATTGTTGCATCGTTTGCCAAGGATGAACATATGATGGAGGCTTTTCGCAAGGGCCGGGATATCCACACCACCACCGCCGGTAAGGTGTTTAAAGTAGATATTGAAGAGGTCGATGCAAATATGCGAAGGAAAGCCAAAGCGGTGAATTTTGGACTTATTTACGGCATGTCGGCTTTTGGGCTCTCAGAAAGGATTAAGGTGTCACGGGCTGAAGCAAAAGATATTATAGAAGCCTATTTCGAAGAGTTTTCCGCCATCAAAAAATACATGGACCGCATTATTGCGCAAGCTCATGAGAATGGATACGTGGAAACCATCACTGGTCGTAGAAGGTATTTAAGAGATATAAATTCCCGAAACTATACCCTACGCAGTTATGCTGAACGCAATGCCATCAATGCCCCCATTCAAGGAAGCGCTGCAGATATTATAAAGATAGCAATGATTAGAATTGAGGATTGGATACAACGAGAAAACCTGCGGTCAAGAATGATACTACAGGTGCATGATGAACTGGTATTCGATGTGCATCGAGATGAGTTGGATGAACTTAAGCCCCAGGTAGAGACATTAATGCGGGAAGCTCTGCCATTGGAGGTGCCTATGGAAATTGATATTGGTACCGGTCAGAATTGGCTGGAAGCGCATTAGATTTCTTGATGGCTCAGTAGTTGCAGGTTGCGTGATTGAACCTAGAAATTAGACCAACTATGGAAAATATTCCTACTCTAGAGGATATTCAAAATGCACATCAAAGAATTAGGCCTTTTATTCATCACACACCGGTGATGAGCAGCAGTTTGATTAATGAACTGGCAGGTTGTTCCATCTACTTCAAGTGTGAGAACTTTCAAAAAACTGGCGCCTTTAAGATGAGAGGAGCCCATAATGCCGTGCTTTCATTACCGGGAACAAAGATTTCCCGAGGTGTTGCCACCCATAGTTCAGGAAATCACGCCCAGGCATTAGCAAAAGCTGCGGCCAATATTGGTTGCATGGCTTACATTGTGATGCCTGAATCTGCACCAGAAGTTAAAGTGAATGCCGTAAAGGACTATGGAGCTGAAATATTTTTTTGTGCTTCCACACTACAGGCCAGAGAACAAACACTGCTGTCGGTTCTAAAAGATACTGGCGCTACCCTGATACACCCATATGACGATTATGATATAATCGCTGGTCAAGCTACGGTTGCCTTGGAACTTATTGAAGAAATTTCTGACTTGAATATTTTAATTACGCCTGTAGGTGGCGGTGGACTTTTATCCGGAACATGTCTTGCTGTCTCTTATCTTTTGCCTCAAGCTGTACTAATTGCAGGTGAGCCTGAGGGAGCAGATGATGCTTTTCGATCACTCCAATCAGGAATTATTCATCCATCTATAGATCCACAAACCATAGCGGATGGGCTCCTGACCTCTTTGAGCAAAAGAACCTTTGGTATTATTAAAAAGCATGTCAAAGAAATTGTCACTGTAAGTGACCTGGAAATATTAAGAGCCATGCGGCTGGTATGGGAGCGGATGAAAATACTAATAGAACCGTCGGCAGCGGTACCATTGGCGGCAGTTTTTACGAAACCAGATGTGTTTCGCGGAAAACGGGTGGGTTTAATTCTCACGGGCGGTAATGTGGATCTGGAAAAAATCAGTTTCGTTTAGAATTTCCCAATGGGACCCATGGGGTTGAAGCAGTTTTTTAAATACCTGAATATTTTCTTACTTTTCTGAAGTGCAATAATAAAAAATAGAATCACATGGTAACTAAACAAATAAATTATATAAATGACGCAGCAATATCATTGTGTATTTTTGTGAAACGATGGGATTGTGGAATTTTCTTTTTGCTAATCGCTTCGCTTGGATTTTCATGTTCTGACCAAGCCCCTCTCCCAGGCCGCCCAAACATTTTATTGTTAATGTCTGATAATCACTACGCTTACCATTTGAGTTGTTATGGTGATCAAGTGGTTCAAACACCCAATATTGATAATATTGCCAGTCTGGGGGTTCGATTCAATAATGCCTTTTGTGCAGCCCCCTCATGTTCCCCGGCCCGGGCAGGACTGCTTACGGGACAGGATATCTGGCGATTGGAAGAAGGTGCGAACCTTTGGGGAATCTTACCGGACAAATTCACTTTTTATACTGATCTATTAGAAGAAAGCGGTTATTTTGTAGGCTCTCAAGGAAAGGGCTGGGGGCCAGGAAGTGTTGAAGACAGCGGAAGAAAGACCAATCACGGTGGTAAAAAATATAATTCGTTTGACACATTTCTAAATGCCAATCGGTCCGGTGGCCCCTGGTGCTTCTGGTACAGCAGTCAAGACCCGCATAGACCTTATAACGTAGGTTCGGGAGTTGCATCCGGTATGGATTTAAATAAGATAAAGGTACCTCCGTTTTTACCCGATAATGACATCACTCGTGGGGATATCGCTGATTATTATTATGAGATTCAGAATTTTGACCGTCAGGTAGGAAACATTCTAAAAACGCTCGAAGAAAGTGGTCAAGCTGAAAATACACTAATAGTTATCTGCAGTGATAACGGATGGCAAATGCCCAGGGGTCTGGCTAATCTGTACGATTTTGGTACCAGAATTCCTTTGATTATTACCTGGAAGGACCATATCTCTGCTGGAAGGTTGGTTAATGATTTTGTTAATCTGAATGATCTTGCCCCTACTTTCCTTGAGTTGGCAGAGTTAGAAATTCCAGTTGAGATGACTGCCAAAAGCCTAAACAACATACTTTTTTCGGACTTGTCAGGACAAATTGAATCAGAACGAGATTTTGTAGTCACTGCCCGGGAGAGGCATGCCTTGTGTCGTCAGAATGGCCTTGGTTACCCCGGTCGTGCTATTCAAACTTTCGATTTCCTTTATATTAGAAATTATGAACCCGATCGTTGGCCGGCCGGTGACCCACCGCTCTTCGGTGATGTAGATGCTCATATGCTGCATTATCCATCACCTACTAAAATGCATATATTAATCAATCGGGAAGATCCAAATATACAACCCCTATTTAATCTTGCTTTTGACAAGCGACTTAGAGAAGAACTATACGATTTGAGAAATGACCCCTAGCAAATGGTCAATTTAGCTGATCGTGATGAATACAGTGGATCAAAAGAAATACTAGTGGAACGCCTGGAAGCTTACCTTATCAAGACAAAAGATCCTCGAATGCTGGGAGAGGAGCTAAAGTGGGAAGTTGGGGAATATTATGAAAAAGTAGATTTTAAGCCCAGACCCAGCCAGGAGGCAATTGAAAAACTTACTTTAAAAGAGGAATATAGTTATTTTGAATAAATTGAAATATTAAAAATTATGTTTAGAGCAAGCATCCTAATTCTACTTATTTTGGCAGGTTTCACCTCAATATCCCTTGCCCAGGAAATGGTCAACCCGGAAATAAAATTATTCGGGGGTATCTATGATATACCCGAAGCCACGGTAAAGCCACTCAAAGATCTTGATTATAAGATAATTATTGATCTGAATTCCGGCAGCGAATCTCCTGAGAAGCTGAATCCGGCACTGAATAATGTAGCCAGGATGATAAATCTACATGTCATTGGCAGTGCTTCTGCTGAGAATATATGAGGTTGTTTTGGCAATTCACGGCGATGCCAATGATGTGGTCATTAAGGAAGTTGAAATTGCCACTTCCATGTTAACCACTGTGACCACCCATCAACTTCAAGGATATGTCTTTTTATCGTTTTAACCTATTAGCCCCACCGCTCTGCTAGCTTCGATCCGGTAAACGCTAC
>CAZAWQ010000555.1:0-5175 GCA_964488585.1 uncultured Roseivirgaceae bacterium
TCCAATCCGGTGTGGCTGCTATTATTCAGGGTTGGGATGGCATCTATAAAAAGATGGAAATATAAGAAAATAGATAATCACCTTTTCAATACACATGGGTTACATTGGGACTAAATATTTACTAACTAAACATATCTTCAACCAACCATACACCACCAGCTATGACCAAGATCATCAAATTCCAAAACGCCAGCCAAAAATTAGGTCGTAAGGATACGGCCAAGGGCAAGGACGTGGCCTTATTGCAAGCTTTGTTGAATCGGTTCGGATACTTGCAAGGAGGTTGCTATACACCCGGGGAATTCTGTAAAAACACGGAATCGGCGGTAAAGAGATTTCAGCGCTTTCATAACATCAAATGCACAGGAGAAGCCGATAAAAATACTAAAAAAGTGCTAATGGAACCTCGGTGCGGTCTTCCGGATGAGATCGGCGAATCAGGTACTTTCGTGTTGAGAGGTTGTCAGTATGATGGCAATAATCTTACCTATGCCTTTGAAAATTCCTCCGCTGATCTGCCTGATGAACAAGCTCGAAATTTAGTGAGAGTTGCCTTTGAGGAATGGTCCAGCGTATCTCCTTTACGATTTACTGAGGTGCTGCCGGCCCAGAATCCCACCTTTACCATAGGCTGGCATTCCGGAGTCCATGGAGACAGTGATGCTTTTGACGGACCGGGTAATGTGATTGCGCATGCGTTTTTCCCGCCCCCTTGTGGCGGTGTTCATGCCGGAAAAATGCATTTTGATGAAGATGAGATATTTACCGCTTCAGCCGCCAGCGGACTGAACCTGCAGGCAGTGGCCCTCCATGAAATAGGTCATCTCCTAGGGCTAGGTCATTCCGATGATACCAATGCCATTATGTTTCCCACCTATAGCTCTTCTAGACTTAATCTAGCCGAAGATGATATTGCAGGTATTCAGGCTATTTACGGAGCCCCTCAAATGCGTTTTACTGCCGAGGCTGCTGGAAACCTGCCCAGTACCGGAGCTGAGGAGACATTTGCCATAGCATTGCCGGGAGTGGCTACAATATCCCTTGACGGTCCTAACAATGCTGATTTCGATCTCTACATCAAACGTGAGGAACCACCCACCACCAGTGACTTTGATTTCAGGGCCTGGACCGTTAGCGCGGATGAATCGTTGGCGGTAAGTCCTCAAACACCAGGGCTATACTACATTATGGTACACTCGTATAGCGGCTCCGGGGATTTTGTGATTAAGGTGAATTTGGAATCTGGAGCGATAGCATAATAGACTAAGCCTGGTATTAGAATTTTGGACGTAGCTAATTGCTTCACCATGTATACTCGACCATCTGAAAAAAAGTAGGTTAAGGTTGTTGAGGACTCTTTTGGAGTAGATCATGATATAATGATGTTAAATACATTTAGCAATTCAACAGTATAAAAAATGGTCATTCTTAAGTATTTGAATTACTAACAGATTTTTGCTAATTTATATCATACCCAAGCTCAAGCATATACTAAATTATAAATACCCGATCAAAGGCACTGATTTAGAAATTAACGAGATAGCAGATAACCAGCTAAAATTATGAAAACATGTTTTGTTATTATTGGCTTCGGCACCAAACCCGACCTAAGATCAAGCCCCATCAGAGAAATAGATTTGGATAAAACCTTTAAAAATATCGTTCAACCTGCATTTAAAGAAATGGGCTTTGATTGCTTTCGGGCCTTGGAGAAAAACACTACCGGCTCAATTGACAAAGTGATGTACCATTGGATATACAAGGCGGACATTGTGGTGGCCGATATCTCCACGCTCAATCCTAATGTCATGTATGAATTAGGGGTGAGACATGCTTTGAAGCCTTACAGTACTATTATCATTTCTGAAAGTCAACAGATGAAGGAATTACCTTTTGATATCAATCACAATGTAATTTTAAAATACGAACATCTAGGTAAGGGAATAGACTTCGAAGAGGTAATGCGGTTTAAAGAGGAACTCCAAAAAGTAACCAAACAAATCTTAGGACAAAAACTCGTTGATAGCCCGGTCTATGACTTTTTACCTGACCTATCCCCACCTTCTTTTGAAAACGACGAAGGACGCTTGCTAGAAACTGTGGTCACTCGCTCTTCTGGGAAAGGAGAATCCCTGGGAGATATTTTGGAGCAAGCTGAAAAAGCTAAGAATGGTAATGATTTAAAAACGGCCAAGATGCTTTTTGCCCAAGCTTTAGAAAAAGTTCTGGATCCGAAAAATCCTTCTTATGACAATGTTGTCTTTATCAGGCAAAGGCTGGCGCTGGTGACCTACAAATCAAAAGAACCCGACGCGGCTACGGCTTTAGCTCATGCCAGAGAAATATTGGCTCCATTAGATCCCTCTCACTCTAACGATCCGGAGACCTTGGGACTATCAGGAGCCATTGATAAACGTCATTTTGAGCTTACCAATGATTCACAATATTGTGAAAAGGCCCTTGGGTTCTATGAAAGGGGATTCTTAATGTCACAGGATTATTATAATGGTATCAATGCCGCCTTCCTTTACCTGATTAAATCCTCTGTTGAAACAGATAAAATTGAGGCGATTACAAGTTATGGTCAAGCTAAAAAGATATGGAAACAGGTGATCGAAATTTGTGAAAACAAACTTACCGTAGTGGGTTTTAATAAAGAAGAGGAAAGTGTTTGGGTTTATTTGACTCTAGCAGAGGCTTATCTGGGTTTGGAAATGCAAGAAAAAGCAATTAAAAATATCGCCGAAGCTGGGGCCCTGGAGGTAGAGGGAATACCTTTTGCTATTTCCAGTTTTCAGGAACAAAAAAAGAAATTAGAGCAAGCTTTGGCCAGCTTTAAAGAACAACATTTAAAATAGATACTTTCTTTAACCACTCAATAATGGAACTATTGAAAAGACTCAAATCCGAAGGCCCAAAACGTATTTTAGCCTTAGATGGCGGTGGGATACGGGGGGCTCTAACCATGGGCTATTTAGAAAAAATTGAAGAGCTGTTGGGTAAGAGATATAGCCATAAAACGGATTTCAGATTGTGCGACTATTACGATTTAATTGGTGGGACCAGTACCGGTGCTATAATCGCAGGCGCTTTGGCAAAGGGCATGAAGGCTTCAGATATCAAAAAAATGTATTTGAAAATTGGAGGCAAGATATTTGCTAAGAAATACAAGATTTGGGATGTAAGAAAACTAATTAAGGCAAGATTTGGTGCCGAACCATTAAAAGAGCAATTAGAAAATGTATTCCATGATATCACCATAGGATCTGAACAAATAAAAACAGGGTTGTGCATCGTGGCCAAACGAGCGGACACCCAAAGCACCTGGCCTTTACTCAACCATCCGGAGGGGAAATATTACCCGCACAACAGCCCTATTCTCCTAAGGGAAGCCATTCGGGCCAGTACTGCAGCTCCAACCTATTTTATCCCAGAAAAATTTGATGTCGGGTTTGGTGAAGAAGGCGCTTTTGTTGATGGCGGTGTCAGTATGGCTAATAATCCAGCCCTACAGTTATTCTTTGTAGCCACCTTAAAGGGTTTCAACTTTAATTGGGAAACTGGCCAAGATAAACTTGCTATTACTTCCATCGGTACAGGCATGTCCAGGCCCCAAAGTACCCCGGACGAAGTGACCGATGACAAATTATGGAATTGGGCTGCCAATATTCCAGATATGCTTATGCAAGATGCCAGCTGGCTCAACCAAACCTTACTCCAATATTTGTCCAGCTCGCATACTGCCTGGCATATTGATGACGAGATAGGTGATTTAAAAGGTGATCTTTTAAATGGCACCGCTGCATTTACTTATAATCGTTACAACACCTGGTTGGAGGAGGAAGAGTTAGAGGATTTAGGATTAGGCGATCTGGCCAAAGATCCGGGAGTCAAATCACTGCAAGAAATGAGCAATGCCCAAAACAGGTTTCATCTTGCTAAGATCGGTAAGGTGGCAGCAGAAAAGGAAATAAAGGACAACCATTTTCCTGCGGTGTTTGATATTTGCTGAGGTTGGTTATAAACGCATCCTTCCAATTCGAAGTATTACAAGCTTCACGGACGGAAATGAAAGTCGATACTGAATCTGATACCGCTATTGGGAGTATAACATGTATTAATGCATATTTAAAACACCAAAAATGTCGAATTCAAAAGAACTGATAACCACTGCCCGTGATACCATAGGAAAGGGTGACTCCAACACCGATTGGAAGATTGAGCCCACTCAACATGCTGAATTATTTGTGGATAAAGCAGCGTCACTAGCTAATAACCTTCGTGGAGCACGTCTCGAGGGGCTTGCGGAGATGTATGAAGAACTGAATCGTAAGGCTGTGGAGGCTCGCGACCGTTTCAAGAGTACCGTGAGCAAGACTGATATTGCCATCTTTTGCACTGCTAGCCTGGCAGCTTTGCTGTTGGTTGCCGGGGGCCTGCAAGAGCCACTAAGCAAAGCAGGCCCCTGGGCCTTGGGAGCAATTGGTATTCTGGGTGTTATCTCTGGTGGCCTTGCAGCCATGTGGCTCAATCAAGTGATGGGCGGTGACCTTTCAAATAAATGGGCCGACGAGCGCGCCAAAGCGGAGGCAAAACGGCTCACTTATTTCAAGGCCATTATGGAGGAGGCTTCTGATGAACCCTTTGATCAACTGCTTGCGCTCGAATACACCCGCAGGTTTTTGCTAAACAATCAGATCGACTATTTCCAAGAACGCGGTGGTCAGCATGAGAATGCTGGCGAATCAGCCCTTAAAACGTCGACTCAAGCCGTCTTTGTGGCCACCACACTTACTGCAGTGGCAGGGCTTCTCTCCATGTTGGTGCCTCAACTGGCGGTGATTGCAGGGATTGGCGTGATTGCCACCGCCTACGCCACTTTGGCGGTGTCGCGGTCGGCAGTGAACCTGGACCGCAAGAACGCAGATCGCTACCGAGTTGCTGAGGATCAACTCAGGGAGCGAAGACTAGATATTGACACCTACCGCATGAAGACCGCATCGGGAGACCCGGGAGCGGTACAGGAGTTCTTCGAGCCTATTTTCGTTACCTTGGAATCAGATCACAAGGCGTTTCTCAGTGATGCAGAAAAGAGGGAATTAGCAATTGGCGCCATGGAGAAAAGACTTGATGCTGCCAAGCAGGTGTTTGATAAGCCGGCGGCTGAATCTGATA
>CAZAWQ010000556.1:0-14664 GCA_964488585.1 uncultured Roseivirgaceae bacterium
AGCAGCTGGAAAGTTATTTACAGGTGTACGAAAAAGAACTACTCAGTGAACAGTTGGTGATAAATTCCAAGAGATTAACCTTGGAAAAACGTCTGAGAACATTACCTGCCCAAGGCACTGAATTTACCAGTAACCAGCGAAACTTCAGCCTTTATGAAGAATTCTTGCTTACACTGATGCAGCTAAAGGCTGATTTCCAGGTTGCACAGGCAGGTACAGTTACCGACTTTGTGATCCTATCGGCCGCTGTTCTTCCAAACACTCCAGTCTCACCAAACAGGTTGATCATTTATGGTTTGGGAGTAGCCAGTGGGTTAATCTTCAGCTTCTTTTTTGTTGGCATACGTTACGCACTGCATAACAAAATAACCAGCCAGACTGAGCTTGAACGGATCACCGCCTTGCCCATACTAGGGGTAGTAGCAGAATACAACAAGGAAAAGATGGACTTGAGTAGGTTGATCATTCACAACAATCCCAAGTCACCTGTGAGTGAAAGTCTAAGATCCATCCGCACCAATATGGAGTTTTTAAGAATCTCTGAGGGACCTAAGATTATTTCGTTTACCTCTACAGTTAGTGGCGAAGGCAAAACCTTTCTGGCCATAAACCTGGGAGGGATCATTAGTTTGTCTAATCCAAAGGTCCTCCTGGTGGACATGGACATGAGACGACCCAAAATCCATTTGGCCTTTAACCAGGGACCGGTGAATAAAGGCCTTTCGACAATCTTAATTAATAAACATTCATTTAAAGAGTGTGTGTTACCCACTGAACTGGAAGGCCTGGATTATCTGCCGGCAGGGCCAACACCTCCCAATCCTTCAGAATTAATCATGGGTCAGGAAGTGGATCATCTGTTTGAGGAGATGAAGCTGCAATACAATACCATCATTCTGGACACACCTCCGGTAGGCCTGGTAACTGATGGAATATTGGCTATGAGAAAAGCGGATATACCAATTTATGTCATCCGGGCAGATTATTCTCGAAAAGACTTTGTTAATACCTTGAATAGGATGGCGAAAACCAATAGGTTTAGAAACCTCTCCATTGTATTAAATGCTGTTCAAATTACTGGTAAAAAGGGGTATGGATACGGGTATGGACAAGGTTATTATGAGTAATTGCTTAAATTAAAACACCTGGTGATATCATTATTTCATAAACGAAAAGTCGAAAAAAGTGTACGTCCTTTGATGGTTGATGTACATTCTCACCTTATTCCAGGTGTAGACGATGGGGTTAGCACTATGGAAGAGTCTCTGGATATCCTTCGAAGTATGTCAAGGATGGGCTATCAAAAAGTTATTACCACTCCTCATGTAATGAACGATTTCTACCCAAATACCACAGAAGACATTAGAAATCGAGCGAAACTTCTCCAGGCGGAAGTAGACGCTGCCGGTATTGATATGGAAATAGCAGCAGCAGCAGAGTACTATCTCGATGAGTACTTAATGCAAATGTTGGAAGAAAAGAAAGAATTGTTAACATTTGGAGACCGATATCTACTGTTTGAAACCTCCTTTTTAAATGAACCCGCATATCTTCGCGAAGGGATTTTCCAGATCATTTCTAATGGAATGAAGCCAGTTATGGCCCATCCTGAAAGATATATTTTTGTACAAAACAGACCTGAGATGCTTGAAGACCTGATGAACAGGGGGCTGTTGCTTCAAATCAACACTATATCTTTGACTGGATACTACAGCAAGGCAGCAAGGAAGTTGGCAGAACTTTTAATCGATGAAAAGGCCGTTAGTTTTCTTGGAACAGACTGTCACAACAAGAAACATTTAGAGACCATGTCAGAAACTGTAGATCAAAAATACTTTGAGCGAGCTTTGCAATTAAACCTGCTAAATAATTTTCTGTAATGGCGCAGAATTCAAAACAGCGTAAAATAAAAGACCTCATACACTTGTTCCAGGAACAAATGGAAAACGGTGCTTATCACTTTTTTGATATTGAGGAGATAGAAAACCTGTTTAATCATTTTACTGACCGGTCATATTATTCAAAAGCACTTAAAATTTGTGTAATTGGGACGGAACTCTATCCGTTCTCAGTCGATATGATATTGTTAAAAAGCCAGGCATTGGTTAATCTGGAGCGCTATAACCAGGCTTTGGACATTATCGAGGATGCCATTAATATTCAACCCAATGATGACGAATTGCTAATTATGAAGGCTAATATCCTCTCGCTTAGAGAAGAATACATAGAAGCGGTGCAGGTGCTGGAACAGGCACTTACCATTTCATCGAACAAAGATGACATCTATTTTCAAATTGGTCTGGCTTATCAAAATGCCAGTGATTTTGATATGGCTATAGTTTCATATAAACAGGCCGTGGAGGAAAACATGCAACACGATGGAGCTTTATATGAGTTGGCCTATTGTCTTGATATAACCGGAGCCCTGGAAGATAGTCTTGGTTATTATAAAAAGTTCATTGATAGTGATCCATATTCTCATTTAGGTTGGTATAACCTTGGAATAATATATCACAAACTTGGAAAAAATAAAGAAGCAGAATCAGCCTATCAATATGCAATTCTTATCAAAGAGGATTTTTCTTCAGCCTATTTTAACCTTGGAAATGCCTATATGAGTATGGAGCGATACAGTAAAGCTCTAGACTCATATCGCCAAACTGTGGATCTTGAGGGACCATCTGCTGAAACGCATTTTTGTATGGGTGAGACCTACGAGAAACTCGGACACCTGGATCTTGCCCTTAAGTACTACAGGAAATCCTACAAGTTGGACAACTTTTACGACGAGGCGGCATTTGGAATTGGAAGTTGTCTTCATCAACAGGAAAGATGGTATGAGGCAATTCATTTTTTTAACAAAGCACTCAAATTAAATCCTGATAATGGAGGTTACTGGATAGCCTTGGCCGATGCCGAGTTCAAAGTTGGCAACCTGGTTTCAAGTCTTGAAGCTTATGAAAAAGCTGCCTTGTTAGACCCAGAGAATATCAACGTATGGTTAATGTGGTCTTTCTTGTACTATGAACAGGGGGATTTCCCTAAGTGTCTGGAGTTAATCAAGAATGGTTTAGAAGAAAACCCTACAGAACCGAGTTTGTACTACCGTTCTGTGGCTTATTTCATAGCTGCCGGGAAATACAAGGAGGGCTTGGCATATTTGGAAAATGGTTTAATTTTGAACTTTGAAAAGCATCAGGAGTTATTCGAATTTTATCCTAATCTCCAGAACCAAAAGATGCTTTTGAAAATCATTGACCAGTACCGACCTGAGAAATAAATGAACTACAAACTAAGTAACCTACCAGAGCGTACAAAAAAGCCACGTCAGTTTGGGTACACTATGGTAATGGATAAGGGACTGAGTTTAAGGGAAATTGATGACTTCCTGGAGCTATGCGGTGGGCACGTAGACATTGTGAAACTAGGATGGGGCACCTCATATGTCACACCTAACCTAAAAGAAAAGCTAAAAAAATACCAGGAACATAATATACCCACCTATTTTGGAGGGACGTTGTTTGAGGCATTCATAGTGAGAAACCAGTTCGATGATTATCGTAAAATCCTTGATAAGTATGAAATGACCTTCGCAGAGGTGTCCGATGGTTCTATTGAATTGGAGCATCAGATGAAATGCGACTATATACACCAATTAAGTTCGCAAGTCACCGTTCTTTCAGAGGTCGGATCAAAGGATGTCGAAAAAATCATTCCCCCATATAAGTGGATCAAATTGATGCAGGAGGAGCTTGACGCCGGGGCCTGGAAAGTTATTGGTGAAGCTCGTGAAGCCGGAAACGTAGGACTATTTCGCTCATCAGGCGAAGTAAGAAGCGGTCTCGTTGAGGAGATCCTAACGAAAATTCCTTTTGAAAAAATCATATGGGAGACGCCTCAAAAATCACAACAGGTATGGTTTATAAAGCTTCTTGGGGCCAATGTTAATCTTGGAAATATTCCTCCCAATGAAGTGATCCCTTTAGAAACCATTCGGTTAGGGCTGCGGGGAGATACTTTCAACCATTTCATGAATGATTCTCCGTTCGGCGAAAAGCCATAAGTCCGAAGATGAAGACACCAAAAGATTATATTTTCCTGTTTCTAAAAGGAATGGGGATGGGAGGTTTCGATATTATTCCCGGAGTTTCAGGCGGAACCGTAGCGTTTATTACCGGTATTTACGAAGAACTCATTGCCAGTATTAAATCTATTGACCTGGCAGCATTAAAACTCCTGTTAACCGGTAAATTTTTGCCTTTTTGGGCAAAGATCAATGGCCGATTCTTGATGGTATTGTTGAGTGGAATACTGGTCAGTCTACTCTCTCTAGCTAATATAATATCCGGGTTGCTTCTAAATCATCCCATCCAATTATGGTCGTTCTTTTTTGGGCTGATCCTGATATCTGCCATGGTTGTCTGTAGGGACATCAGGAATTGGGGGGTAATTATTTTACTGAGTTTACTGTTTGGCTGCCTGATAGCCTTTATTATAACTTCTGTAACACCAACAGAAACGCCGGATAGTACTCTGGCAATATTCTTGTCCGGTGCCATTGCCATATGTGCCATGATTCTGCCGGGAATTTCCGGAAGTTTCATACTACTTATACTGGGGAAATACACTTTTATCCTTAACGCTTTGAAGGAGCTTGATCTAGGAGTCATCCTGGTGTTTGCCTCCGGATGCCTTATTGGACTGATGGCTTTTTCCAGATTAATAAGCTGGCTATTCAACAAGTACCATGATATCACCATAGCAATCCTTGCGGGATTTATGATCGGATCACTTAACAAAGTTTGGCCATGGAAACAAACTGTTTCTACTTTTATCGATCGACATGGGGAGGTAAAACCACTGATTCAGGAGAACGTTCTACCCAATACTTATCAGGCATTGGGCAACGAAGCATTTTTATGGCAGGCAATTATGTTTCTCGTCTTAGGTGTAGGTCTGGTGGTAATTCTCGAAAAAACTGTTATTTACCTAAAAAATGGCTGACCCTCATAAGCAACTAGGGCTCATCGGCAGGCCTCTTTCCCATTCATTTTCAAAATCCTATTTCACAAAAAAATTCCGCGAATTGGGATTGACCAATTACCACTATGATTTGTTCGAATTGGAAACCATTAAAGATATTTTGCCCTTAGTAAAAAGTACACCGGGACTGGTGGGGTTAAATGTTACCATTCCTTACAAAAAGAAAGTAATGTCCTTTCTGGATGAGATAAGTGCCGAAGCCAAAGCTATTGGCGCCGTCAATGTGATTAGAATCTATAAAGAACAATTGTTTGGGTTTAACACGGATTATTATGGTTTTAAAACCTCTTTGTTGAATTGGTTGCCAGAATCTTGGCAAGGAAAAGCCTTGGTTTTGGGGACCGGTGGGGCCTCATTGGCGGTGATCGCGGCGCTAACCGATTGTGAGATCCCTTTTAAAGTAGTCAGTAGAAATAGCGGGCCTGATTTACTCACCTATGACCAGGTGAAAACTGGTGATATTCTGGCTACTCATAGACTTGTACTTAATACCACGCCACTGGGCATGCAGCCACAAGTCGAAACCGCACCCGACCTTGATTATAATAAATTAGGGCCACGACATTTCCTTTTTGACCTGGTATATAACCCAGCTTCCACCACCTTTATGAAGCGTGGTTTGTCCCAGGGAGCAATGGTGAAGAATGGACTGGAAATGCTAGAGTTACAAGCTGAGAAAGCCTGGGATATTTGGACTAAGTAATACGGAAATTAATAAATTTAAAAAATGTCGTTTCAATTAATTTCTGATTATCATCCTGCCGGCGATCAACCGCAAGCCATCCAGCAGTTAACCGAAGGTCTTGAGGCAAAGCTGCCTGCTCAAACGCTACTGGGTGTAACCGGATCCGGCAAAACATTCACCGTGGCCAATGTGATTCAAAATGTACAGAAACCAACCCTGGTCCTCAGTCATAACAAAACGCTGGCTGCCCAGCTTTATGGAGAGTTTAAACATTTTTTCCCTGAAAATGCTGTAGAATATTTCATTTCCTACTATGACTACTACCAGCCAGAAGCCTATTTGCCCACCACTAATCTGTACATTGAAAAGGACATGTCGATTAATGAAGAAATTGAAAAGCTAAGACTTCGTGCTACATCTTCACTACTGAGTGGTCGTAGAGATGTAATAGTGGTGGCTTCCGTTAGCTGTATTTATGGAATTGGCAATCCTGAAGAATTTGGGAAAAGTGTACTGCGCATACAAGAAGGAGACATCGTACCGCGCAATCAGTTTTTACTTTCACTGGTGGGTATTCTTTATAGTAGAACAGAGGCTGAGTTTAAGCGGGGGAACTTCAGGGTAAAAGGAGATACAGTTGACATCTTCGTGGCCTATGCGGATTTTGCCTACCGCATTATTTTCTGGGGTGACGAAATTGAAAGTATATACCGAATTGATCCTCAGTCCGGCAAGAAGCTTTCAGAAGAACGTCTGATCGCCATTTTCCCTGCCAATCTTTTTGTTACAGGAAAAGAATTGTTGAACCAGGCTATTCATGAAATTCAGGACGATCTGGTAGCTCAGATCTCCTACTTTGAGACTGAGTTACGGAGGCTAGAGGCCAAAAGGATCAAAGAACGGACTGAATTTGATATGGAAATGATGAGGGAGTTGGGTTATTGTTCTGGTATCGAGAACTACTCACGTTATTTTGATAGGAGAAACGCCGGAGACAGACCATTCTGTTTGTTGGATTATTTCCCCGATGATTTCCTGATGATCATAGATGAAAGTCATGTTACGCTTCCGCAGGTAAGGGCCATGTGGGGTGGTGATCGCTCGAGAAAGGTAAACCTGGTAGATTTCGGATTCAGATTGCCTTCGGCAATTGACAACCGTCCACTTACATTCAATGAGTTTGAAAGTATGTTGAATCAGGTGGTTTTTGTAAGTGCCACTCCGGGAGATTATGAACTTCACAGTTGCGAAGGTGTGGTAGTTGAGCAAGTAATCAGGCCAACCGGCCTATTGGATCCACAGATACAAGTGAAGAGCAGTAAAAAGCAGATCGATGACCTGATGGAAGAGATTGACTACGCCACGGGCAATGGTGAACGGGTATTGGTAACAACGCTCACTAAAAGAATGGCAGAGGAGTTGACCAAGTTTCTTGAACAGGCAGGAGTGAAATGTCGATACATTCACTCTGAGGTAAATACGATTGACAGGGTTGAAATACTACGTGAATTGAGACTGGGTATTTTTGATGTACTTGTAGGAGTAAATCTGCTGAGAGAAGGACTTGATCTGCCAGAAGTGGCTCTGGTAGCTATCCTGGATGCCGATAAAGAAGGTTTTTTAAGAAACGAACGTTCGTTAATTCAAACTATTGGCAGGGCTGCCAGAAACGTCAATGGTCGGGTTATAATGTATTCAGATAAGATAACTAAATCCATGCAAAGATCTATTGATGAAACTAAAAGGAGAAGGAGGATTCAGAATGAATACAATGAAGCTCATGGAATAACCCCTGAAACAATTTTGAAATCAAAAGAATCAATTATGCAACAGACGCAAGTAGCTGACTCAAAGAAGTCTGTTAAGAAGTACTATGTAGAGGATGAGCATGCCAGTCTGGCCGCTGATCCCGTGGTGTCCTATATGTCGAAAACCGACCTTGATAAATTAATCACTAAGAATCATAAGGCCATGGAAAAAGCCGCCAAGGACCTTGATTTCCTGGAAGCTGCCCGACTTAGGGATGAAATACTGGAACTAAAGCAGCTTTTAAATAAGTAAATCCCAAAAAACAACTGACAAGCACCAATTAAGCTCCAAAATCGCTGATTTACTACCAGCAATAAAATAATAAATCAACCCAATTGGTTAACAGGAAGTTTGGAGTTTGAAAATTGGCAACTGTAATTTACTTGATGCTTGCTATTTGGGATATGCTATTTGCCAGTTTTCTAGCCTTAGCTAGAAAACCTGGCCGCCACTTCGTCCCAATTCACTACATTCCAAAAGGCCTTAATATAGTCAGGTCTTTTATTTTGATAGTTTAAATAGTACGCATGCTCCCACACATCCAAACCCAGAATGGGTGTACCCTTAACATCAGCCACATCCATTAATGGATTGTCCTGATTAGGAGTAGAACTTACTGCCAGATGTCCTGCTGTATCTACTAACAGCCAGGCCCATCCGGATCCAAATCGAGTGGCCCCAGCCCGGGAAAATTCATCCTTGAACTCATCGAAGGAACCAAACCGACTGTCAATTGCACTAGCCAAATCGCCTGCCGGGGCTCCTCCACCGCTGGGTGACATTACAGTCCAAAACAAATTGTGGTTATAGTATCCACCGCCGTTATTTCGCACCGCTCCATTCCCTCCTGCGTTGGCAAGCAGTTCTTCTATGCTTTTCCCCTCAAGATCTGTACCTGCAATAGCGTTGTTGAGATTACTAGTATATGCTGCGTGGTGCCGGTCATGGTGTATCTCCATGGTACGGGCATCAATATTAGGCTCTAATGCATCAAATGCATAGGGCAATTCCGGTAGTTCAAAAGACATAATTAAAATGATTTATAAGTTGAAGAAAATTTCGTGGTAACCAAATATACTAATTTCTCAGCTCCCGAAAAAAGTCCTCCATAAGCTGTTTACACGGTCCGGCAAGCAGCCCGCTATCAACCTTTGTTTTGGGATGAAGCAGCTTCTTTTGCTTCGATTGGAAATTAGTAAATCCTTTGGAAGGATCGGTTGCGGCAAATACCAACCGTTGAAGCTGACTCCAGAATATTGCACCGGCACACATTGGGCAAGGCTCCAAGGTTACAAATAAGATACACTCTGTCAGGTACTTGGCTCCAAGATAATTAGCAGCTGCAGTAATTGCCAACATTTCAGCGTGAGCAGTTACATCTTGTAATGTCTCGGTTTGATTATGCGCTTTGGCCACTACAATCTGACCACAAACTATTATCGCCCCCACCGGTACTTCTCCCTGATCCCGCGCTTTCAGGGCTTCCTTATAAGCCAATTGCATGTAGTGTTCATCACTAAATACTGTGAATTCCATATGGATCAGTTGAACACGATACTTGACATGATCTTTTTTGCGGTGACCTGCCATCGGTCCTTTACCCGAGTTGGACAATAAAATGTAAAGATGTAGACATTAAAGTCTTCAACGGTATATAATACTTGTCTGTAATCATGAACCGGGGCCTGATTGCGAAGTGAGTTAGGATCACCTTTGACAATCGAGGTAAACTCGAAAACAGCGTAACTCCTGCCGTTGATTTCCTGTATCTCGTTTTTGACAAAATCGACCTCATCAAACAGGTTTCGAATATTATTTTCGTAGAACTCTTTCAGCAGATCCATGTCTTCATTGCTCCATGGCGTTTTACTAATATTGACTACCAAATCCACCGAACGGTCCTCCGAAGTATATCCGGCAATAGGATCTCTATAACTGATAAACTTGTTGCGTATGTCCTGAGGTCCCATGGGAATAAATTCTGAAGGCACCAGCAAACTGATATTTTTAGTGACATCCGTTTTGATCAAAGGAATTTCCTGGGCAGCTAAGACCACTGGTACAGCCAGTAAAATTAATATGACTATTGGTTTGAATAGCTGAAGCATAGATTATGATGGCAGTATTATTAACTTTATGCGTCAAAATTAACAATAATATGTTTAGGACACATAATTGTGGTGAACTTCGACCGGAGGATATAAACAAAGAAGTAGTACTCAGTGGCTGGGTGCAGCGGGTACGGGATAAAGGCGGAATGATCTGGATCGACCTTAGAGATCGTTATGGCCTTACTCAACTTATTTTTGAAGAGGGCAAGTCTGATCCGGCCGTATTGGAGCTGGCAAAAAAGCTGGGAAGGGAATATGTGGTCAAAGCACAGGGAAAAATTGTTGAGCGGGTAGCTAAGAATAAAAATATACCTACAGGACAAATTGAGATGGTTGTTAAGAACCTGGAAATACTGAACCCCTCCCAAGTTCCTCCATTTCTTATTGAAGACCAAACAGATGGAGGTGAGGACCTACGCATGAAGTACCGGTATCTTGACCTGCGAAGAAAAGTAGTACGAAACAACCTGATATTTAGACACAAAATCAATCGAGCTACCAGGCACTATCTTGATGGGCAAGGATTCATCGAAGTAGAAACCCCGGTACTGATCAAATCCACACCCGAAGGAGCCCGTGATTTTGTGGTACCTAGTCGTATGAATCAAGGAGAGTTCTATGCACTTCCACAGAGCCCTCAAACGTTTAAGCAATTATTGATGGTGAGTGGTTTCGATCGCTATTATCAAATAGTAAAGTGTTTTCGAGATGAGGACCTTAGGGCTGATCGTCAACCGGAGTTCACTCAGATTGATTGTGAAATGTCTTTCGTGGATAAAGAAGATGTGTTGGAGACTTTTGAGAGCCTAACGAAATACTTATTTCAGGAAGTACTAGGGGTCACATTGGAGCAGTTTCCCAGGATGAGCTATCAGGAAGCAATGGAGAAATACGGTTCAGACAAGCCGGATATCAGATTCCAGATGCACATTAACAATATCGAAGCGATTGCAAAAGGTAAGGGGTTCAATGTATTTGATCAATCTGAAACTGTGCTGGCCATTGTGGTTCCAGGTGGTGCAGCATATTCTCGCAAACAAATTGACGCACTTACCGAATGGGTGAGACGACCACAAATCGGGGCCAAAGGAATGGTGTTTGTAAAATGTTTGCCGGATGGAGAATACAAATCATCAGTTGACAAGTTTTATAGCAGTGAACACCTGAAAGCCTGGGCAGATACCGCAGGGGCCCAAACAGGAGATCTAATCCTGGTGTTATCAGGGCCGAAGGAAAACACCCAAAAAGCCATAGGAGCATTACGTCTGGAAATGGGCAGAAGACTGGATCTAATGGACCGACAAATCTATTGTCCTTTATGGGTAGTTGATTTTCCCTTACTGGAGTGGGATGAGGATACAAAGCGTTACCACGCCATGCATCACCCCTTTACTTCGCCGATTATAGACGACTATTCATTGCTGGAAGGACAGCCAGAAGTAGTACGGGCCAATGCCTATGACCTGGTGATTAATGGAGTGGAAATTGGAGGAGGTTCAATCAGAATTCATGACCGTTCTTTACAACAAACCATGTTCAAGCTGCTTGGCTTCACAGAAGAAGAGGCCAATGCCCAATTCGGATTCCTGATGCAAGCCTTTGAGTATGGCGCCCCCCCACACGGAGGCATTGCCTTCGGATTTGACCGGCTATGTGCCCTAATGGGGGGGTCAGACTCAATTAGAGACTACATCGCTTTCCCAAAAAACAATGCAGGCCGGGATGTCATGATCGATTCTCCAAGTACCATCTCGCAGGACCAGCTGGATGAACTGGGACTGGTATCAAAGAGTGAGGGAGTGAAGGATTGAATGTCATTAGTAATCAGTCCCTCAGTCCATATCATACAGTCTTTCAATCACTCAATCCCAACTTTACACTGCCGAAGCAACCTGCCTGGAATCAGCAACTGCCTTCTTGGACGGCTTGCCTTTCCGATGGGAAAGGTCCACTACCACCGGTGTTGCAATAAAAATCGAACTGTAGGTTCCAACTACAATTCCCACTATCAGAGCAAAGCTGAATCCTTTTAGTACGGCTCCCCCAAAAATGAACAGGATTACTACCACCACCAATGTGGTTAATGAAGTGACCAATGTCCGACTCATAGTACTATTTATGGCTGCATTGAAGTTTGCTATCATCTCCTTTTTGTGATTCAGAGTTATGTTTTCCCTAATGCGGTCAAATACCACCACGGTATCATTGATAGAGTAACCAACAATGGTCAGCATGGCAGCGATAAACACTTGGTCCACTTCATATTTGAATCCCAGTAGTCCTGCAACTGCAAAGGCCGCCAATACTACCAAAGTATCATGCAGCAGTGCAATTACTGCTCCAAGGCCAAACTGCCATTTTCTAAACCGCATAAAGATATACAGGAATATAGCGGCCAGTGAAAATAGTATGGATTGTATGGAGGCATTCTTGATATCATCTGCTATAGTAGCCCCTACTTCCTCGGAACTTGATATGGTAAAATGTGCGTTGTCAACCCTGGCATCATCCTGGATATATTGCAAACCAGTAAAGTCTTCAATCCCTTGGATCAATGCACTTTCTACCTGACCACTAGCGCTCTCATGGTCATCATCTATCAAGTAGCTGGTGGTAATCTTCAGTACATTGTCTCCCCCAAAGGTCTTTACATCAGGTGCAGTATTTCCGAAATCATCAGCCAGTGCAGCTTTCATTTCGGAAGCAATTACCGGGTCATTAAAAGTCACCACATAAGAGCGCCCCCCAAGAAAATCCACTCCGAAATTTAATCCTCCAGTGGTGAACATGATAACCAGACCTATAGTTATGAAAATACCGGAGAAAGCATACCCCAATTTTCTTTTGCCAAGAAAATCTATATTGAGTTTGCTTAGAAAATCCTTAGAGAGGACAGTGTGGAAATTCATCTTGCTCTCATCTCCTTTACGTGACATCCACTCCACGAAAACACGTGAGATAAATACTGCTGAGAAAAATGAGCAAAAGATACCAATCATTAAAGTGATGGCAAATCCCTTCACCGGCCCTTGCCCCAGCACATAAAGGATTACAGCGGTCAAAAAGGTGGTTGCGTTGGCATCTATAATTGAGCTGTAGGCCTTTTTATACCCTGCACTAATAGCGGCTTTTATTTTATTTCCATTACGCAGTTCCTCTCTGATTCGCTCAAATATCAGCACGTTGGCATCAATGGCCATACCAATGGTCAGTACGATTCCGGCTGCTCCCGGCAGCGTTAATGCCGCATTCAACTGGGCCAGCACCCCAAGTATGAAGAACACATTGAATAACAATGCCAGGTCAGCAATGAACCCTGCTCTGGCATAATAAAACATCATGAACACCACCACCACTGCCAGTCCTAACAGAATGGAATTTATCCCTTGGGCCTGAGCCTCTTTTCCTAAAGTCGGTCCGATGATGGCTTCCTGAACGATTCGGGTAGGCGCTGGAAGCGCTCCGGCTTTCAGCACGTTACCCAGGTCAGCCGCCTCCTCAATGGTAAAGTTTCCCGATATTACTGAGCTTCCATTGGGGATTTCCTCTTCCACTCCCGGAGCTGAGTAAACGTAATTGTCCAGCACAATCGCTATTCTGGTTCCTGCAGCAGCAGCCTTAGCTGTTAGTGCAGCCCATTTTCGGGCCCCGGTAGAATTCATTGACATGTAGACAGCGGGTCGCCCCCTTTCATCATAATCCTGCCAGGCATTGGAAATTACTTCCCCGGTCAACGGCGCTTTTCCTCCCCTTTGGGTTTTGATTGCATATAGCTCCAGCAGTGTGTTAGAAGAACCCTCCTGCAGTTCAGCCACCTTTACTGCCCATAATAACTTAGTATTAGGAGGCAGCAATGCTTTGATGTCATCCCTTTTGATGTAATCGTTTACTTTGCTGGTATCCCTCAGGTCAGCATACATCCCATAAGGTGAGATTTGCAGGATCTGGAAAAGTTTGGATATCTGCAGGTCAAGGCTGTCCAATGCAGTGGTAGTATCTACCGCTGAAAGCTGTGCTGCCAAATCACTTTCCAGACTGTCACTTATTTCGTCTGATGCTGTGTCAGCCACTTCTGATAGATTGTCAGCAATAAGCACACTGATGTCATCGACACGCTCGGCTGGATCTCCGCTGGCCAGCGCCTTTTGCTCTGCGATCCTCTTCTCTTCGGCCATTAACTTCAGGTTGATGCCCTGCATGGCCGGACCAATTTGTGCCCAGTCCGCAACATCAAGAAACTCCAATTTAGCTACTCCTTGCAGTAACTTTCGCACCCGTTCAGGGTTGTCAACTCCGGGCAGCTCAACCTGTATTCTCCCCGTACCTTGTATTCGCTGAATATTTGGCTGAGAAGTACCAAACCGGTCTACCCGGGTACGTAATATTTGAAAGGATCGATCGATGGCGTCCTCTACCTCATCATTAATAACTGCCAGGATCTCGTTGTCGGTACTTTGGAAGTTAAACCGGTCTCTATTGGCCGCGCTGGCAAAAATATTGCTCAACTTTCCATTCGGTTCTAATTCCTTGTATGCATCGTAGAAGAGCTGAACGTAAGTCTCCTGACTGCTCTTTTGCCGCTCCTTTGCGACAGCCAGCGATTGTAGAAAAACAGGATCCTCATTATTGCTGGATAGGCCTTTGATGATCTCCACCGGGCTCACTTCCAGGTTTACATACATTCCGCCTTGTAAGTCCAGACCACGGTTCAATTCGGTTTCCTTTATTTCTTGATAGGTAAAATCAATTCCGAACAAACTGTAAACAGGTTCCGACCAAATCGAGTCGAGATAAGTCTGTTTTTTATTGTAATCTACATTTCCATTGACATCAGTTGCGTACTCCGCGGCCTGCTCTTGTATGTTCCTCGAAACGAAGGTAAATGACAAATAGTAAATACATAAGACTGATATTAGAACGGTCAAGAATATGATGAATCCTTTGTTTTGCATGTTTTTAGATTATTTGGGTTTTAAGAAATATTCAGGTTCCGCGCTTGCAGCGCGGTGGAATGGC
>CAZAWQ010000557.1:0-2054 GCA_964488585.1 uncultured Roseivirgaceae bacterium
GTTGACCATCTGCTATCCCAATGCGGTTGTCAGTAAACTGAACGACACCTTGGTAGTTATAAATAGTATTCAGGTAGTTAACCTTGAACTGACCTTGTGAAATTTGAACGGACCCGTTTAGATTGGGATGTTTTAAGGAGCCGCCTATGGTTAAGTCTCCGTTGATTTGTCCTTGCAGGTCCGAAAAAGTTTTTCCTACAAAAGGCTCAACCAGGTGTAGGTTGACCTGGTTCAATTTGGCCAATAAATTTAGCTGATTATCCACTTTTGGAGTATAGGTCCCTTTTAGGTCCAGAAATTGTTGCCGGTCTCTGGTAGCGTTCAGGCTAACATCAAAATACTCCTCCAAATAATTCCAGTAAGATTTTCCTACAATGTCACCCACCAGGAACTTCCCTAGTTGGAAGTCTACTATCGTCAAGCCGCTGTTTATATGGGGTTGGTGGTACAGGTCCTGGAATTCTATATTGGCGTTTAATTCGCCAGATATTTTATATTTCAAGATAGGATTTAAATTATCCACCTGAAACCGATTAAACTCCACCAGCAGGGTTTTTGAGCTATCAGGAGAAATAACTCCATTCATAGTGATGCTTTGCTGGTCATGGAACAGGGTTAGGCTTTTAAAATTGAATTCACCATTGCTTATTGAGATTTGATTATCTGGTGCCAGGCGCCATTGTTGATTCAAGGCGCTGAAATCTGAATCATTGAAATGCAGTACGGACTGATTATTTTGGAACTCGAGTTGACCACTTACCATTGCCCTATTCTCAGGATATTCCTTTACTTCAATCTGAGTTTGAAACTCTATATGGTCGTTATTCCAAACTGCCTCAAACGAAAAATCCTGAGTAGTAGCAAGCGTACCAATTACCTGTTCTCTTGAATGGAAATAGGCCATTGCCAGTACATTAGTACTGTCACTAATTTTGGAGGTATTAAAATCAATTATTACATCGTGCAGAATATTGTTTTTAAAACGCAGGGTGTCAATTTCACTATTGGCAGCTAGGATGGAAGTAAACCCATGTCTGAAATAACCATCAACTGGGGTGTCCGGAGAAATTTTTAAATCAGGCTCTACCAGTTCCAGAATGGGGTTTATGTCTTTAAGTAAGCCGGTAAAATCAATACGGTATTTATTATGGGCTTTGGAAATCTTGTTTTCATAGTATTCTTCCAGCTGCTGTTTGTTATTGATAAGGTTCAATCGATATTCATGAATGAGTCGATCTAAGTCCCCAAATAAGGTACTGAATTCAAAGTCCCCCTGTGCATTAATGTCGAATCGATCACTGACTAAACTTACTCTTCGCTCATTAACTTTCTTTTGGGAAACCACCTCCAAATGCTCAATATCCAGGGTCTTGCCTTTGTAAGTGAAGTAGGTATTTTTAAGATTGGCAAACCCAACTATTTCATCTAGTGTAAGGCCGGTAAAATCCAGATCCATGTAGGTACTAAGGGATGCATCCTCATCGAATAGATTTAAGGGCTTTAATATGGCAGTGTCCAAGGTTGCTTCCAAGGCGATATGATCAACATCTTCACGAAGATCGATGTAGGCATTGGAAGAGAACTTTAGGTTGGGGTCATCTATTTTGAGTTTACCAATGAACAGTTCTCTGGCTAACCTGGCATCTGTTTCAATATTTGTATAGTTATAATTCTTAAACCCAAAACTGGATACATTGGCTTTTAATTCAAAATCCGCTTCCTCAATAGTGAAGCCTGATCCCTGGATCTGACCCTGTAGGGCCACTTTTTGAAATACATCAGGTTGGTTGGACCACTTTCCCAGGTCGAAATCATCGGTAGCCAGGGCTCCGGAGTATGTTGCTGTATGGGTCTTTTCATCTATTTTCAGGTTGATATCAGAAATTAGTGTGCCCAGCTGAGTAAAGAAGGTCCCGTTTGCTACAAAATCTCTAGGGAATCCCAGAAACTGACTATTGAGGCGTATGGTGCCAAACTTCTGTGTTTCCAAATACAGCTTATCTCCGATAAATGGACGAAGGTCTTTGGGAGAAATTACCGAATTGGTCAAGCTG
>CAZAWQ010000558.1:0-1941 GCA_964488585.1 uncultured Roseivirgaceae bacterium
CAATGGTTAAATCCTGCTCTGCCTCCTTCCACTAAACAAATGAAATCCTGGTTATCAATAATGAAGGCGGTTTCTGATCAAATACCGGAATCTTCAAAAAAATCCCTGGTCGATATAGGATTGAAGATTGCAAAAATAGGTTCTGATGACGATTACGCAAGATGTTCTACTCCCGAAGCATGTAAGGCTCTTTATGAGATGGAAAATGCACTAGGAATTCTTAGTGAAGAATCTTATCGGGATTTATTTGAAGATCGTACTGTCAAAAAGCCAGTTGAACCTGCTCCCCAAAGTTCTTTTGATTATGAAAAAATGGCCGGGAAGTTAGATAGTGATAATGCTGAAATCATTCAAAAAGTCAAAACCTTGTTATCAGATCCTGTTTTCAGTTATTTAGAAAATGTTTCTCATGAAACTTACCGGGAGAAAATATTTGATTGGTGTAAAATATTGGCAAAACAGGGCATTGGCGCTCTTGCTTACCCTAAACAATACGGAGGTAAAGATGATTTTGCCAGCTACTTTGCAGCAATGGAAACCCTGGGATATCATGATCTAAGCCTTTTAGTGAAGTTCGGTGTGCAATTCGGGCTATTCGGTATGAGCATTTATTTATTGGGTACAAAAAAACACCATCAAAAATACCTGAAAGATGTTGCCATTTTAGTTTTACCCGGTTGTTTTGCTATGACTGAAACCGGTCATGGGTCAAATGTTAGGGACATCGAAACAATTGCAAACTATGATAAAGGTAGCGGGGAATTTATTATTCATACACCCAGCGATAATGCCAGGAAAGATTATATAGGTAACGCTGCCATACATGGGCAAATGGCCGTCGTGTTTGCCCAACTAAATATAGATGGAATTGGTTATGGAGTAAGCCCTTTTTTAGTGCCTATCAGAAATAAAAAAGGGAACAATCTTCCAGGTGTTGTCACCGAAGATTGTGGAGAGAAAATGGGACTTAACGGTGTAGATAACGGAAGGATTTGGTTTGATAAGGTACGGATCCCAAGAGAAAACCTATTGGATCGTTTTTGCAAGGTAGATAAGAATGGAGAATACTCAAGCCCTATCAGCAGTGATTCCAAACGTTTTTTTACTATGCTCGCCACCTTAGTTGGAGGCAGGATAGGTATCCCCAGAGCTGGTTTAAGTGCAGCCAAAACAGGACTGACAATAGCTATCAGATATGCTTCCCGGCGAAGACAATTTGGGCCTGCAGATCGACCAGAAACGTTGTTGTTAGATTATCAAACCCATCAAAAAAGGTTGTTCCCATTAATTGCTAACACCTATGCATTACATTTTGCTTTAGAATATCTTACTAAAAGATACATCAATCAAACAGAAGAAGACTCCAGGGAAATAGAAGCATTAGCAGCAGGACTGAAAGCATATGCTACCTGGAAAACAACAAATATTTTACAAATATGCAGAGAGGCTTGTGGCGGAAGTGGCTATCTGACCGAAAACAGGCTCGGTACCTTAAAAGCGGATACTGATATTTTTACCACCTTTGAAGGAGATAATACCGTGCTGATGCAATTGGTGGCAAAAGGTCTCTTATCAGGGTTCCAACATCAATTTCATGATATTAACTTCTTTGGATTAGTAAAATATATTGCTAAGAAGGCTGGTACAGCCATCAGTGAACTGAACCCAATTATTGTGAGGAGTACCGATGAAGACCACCTTCTGGATCCTGAATTTCATCTCAATGCCTTTAAATATAGGGAGCAGATTTTGCTGGTTTCATGCGCCAAAAGACTTAAGAAATACATCGACCGAGGTCAAAATTCTTATGATGCATTTATCCGATGTCAAGACCACATGGTAAATCTGGCTGAATCATATATTGAAAGGTTTGTTCTAGAACAATTTATAGCAACAGTAAATAGTTGTGAAGCCGGACCAATTAGAAACATCTTAAAAAAA
>CAZAWQ010000559.1:0-12016 GCA_964488585.1 uncultured Roseivirgaceae bacterium
CCTGACCGGTGCCGATAATAATGGCATCATAGGTTTGGTTGGTCATGGTAGTTGGTTTAGTTGTTCTAATTCTTCCAAAGTGTATCTTGGGTTTATATGCTGTGGACAATTCCAGTCAAACGCCTTAATGTAAAAAACCACAAGCCGCTCGATCACCGCATCATAACCTTCTACGATCAGGTTGTCCCTTAGTTCCGGGTGCTTAGCTGGGTCCAAAATCTCAGATTCAGCCCAGATTTTCAATCTTCTTTTGGTTGGATAGTCCAAAAGAATCAGGGCAGCTTTTTTAGTGGCATTAATATTACCGGTACTTATGTATTGCATGTTACCTTTAAAGTCTGCATATCCAATGGTTTCCTGATCTATTACTTTAAGAAATCCTTTAGGACCACCTCTAAACTGTACATAAGGCCACCCGTTTTCTCCTACTGTTGCCATGTAGAAACTGTCCCGAGCTTCAATCATTGAGATTTCACGCTGAAACAACTGATACTGGTCCGGTCCTTCACCAGATCTCTGGTAAATATCCCTGGAACCGTACCGTTTCTGTGCTTTCTTTACGCTTTCCGTAAAAGTCAATTGCTTGAAATTTTGTGCCATGAATTTACTTCAATATCTATCCAAACTTTATTATTAATGAATTTGGTTGGTCGCCATAAACTCCCGTATAAATTGGGCAATGGAGGCACCTTCTTCCTCTAACGCAAAATGACCGGTATTCAACAAATGAAACTCAAGATTTTTCAGGTCCTTTTTGTAAGGATATGCACCTTCAGCTGGAAAAATATAATCGTTCTTACCCCAAACGATTAGGGCAGGGGGTTGGTAATCACGTAAGTACGCTTGCCATTTAGGATAAAGAGGAACGTTGGTTCGGTAATCGTAAAACAACGCCAACTGAATTTTATCGTTTTCCGGTCTTGTCAGATGCCTCAAATCGATCTGCCAGTTATCCGGACTAATCTTCAAAGTATCCTGCACTCCATGGGTGTATTGCCATTTCAATCCTTGAGGAGAATGAAAACCTTCCAGGGCTTTGCCATTTTCAATGGAATAGTCATTCCAGTACTTTTTTATGGGGTCCCAGAATTCGCGAAGACCTTCGTCATAAGCATTGCCATTTTGTATAATTAGGGCTTGTACCTTTTTAGGGTTTTTGCTGGCAATCCTGAAGCCAATTGGAGCCCCGTAATCCATAAGATATAGACTATAACGATCTATTTGAAGCACCTCTAAAAACTCTTCCATAACCTTGGACAGGTTTTCGAAGCTATAGTCAAATTCAGACATGGGCGGCTGTTCACTTCTCCCGAAACCGGGGTAATCAGGAGCTAACAGATGGTACTCAATTGAGAGATCTCTGATCAGATTTCTGAACATGTGAGAGGAGGTAGGATAACCATGCAACAACAATATGGTTGGCGCATCTTTGGGGCCTGCCTCTCTATAGAAAATCTCCACTCCCTGGATTTCCACAGTCTTGTATTGAACCGCATGTTCTTTATTACTATCTCCAGTGTTAGCAGGTGTCTTATTGGTATCTGTTGCTGCTAATGGGTTGGCTACCAGCAGGGTGGCTAATACGATTATTCCCGCCAGCCAAAACCTGGTCAATTGATTTGTATAGGATATTATTGATGATTTAAACATGATGATAAGTTTTAAAGTTTTATAAATAATTATATTAAATAGTCTCGGTATTTTCGATGACTTTCTAAGATGGGTATGTCGTTAGCGCTCATATCCCTTCTTTTCATCAGCCCACTTTCGTCAAATTCCCAGTGTTCGTTACCATGGGTACGGAACCAAAGTCCATTATCGGCATCTTGCCATTCGTATTCGAAGCGTACGGAGATCCTGTTGCCGGTGTAGGCCCACAGTTCTTTCATCAACTTGTAATGAAGTTCTTTGACCCATTTTCTTTTGAGAAAAGATCTAATGGCTTCCCTTCCCACTAGAAACTCATCCCGGTTACGCCATTGAGAGTCCTCGGTATAGGCCAGGGCTACTTTTTCCGGGTCCCTGGTGTTCCAGGCATTTTCAGCCATTTGCACCTTGGCTTTGGCTGTTTTATAATTAAAAGGAGGCACTAAATTTTTCATGATTGGCTATTAATGAGTTGGAAACCCGCCCGGGTTTCGGGCAAGGTTTATATTACTATCTATGGTTTTTTGCTTCTGCAAAAACATCCACCAAGTCTTTAGTTTGAAAGACATGACTGGATATCATACGGAAATTAGTCTGAGCGGCCTGGTTGCCATCCAGGTCGGGAAGTATAGCGCTGGCGGTGGCGTCGCCTACTACTGCTACCTCAAATCCGTCCTCCATCAATTCCCTCATGTGGGCTTCAACACATAGGTTGCCAGACATGCCCGCAAGGATTATTTTGTCAATCTTTTGCTTGCGAAGTTGTAAAGACAGATCGTTTTGCTCTGGACCAAATACTTTATGTGGCCCAACCACGGTGACGAAGTCCTTTTCTATGTATTTCTTATATCGAGGTAACCAGTCTGCTCCAGATCCTTCAAACTGAGCAACTGAAAGTTGGTCCCCGCGGTCAAACATGTTAATGTTGTGCATCATCTTTTCCAAGGCGCCTTCAAACTGCCAGCCGTGATCATGTTGGTAGTAGTAGTGAGGTGAAATAAACACAGGGATATTATTTTGCTGGGCCAATTGAAACAGGGTTTCCAGATTTTCAACAGTATGGTTTTCTTCTACACTTTGTCCAACAACACCCCAAGCCACACCATTTGGACTAAGAAAGTCGTTTTGTGGATCAGTTATCACAATAGCTGTTCGGTCATCAATGGTAAAACCAGGGTCTGGTAATTGTGCAAATGCGGTAATTCCTATGGTAGTGATCCACAGGGTTAAGGCGAAGGTATTGATTTGTTGCTTTTTCATTTTGGTGGTATTTTATGGTTTGTTTTGCACAGCATTGACAACCATCGTGCCGAAAATAAAACTAGCACTTAACTTATTGTTAATCAGAACAGTATGTGATTGTTGTGGTAGGATCGGGGGAATTAATTATGCCATTATAGTGGCATAATGACAATATGGTAGCATAAATTAGGGTCGGGTGACCTTCAACTTCTTCATTCGGGCCTCCAGGGTAGTTCGTTTCAAACCTAAAAGTTTAGCGGCTCCTTTTTCACCGCTTACCCGCCAGTTGGTGGCTTTCAATGCCCTAAGTATGTGATATTTTTCGTTCTCTTCCAGGGGAATAATTTTGTTTTCATCGGACTTACTACTAATAATAGCAGGCAGAGAGGTTCCAATTTCCAAATTTCTACCGCGGGAAGTAATGATGGCCCTTTCAATGATGTTCTCTAGTTCCCTTACATTGCCTGGCCAGGAGTACTGCAGTAGAGATTCCATAGACCGGTTGGTAATTGCAGTGATGTTTTTTCCAAATTGAGCGCTGTACTTGCGTAAGAAATGTTGTGCCAGCAAAGGAACATCTTCTTTTCTTTCTCTAAGGGATGGAAGTTCAAGTGGAAAAACATTGAGCCGGTAATAAAGGTCTTCCCTGAAAGTACCAGCTTTAATGGCGTCCTCTAGTCTTTTATTGGTGGCGGCAATTACTCTAACATTTACTTTTATAGTGTGAGAACTTCCCAACCTTTCAAATTCACCTTCCTGTAAGACCCGCAACAATTTGGATTGAAGCTCAATGGGAATCTCACCAACCTCATCCAGAAATATTGTCCCGCCATTGGCCAATTCGAACCGTCCTATCTTCTTGTTCAGAGCTCCGGTGAAAGCACCTTTCTCATGTCCGAATAACTCACTTTCGATCAAACCAGCGGGCAGTGCAGCGCAATTGACTTTTACCAAAGCCCGCTCTCTCCTACTGCTTAAATTGTGTACAGCCCGGGCTACCAGTTCTTTCCCTGTGCCGGACTCACCAAGAATCAGCACGGTGGCATCTGTTATGGCCACCTGTTCCACACTGCCTAAAACTTTTTTGAATTTTTTGCTCTGACTGATGATCTCCTCAAAGTTGTGGCTCAACTTTATTTCCTGTTGCAGGTAGGCATTCTCCTGTTGGAGTTGATTTTTTAAACTCTGTACTTCTTTCAAGGCAGCTTGTAACTCTTGGTTAGCTTCTTGCAGGGCCTTTTCAGAGCGTTTGCGTCTTGTTATGTCCTTAAATACCACCACGGCTCCTAACATATTGCCTTGATCGTCTTTTATGGGTGTACTGACATATTCAACGGGAAAACATGATCCGTCCTTCCTCCAAAAGACTTCGGTGTCTACTTGATGCACCTTCCCATCTTTGAATGCGGCATAGATTGGACAGTCTTCGGCTTGGTAGGTACCGCCATCTGGTTTGGTATGATGGATTATCGAGTGCTGTGATTTTCCTACCATTTCCGACAGTGTCCAACCAACCATGTCAGCGGCCGCCTGATTCACAAAAGTAGTATGACCCTGACAATCTAGTCCATAAATACCTTCTCCTGCCGCGTGTAAAATGAGCTCATGATGCTTTTGCAGCTGTTCAAGCTCTTGCTGTAGTTCATTATATCTGGTTGAATCGACTGGTTTTAGCTTAGATGAGGGCTTGTAATCGCTCATATTTAAATATATGAAATATTTTCGGTGGATATTTGATAAACCAGTAAAGACCTTGACATCTGATATTACAAAGTCTATTTTTCCAGTTCCGCTAAAAACTCCGAGATTACCCTATTGTTTTCCTCCGGATTATCATGCATGGTAATGTGTGCTGCATTGCTGATCACCTCTAACCGTGAGTTGGGTACCAAATCCTGAAAATAGCGAACCGTGGATGGAGTTGCTTCATCAAACTCTCCGGTGATAAACAAAGTAGGTACCTTAACCTCAGGCAATTTGTCGGATCTTTCATAATTCTTAAGATTTCCGGTAGCTGTGAATTCACTCGGCCCCCACATGTACTGATAAATGTCCTGATTAATATTAGCAAAGGCACTGTCAAGGTCTGCCGACCATGGAAGATTTCGAGCAAGATAGTTCTGATAATAGACACCCACCGCTTGCTGGAATTCCGGCGATTCAAAAGTTCCTGTCTTGCTGTGCTCATTTATTACAGTTTGGATTGAATCCGGTAATTTTGAGATAAGTATCCCTATATTAGCCAAACCTAATCCAACCCTGATTTGAAAATATCTAAATTCCCCAATGCTCTGGTGATCATGCTGGGGTTCATCATTTTCGCCAGTTTACTCACCTATATTATTCCACATGGTGAATACGATCGCACCTATGACCCCGCCAACGATTACCAAACTGTAGTTCCCGGTTCGTACAAAGTGGTGCCAGGTAAGGCGGTGTCATTTGTTCGAACACTAATGACAATTCCTGAAGGGATCATAGGTCGTGCGGATCTGGTAGTGTTGATTTTACTGGTGGGCGGGTGCTTTTATGTAATTGACAAAACAGGCGCATTTAAAGAAGCTGTGGTCTCCCTAACCAACAAATTGAAAGGCAAGGAAGAAATGGCCTTGATTGTAGTGGCGATGTTTTTTACCGCTGGCGGGGCACTCAGTGGACTACAGGAGGAGATTATAGCCATGATACCCGTGTTAATATTTTTCACCAGCAGGTTGGGATACAATGCTTTCGTCGCAGTTTCTATAAGTTTTGGAGCCGCGATAATTGGTAGTGCCTTTAGTCCAATAAACCCCTTCGCAGTAGTTATTGCACAGGAATTGGCTGGTGTGCCATTTTTATCCGGAAGCGGATTCAGACTTATCATGTTGTTCATTGCATTCAGTGTATGGATGATGGTGATAATCAGGTATGCCAACAGAAACCGGGTCCAAAAGAACCAGGAGACTCAAGATGATCAGATAACTATGAGTAAGCGGAGTACTTTGATAATGACATTGGTGGCCATGGCATTCGGTCTGCTGATTTACGGAATGTTAAAACTGAATTGGGGGTTTAATGAAATTACCGCGGAGTTTTTCATACTGGGAATTGTTGCCGGCCTTATCGGAAAGCTAGGATTGAATGGTACCAGTGAGTCTTTTATTGAAGGAGTTAGAGAAATGAGTTTTGCTGCTCTGATAATGGGTCTGGCCAACAGTATTTCACTGGTTTTGAAGGAAGGGATGATCATTGACTCTATTATTTACGGGCTGTTTTTACCCATGCAGTACCTGCCGGCAGGACTTTCCGCGGTCTCCATGATGATCTCTCAGGCGGTCCTACATTTCCCAGTGCCTAGCTATTCCGGGCAAGCGGTATTGACCATGCCAATATTAGCACCACTATCCGACCTGCTTGGCCTATCTCGTCAGGTTTGCGTTTTGGCTTACCAATATGGTGCACCCACCATGGACTTGTTGGTGCCAACAAATGGGGCATTAATGGCAGTAATTGCCTTGGCTGGGATTCCATATAATAAATGGTTAAAATTTGTTATTAAGCCAACACTGGTGATAATGGCATTGGGGGCGGGGGCGCTGTTGGTAGCTATTTTTATTGGTCTTTGACCCTGAAGATAATGAGAGTAGTTATACCGATGAAATTGCAATATGGATTCAGAATAAAAAGAATAAATAACTATTTGTTATATTCGAATTCCCTAAAATCCTAGACCTGTGAAAAATAATCTAATCCTATTATGCCTGTTTATTTACACATCCTCCATGTATGCACAAAACTATGACGAGAGCAAAATTCCCCAATACTCCCTACCTGATATCTTATTAAGCCAAAGCGGGAAACCTGCCGAAACCGCAGATGCCTGGGAAAAAATACGAAGAGGTGAGGTACTGGAACTTTTTAGTGATCAAATGTACGGTAAGGTGCCTGAATTTGAATACACTAAAGATTATCAGCGTCGGATTCTGAAGAATGCGGAACTGGAGGGAGCGGCTACTCAGGAAGAAGTGACGATCACCATAGCTACTGATAAAGGCGAAATCAAAATTACCATGCTGTTGACCTTGCCCAAGACCACTCAGAGCCCGGTCTCTATTTTTCTTGGACTGAATTTTTATGGTAATCAGGCAACCAATCCAAATAAAGAGGTAACTGTAACAGACAACTATGTGCTTAACAATGAGGATTTGGGAATAGCCAATCACCATGCAGGTGAAGCCTCCCGAGGCGGCAGACTATCAAGTTGGCCGCTTGAAATGATTTTAGAAAAAGGCTATGGCCTGGCAACCATCCACTGTGGCGACATTGATCCTGATTTTGATGATGGCTTTAAGAACGGAGTACATGCCCTCCTCGACACTCGCCCCCGCCCTGATCAATGGGGTACCATTGCTTCCTGGGCCTGGGGTTTGTCACGGGCCATGGACTACCTTGAAACAGACGAAAGGATCGATAAACAGAGAGTCGCAGTGATTGGGCATTCCAGACTTGGAAAAACATCTCTTTGGGCAGGAGCCACTGATGAAAGGTTTGCCTTGGTCATCTCCAATAATTCAGGATGTGGCGGAGCGGCCTTATCCCGAAGAGGAATTGGAGAAACCGTTGAAGTGATCAATACTAGTTTTCCTCACTGGTTTTGCCAGAACTTTCATAAGTACAATGGGAATGAGGACGACCTGCCCCTTGACCAACACATGCTTATAGCACTGATGGCACCACGGCCTGTTTACGTAGCCAGCGCCCAGGAGGACCAATGGGCGGACCCAAAGGGTGAATACACTTCACTTTTCCTGGCAGGCCCGGCGTATGAGCTTTATGGATTTGAATCCCTGAAAAGTCCGGAATTACCTTCAATAGATACTCCGGTCAAGGCTGGCAAACAGGGATATCATATTCGCACCGGAGCACATGCTTTAACCGAGTATGACTGGGAGCAGTATTTGGATTTTGCAGATATACAGTTTTCCAAAAAATACTAACAAATTGGGGCAGGCTCCAGATTCAACCTGGCCGCTCCAGATGGCGGTAAGCCAATTGGGGCCTGAACACCATAGTAGTGTTCGTAGTTCATAAATGGACGATATCTTTATAATTCTGAGCAAATCTTATTATATTGTTTCACTGAATTTCCATGCCATGAAAAATAGTCTCCGGTTGATGCCTGCATTGTTGTGCTTTGGGTTTATAGCTATGATTAGTGGGTCTGCGCTGGCGCAAAATAATTCCAAGTACAAAACTTTCGACTTTCTTGATTTTGATATTAAGTTATTAATCGAATACAAGGTCAACCCTGAAAACGTGGATTATCTAAAATCCATAATAGCAAAAGAGTTGGAGGCTAGTGGATTGGAGCAGAGCGAAAATCCTGACTTGGCAATAAATATTGGAGTGGTGATTGAGGAAGAAACACAAACCAGGGAAACTGACTATCGTGATATGAGATATATAGGTCAGAGAAATTACCATTGGGAAGTTGAAGAGATAGTAGTTGACGTTTATAACGTGGGGACTATTTCGGTTGAAATTGTAGACATTGTCGCCAATAACGCAGTGTGGGAGGAATCGTCAAGTAATGTACTTAGGAAGCAGAAGAATGTTCGTAAGCGCATAGATAAAGGTGTCACACGCATCTTCAAGAAATTTGATGTAAACAAGCTCTAGAGAGCAAGCACCTCTGTTGAAGCCTCTAAAGGAGTCCCTTTGCACTTTTGGAAAAGCCCAAAACCTAAATACTTACTAATATCAAAAACCAGCATTTTTTTAGTAATTTTCCATAAGCTCTACTCTAGAACATATGGCAATTTTATTAAACCTATTTACATTTCGGAGCCTGGCACCTATGATTGTATGCGGGCTGTTGAGCTTTGGATTTTCTTCTTGTAAGACTGATTCCCAGAGGATAAGTTATAATAAGGACATTCGTCCCATCCTCAACGAAAACTGCCTGACCTGTCACGGTGGAATTAAACAGCTAGGGGATTTTAGCCTACTATTCGAGGAAGATGTCTATCAACTCACGGAATCGGGTAAACCAGCCATTGTACCAGGCAATAGAAAGAAGAGCGAACTATTTCAGAGGATCAAACATCATGATCCCGAATACCGCATGCCTCAAGAAGCTGATCCTCTGTCAGCAGAGCAAATTGAAGTTATTGGCAAATGGATTGATGAAGGTGCGGTTTGGGAAGCCCATTGGTCTTTTCAGGTTCCTGAGGTTCAGGAGGTCCCCCATGTTGAGTCGAACTGGGCAAAGAATAATATCGATAACTTCATTTTACAACGGCTTGAACCGGAAGGTCTAAGTCCTCAACCCGAAGCAGATCGAGAAACTTTGGTTAGGCGGTTGAGCCTGGATTTGATCGGCTTGCCGCCAACCCCGGAAGAAGTAGATAAATTTATAAACGACCCATCTCCCGATGCTTATGAGCATTTGGTCGACCGGCTGATGAAATCTCTCCACTATGGTGAAAAATGGGCAGCCCTATGGCTGGATCTAGCACGATATGCGGATTCTAAAGGATATGAAAAGGATCCACCGCGTACTATATGGAGATACCGTGATTGGGTAATTGATGCTTTCAACCAGGACATGCCATTTGATCAGTTCACTATTGAGCAATTGGCAGGCGATCTTTTGAAAGATCCGACTCCTCCCCAGTTGATTGCTACTGCCTTCAATAGAAACACTATGACCAACACAGAAGGTGGCACCGAGGACGAAGAGTTTCGGATAGCCGCTGTAATTGATCGTGTAAATACAACTTTTGAGGTCTGGCAGGCCCTTACCATTGGTTGTGTCCAATGTCATGACCATCCATACGATCCCATTAGACAAAAAGAGTATTACCAGGCATTCGCTTTTTTTAATGGCAGTCAAGACAGCGACCTAAGCCTTGAGCTACCGGTGTATAAACAATTTTCTGAGGAGGATGAAGAGGAAATTCTGGAATTGGTGGACAGAGTAAAGGTATTAAAAGCCCAGGCAGGATCAGATAGCAAGGACTTTGTGGAAGAGAAGATTAAGGAAGCAATTTTCCCAACGCTGCTCCCGTCGCATATAGATGAATTTCATAATGTTATAATTTATGGAGATGGCCTTTTATCAAACTGGAGCAACAACGTTAATACTCAAAAAGATAAAGAGTATTATTTTCAGTATTCGAATATTGATTTTACCGGTTTTGAGGGCATCACCCTCGAATTTTCAACAGGAGGAGGTGATGTAAATATCCTGGTATTTATGGATTCCTTAAAAGGTCAACAACTAATGACAATGGAATTACCCTTTACCGGAGGTCTTCGGGGCGCGGAATTTGAGGGAAAAAATAGATTCAAATCACAAACCTGGAAACTTGATCAAGTGGTATCAGGGCAACATAATCTGATTTTCCAAATGGTAAATACCACAGGCAAGGCGCCAGAAGGTATTGCCATGATCAATACAATTCGGCTTGAGTATAAAGATCAGCGATTTAAAGATAGACAATTGATCAGTCTGCAAAATAAATTGATGGAATTGAGAAATAACGCTGATCATACCCCCATTATGAGGGAACGCAAAGCCTTCCAACGAACTACAAATGTATTAGAAAGAGGCAACTATTTGGTGTTGGGAGAAGAAGTTCAAATGGGGGTGCCCTCTTCACTTCCGGAATTTTCTGATGATCTCACACCTGATCGCCTTGGTTTGGCCCGATGGATGGTCAGTGATCAAAACCCCTTGACTTCCAGGGTGCTGGTAAACCGGTTATGGGAACAGTTGTTTGGCATTGGCATTGTGGAGACTGTGGAGGACTTTGGGACTCAGGGCACCCCTCCATCACATCCTGAACTGCTGGATTACCTGGCCAGACAGGCAGTTGATGTTCATGATTGGCGTGTGAAAAACATACTTAAAGAAATTGTGATGTCCGCAACCTACCGTCAATCTTCAAAGTTGACTGCTAAAAAACTGGAAAAGGACCCCTACAACAGATTGTTATCAAGGGGTTCGCGCTTCAGACTATCTGCAGAACAAATCAGGGATCAATCATTGGCCGTAAGTGACCTGTTGGACCGCAAGGTTGGAGGAAAAAGCGTAATGCCTCCTCAGCCCGATGGTATATGGAACGTGGTTTATAGCAATCACAAATGGGAGACTAAACCTGAGGACAAATACCGCCGGGGACTCTACACTTTCTGGCGCAGGACCACCCCGTATCCATCAATGATAAGTTTTGATAGCCCAAGTAGAGAGTTTTGCGTATCCAGGAGAATCAGAACTAATACACCGCTCCAGGCACTGATCACATTGAACGATCCGGTTTATCTTGAAACTTCAATAGCATTTGCTGAACGAATGGGCGAAGCTGCTCCCGATGATCCGGATCAGGCGATCCGGGCTGGGTACAAAATGGCTTTGTGCAAAGAACCAGACGCAGAAACCGTGGAGATATTAATGGACCTTTACCATAATGCAAATACCGAATTGAAAGCCGAATTAGTCTCTTCAGGGGAATACCAAAGCGACCAAATGGATGCTATGGCCGTGGTGGCCAACGCCATTATGAATCTGGACGAATTTGTAACTAAAGAATAATCGATTTATGAGCATCCTGGAAGAAGCGAGACTTGCCCAGGCGGAATATTCAACCCGCCGGCATTTTCTAAAGGCCTGTTCCATGGGCCTGGGAGCAGTTGCTTTGAATTCAATGACTGGACTAAACACCTTTGCAGCTACTCCGGATGGCAGTACCAACCAAATGGGACTGCCTCATTTTGCTCCTAAGGCCAAGCGGGTGATCTATCTTCATATGGCCGGTTCACCTTCTCAACTGGAGCTGTTTGACTATAAACCAGAGTTGGAGCGATTGCACCAGCAGCTTTGTCCACCGTCCTTATTAGAAGGAAAGCGTTTCGCTTTCATTAATGGAACGCCCAAAATGCTGGGACCTCAGGCCAAATTTTCCCAACATGGCCAGTCCGGTGCCTGGATATCCGAAAATCTGCCGAAGTTTTCAACCATGGCAGATGAGGTTTGCTTTTTAAAAGCCGTGCATACCGACCAATTCAACCATGCTCCAGCCCAATTGATGTTGTATTCCGGCAGCCCCAGATTGGGACGGCCAAGTATGGGGTCTTGGGTTACTTA
>CAZAWQ010000560.1:0-1630 GCA_964488585.1 uncultured Roseivirgaceae bacterium
ATAAAATTCCCAATATACAGGACATACCAAAGGATTTTCGGACAGCGTTACTGACAAAAGTTCCTAATCAAAATACCATACGCAAAAGTAAAGCAGTAGCAGAACCGCCGCTCATGCTGTGCTTTTCCTGCTGGCTAGCCATTAAAGATGCGATTTCCGCAGTAGCAGATCATGCCTATGAGCCCGAATTTTCTTTGCCGGCAACTAACGAGGTGATACTGCTTTCAATCGAAAACCTAAGAAAGAAAATTGTCTTGAAAAGTGTTGAAGCATGAGATTAAAGACATCTTTACCAGCATGATGGCTAGTACCATATGGATAATACTCCTAGTAATGATCGTGTTACTAATATCTATATGGGTGCTACATCTTTCACGACAAACCATGGACACCTTGCTTGGCAAGGATTACTTGCCCGGATGGGTTAAAGGAATTCCTCACTATGGCGTTATGGCAGCCCTTCTGATTGCAGGATGGATATTGGTGGGATTAAATGGATGGGAATCTCATGCACTTAATTGGTTGAACCTTCTGGTACGCTGGGCCCACGTAATTATTGGAATAGCATGGATAGGCGCTTCATTTTATTTCGTTTTTCTTGAAAATAGTTTGAATCGGACAGTCAACGTTCGAGAAGAGTTGGCAGGAAACCTTTGGGCAATACACGGCGGCGGGTTTTATTACCTGGAAAAGTATAAGCTTGCTCCAAAGGAGATGCCTCGAAAACTGCATTGGTTCAAATACGAGGCATACTTTACCTGGATCACAGGATTCTTATTGCTAGTAATTGTTTACTACTCCAAAGCAAGTTTTACCATGATTGGGAACCTGGCTATTTCACCTACACTGGCTATTTTGATCGGAATTGGAAGTCTGGTATTGGGTTGGTTAGGCTATGATCTTTTATGTCGGACCATGTTCACCGAAAAGCCGCTGCTATTTTTCGTGATACTCTTGCTGTTCACAATTTTAATTTCATTTATTTTGACCGAATTTTTAAGTCCCAAAGCAGCATATATTCATATTGGAGCCATGCTTGGGACCATGATGGCCGGAAATGTGTTCATGGTAATTATTCCTTCTCAAAAAGCCTTAGTAAGCGCAGCAAAAAAGGGACTTTCTCCTGATCCCCGGCTTGGCCAACACGCTTCACTCCGATCTTTGCACAACAATTATTTTACACTTCCGGTGGTTTTTATCATGATTAGCAATCATTTTCCCTCCACATTCGGACACCCTTATAACTGGGCCGTATTGGGTGGGTTAATAGTGGTAAGTACCGGTATCAGGCATTACTTGAATTTACAGGAGAAAGGTCAACAGGCATTTTGGATTTTACCTTTGGCGACATTGGGTATTATGGTATTGGCATTTGTAACTGCCCCAAATAACAAATCTGACTTTACCGAAACAAAAGTTGAATTTAGAGAGGTAATGGCCATATTTCAGAGCAGATGTAATACCTGTCATTCAGAAAACCCCACAGACAAGATTTGGGTGGTACCACCCGACGGGGTTGTTTTTGATCAACCATCCCAAATTGTCCAAATGCAGTCTCAAATTATGTTACGAGTAGTAACTACAGAGAACATGCCCTTGGCTAACCAAACGAGTATGACCACAGAAGAAC
>CAZAWQ010000561.1:0-22842 GCA_964488585.1 uncultured Roseivirgaceae bacterium
GTGGAGATGTGCAATATATGCAGACGGGTGTCGAATTTTTTTGCCAATTTTATGGCTTTTGATGAGCTTAGGTAACAAGCCTCGGTGGATCGAATTTTTGGATGGCACTCAATCGGTATTTCCTGTCCGTATTTTGCCCTAAAATGTTCCAGGTTTGCCTTGATGGTTGACTCGTCTTCACAGTGCGTAGCCAGGAGGAGATGGGCTTCTGAGAATAGCGCTTCCAGGGCCTGCTCATTATCAACCAGCATATCTCCAGTGCTCGATCCCATAAATACTTTGATGCCGCATACTGTTTCGGGGTCGGTTTTTAAGACTTCTTCCAGGTTATTATTGGAGGCGCCCATGAAAAAGGAGTAATTTGCCATTGATTTACTGGCAGCAAGTTCAAATTTTTCCTCTAAAAGGGACTGTGTGAGTGTAGGTGGCTTGGTATTGGGCATTTCCATATAGCTGGTAATACCGCCGGCGACCGCAGCTTTGGATTCGGAAGCAATAGTGCCTTTGTGGGTAAGTCCAGGTTCACGGAAATGCACTTGGTCATCAATACAACCTGGTAAAAGAAATTGCTCCCGGGCATCAATAACCTGACTTCCAGGATAGGTTAGATCTTTTCCTATTTTGTAAATGCGCTGCCCCTTAACCAGTACATCAGCATGGGAAATACGTCCTTCGTTAACCAGGGAAGCATTCTTGATCAGAATGGAGGCCATCTGTGCAATGATACGATATTTGAATATAATATTTTAGTTTTAAGCCAGAGCCGGATAACAAAGGTGGAAAACACAGGATTTCAAGATTTTAAGTTAAATAAGCAGCTTCTGCTAGCGGTAAAAGAGGCTGGCTATGGACTACCTACGCCAATTCAAAAAAAAGCAATACCTCTTATATCCGCAGGACATGATGTCATGGGTATAGCACAAACCGGAACTGGAAAAACAGCCGCTTTTGTATTGCCATTGCTAATGAAAATTAAGTATGCCCAGGGTGCTGTGCCCAGGGCGCTGATTATTGCACCAACTAGAGAATTGGTTGCTCAGTTACAGAAAGAAGTCGAAAAACTCAGCATGTTTACCGACCTAAGGTCTGCTGCGGTATTTGGCGGTATCGGACCTAGGTCCCAGATTGAAATTCTTGAAAAAGGGGTAGACATACTGGTAGCAACTCCAGGCAGATTTCTGGATCTGTATTACAGAGGGATTATTCTGGTTAAAAATCTCAAAACTTTGGTTCTGGATGAAGCCGATAAAATGATGGACATGGGCTTTATGCCTCAAATCAGAAAGATACTGGAAGTGATACCCGTAAAAAGGCAAAACCTGTTGTTTTCAGCCACAATGCCACCCAATGTGATGACGTTGTCCGAAGAATTTCTGGAGTACCCTCTTATTATTGAAACTACCCCCTCAGCCACCACTGCGGAACCGGTAGACCAATATTGTTACCAGCTACCCAATTTCAAGACCAAAATTCATCTATTAGAGTATTTGTTGCGAGACACCGAAATTTTCAATAAGGTAATTGTCTTTGTAAAAACTAAAAAAGTGGCTGATAATATTTATAAATACCTGATGCGATCTACTACGGGTGAAATCAGAGTGATTCATAGCAACAAAGGACAGAATACTCGAATAAATAGCATGGAATCATTCAAAAATAACATGGTACGCATTTTAGTAAGCACTGATGTGTCAGCCAGGGGTATCGATGTAACCCTGGTAAGTCATGTTATTAATTTTGAAGTTCCGGTAGTTTACGAAGACTATGTACACCGAATTGGTCGCACTGGCCGGGCCACAAACCCCGGAGTTGCCATAACATTTTATCACCCGGCCGAGCAGTACCACCTAAAGAAGATCGAAAAATTGATCAAGAAAAAAATTGAAGTACGACCCATTCCGACAACGGTTGACATGGAAGAAACTAGTTTTGAAGAGTTACAGTTAATGAGACGTGCCATAGATCGACAAAGGCAACTTGAAGACCCAGACTACCAGGGGGCCTTTCACAAAAAGAAAAACAAAAGACCAAAGCGTCGCAAAGGGCGCTCCTAATAATTCCATTGGGTGGTAGCTTTATTCTTATTATCTTCTATATTTGTAATATAGAAAGATGGATAATATCTTTCTTTCCATAGCTGGTTGAGAAGATCTTGGGGGTAAGTATTCTGTACTTCCCTCAAGATTCTTTTTTTTTATGGCTAATGGTTCATTCGAATACGTTCCTCCCTGTTTGCCAGTTCCCAGGTACAATAAAAAACTAAATCTGTACGCAGTTTCAACAGATCGAACCGGATTTTTTCAATGGTATCCGTTGATTGATGATAGTCTGCATGAGTGCCGTTAAAATAAAAGATAATAGGGATGTTGTGCTTGGCAAAATTATAATGATCGGACCGGAAGTAAAACCGGTTGGGATCATCAGGGGCATTGTATTTGTAATCTAATTCCATATGGGTATATAGTTTATTCATCCGTTCATTAATCACGTGCAGATCCAAAGAAAGTCGGTCCGAACCTATTATATAAACATATTGATCCTGATTTTCATGCGCGACATCCACCCGGCCGATCATGTCAATGTTTAAATTGGCCACCGTTTTATCCAGCGGCCAGGCAGGATTGTTTGAATAAAATTCTGATCCAAGCAGTCCCTTTTCCTCAGCTGTAACGGATATAAACAATACGCTCCTTCTGGGGCCGTGCCCATTGGACTTAGCTATGGTGAATGCCTGAGCAATTTCCATCAGTGCTGCGGTTCCGGAACCATCATCGTCGGCTCCATTGAATATTTGATCGCCCTTTATGCCCAAATGGTCATAGTGTGCGGTGATGATCACCAGCTCTTCTTTTTTGTCACTTCCTTCGATAAAGCCCAGCACATTTTCTGTTATAAATTGATCGGAAATCTTCTCGATTTTTATGCTTATTGATGATGATTTGACCTTTCTGAGTGGGTTCTTGGAGGACCGTCCGGCTTTCTTTACGGTTTTTTTTAACTTCAAAATGTTCACAGCCAACAATTCCGCCAGCAATTCTGAATGGCCTATAAATATAATGTCATTGCCTGACTGTTCCTTTTCTTTGGTTATTGATGTTGACTGGAAAAATTGAGCATTTTGGTCCAAATACTGGTCAAACTCCGATTTATTTTCTGTGTTCAGTATAAAGAATGCAGTCGCTCCATTTTCTTTGGCAACTTTCATTTTTAGTTGTCGGTCATGCGGGGTTTTGGCGAAAAAAGCTACCATGGCATCTTTTACGTTCAAGCCTTGATAATCCTTTTCTTCTCCGTCACCCACAAAATGTAATGACATGGTACTTGGTGGGGTAACACTGGCATTTCCGATATAGAGCAGGTCTTCCAAATGCCTGTATTTACGGTCCTTCGATTCAATATATACTTCCTGGTAGTAGTTTTTGTATAACTTGAATTTTTGAAAGTAAAGACTATCAGAACCTTCAATTACAATTGGATCAAGCTTGTTATCTCGAAAGTGTTCTCTGATAAATGCAGCGGCCATTTTCTGTCCTCGACTGCCGGTTTCTCTGCCTTCAAGAGCATCGGAAGCTAGTATGCTTAGGTAATTCTTCAGATCGGCTTCTCTAATGGTATGGGCGTATTGCTCAGCATCAGCATTTGGAGCCGATGGCAGTTGGATAGTATCATCCAACTGTGGATAGCCGGCATGGTGGCAGAAGATAATCAAGCAACTTAGTGTAATTAGATTTCGCATTAACGTTAATTTACTGCTAAAATAGTAACTAATTAGGGAGGTCCTCAAAGGAAATTTGATAAGCGGTGTGCCATCATAATAAATACCTGCCAAAGCCATAAAATGGCAATTATATTTTACCTTTGTAAAGTTTTTTTGGCGGTTTACCAGTAAGAAATTAATGAGGACGAATATTCATAGCAATCATCAATTTTACAATCGCCACAATGGGCCTACGGAAGATGATATCAAAGAAATGCTGCAGGCCATTGAGGTCTCAGATTTGGATCAGCTGGTAGCACAAACCATTCCCCCGGGGATCCGATTGGACCAGGACCTAAATCTTCCTACTGCCCAGACAGAATACGACTTCTTGGCCTCCTTCTCCAAATTGATGAAGAAGAATAAGGTGTTTAGATCCTACATCGGGTTGGGATACCATAACTGTAATATGCCTTTGGTAATTCAGCGTAATATTTTGGAGAATCCCGGGTGGTACACCGCCTATACTCCCTACCAAGCAGAAATAGCCCAGGGGCGGTTGGAAGCGCTGGTTAATTTTCAAACTATGGTTTCAGACCTGACGGCAATGGAGATTGCGAACGCTTCATTGCTTGACGAGGGCACAGCAGCCGCTGAAGGGATGAGTATGTTATTTAACCTTCGGAAAGGAGACAAAAAACATACCACCAGATTTTATGTGCATGACAAAGTCCTCCCACAAACCATTGAAATTCTTCAAACCAGGTCCCGACCTTTGGGAATTGAATTGGTCATAGGGCCACTTTCAGACTTTGAAATTGACCCATCGGAATATTTTGGATTCTTAATTCAATACCCGGATTTGGAGGGCGGTTTTGAGGACTATCAAGAAATCATCACAGAAGCTCATGAGAACGGAGTGCTGTCAGTAGTAGCAGCTGATCTTTTAAGTCTTACTTTACTAAGACCTCCTGGAGAAATGGGCGCGGACGTGGTAGTGGGTACCACACAACGATTTGGAGTACCCATGGGTTACGGAGGCCCTCATGCAGCTTACTTTGCTACCAGAGAAAAATACAAAAGACAGATTCCCGGACGAATTATTGGCCTGTCTGTAGATAAGGAGGGCAACAATGCCTTTCGGATGGCATTACAAACCCGGGAGCAACACATTCGAAGAGAAAAGGCCACCTCAAATATTTGTACCGCGCAGGTTCTGTTAGCGGTAATAGCTGGGATGTATGCAGTATATCACGGAGCAGTGGGCCTGAGAAATATAGCCTCAAGAATCCACGGACTGACCATTGTGCTGGCCAGGGGACTTGGTCAGCTGGGATATAAGATCTCCAATCCCAACTATTTTGATACCGTGACTATTCAAATGCCCAATAGTGCCCTAATGGAAAGTATAAAGGTACTGGCATTGCTTAATGAATGCAATTTCAGGTACGATGGAGATGATTCAATTGGGATTTCTTTGGATGAAACTACTAAGGTGGTTGATGTAGAGCAGATACTCAATATTTTCGCTAAAGCCACGCAGCAAGAAGGCAGGATACATATTGAAGAATTGTCACAAGAACTTGATTTCCAATGGCCCAGCCAATTAATCAGAGAAAGCGACTATTTAACCCACCCCGTCTTTAAGAAGTACCGGACAGAGCATCAAATGTTGAGATATTTGAAAAAGTTAGAGAACAGGGATCTCTCATTGGTGCATAGCATGATTTCCCTGGGATCATGTACCATGAAACTGAATGCAACTGCTGAAATGACGCCCATTACCTGGACAGAAATTGCCAATATTCACCCTTTTGCCCCCAGGGATCAGGCGTTGGGTTATCGGGAGATGTTTACAGAACTGGAAGGGTGGCTAAGTACAATCACTGGATTTGAAGCGACCTCTCTGCAGCCAAACTCAGGTGCCCAGGGGGAGTTTACCGGCCTATTGGTAATTCAGGCTTATCATAGACATAGAAATCAAAATGATCGCAACATTGTCCTGATCCCTTCTTCAGCCCATGGTACTAACCCGGCAAGTGCAGTGATGGCTGGGATGCAGGTAGTGATTATAAATTGTGACGAACATGGAAATATTGATATCCATGACTTGAGTAAGAAAGTTGCCTTACATAAGACCAGGATATCAGCTTTAATGATAACCTATCCTTCCACCCATGGAGTTTTCGAGGAACAAATTAAAGAAATATGCGAAACCGTACATGAAGTAGGAGGGCAGGTATATATGGATGGCGCAAATATGAACGCACAGGTTGGGTTGACCAGCCCTGCCATAATTGGGGCAGATGTGTGTCATTTAAATTTGCATAAGACCTTTTGTATTCCCCACGGTGGAGGAGGACCAGGCATGGGACCAATTTGTGTCGCAGCCCATCTGAAACCTTTTCTCCCCGGAAGCCCAATAATTAACATGGGCCCTGAGCATGCCATCAATGCGGTTAGTGCCGCACCGTGGGGTAGCGCTGGTATATTGTCCATTAGCTATGCATACATCGCATTGATGGGTGGTTATGGTTTGAAAAGAGCCACAGAATTAGCCATACTTAATGCAAATTATGTAATGAAAAGGCTACAGGGTTCTTATGAGGTCCTTTATACCGGCTTAAATGGTCGATGTGCACATGAAATGATTATTGACTGCAGGTCATTTAAGGCTTGCGGGGTAGAGGTTGAGGACATCGCAAAACGGTTGATGGACTATGGATTTCATGCCCCAACTGTTTCCTTTCCTGTGCCAGGAACCATGATGATCGAACCCACAGAAAGCGAATCAAAGGAGGAGTTAGACAAATTCTGTGAGGCCATGGAGACTATAAGAGAAGAGATCCGGGACATTGAGGAGGGAAAATCTGACACTGAAAATAACTTACTCAAAAACGCTCCTCATACCGCGGATATTGCATGTATGGATAATTGGGAGTTTCCTTATAGCCGACGACAGGCAGTATATCCTTTGCCCTATGTGAGAGAAACAAAATTCTGGCCAGCTGTAAGCCGAATCGATAATGCTTATGGAGACAGGAACCTAATGTGCAGCTGTATTCCTGTTGAGCATTATCAGGAAGAGGAAACCATTAATTCGTAGTTTCGACCTTTCCTACATAAGTCTTGGACCTTACAAGATCTCCCTTTTTATTGTACATCTTGATATCACCTTTGACAATGCCCTGATCATAAGGAGTTTCTCTTTTTAGTGTCCCATCTTTGTAATACTCCATTATCAAGCCATGCTCATTGTCGTTTTCGAAGCTGGCCTGAGTACGCAGTATGCCGTTTTCCCAATATTTCTTGAATAGACCGTTCTTTAAACCTCTTTGATAGTCCCCTTGTCGATTTCTGGAACCGGAACGGTAATAGTCTTTAAAGAAACCATGAGGCAGGTCATTCCGGTATTCCTCTTCAGACTTCAAGTGGCCATTTGACCAGTATTTTACCATCAACCCGTGCAGCTGATTATTCTTGTAATGTGTGATGGACTTAACTTTGTCACCTGAAAGTTCCACCCATTTACCCTGTTTCAGTTTAGAGGCGTTTACCTGGTTGAGTTTTTGAGTGGTAGTTCTGTAAAATCGTTGAGCTAATAGAAAATGAGTGGGGAAAATTAATATCAGGACAAACAGGGGCAATTTCATCTAAATTGGCAGGTCTTTAAAAATTCCTTAATAAAATATAATATTAAAGAATTATAAACACTCTGTCAAACCTCAGTCCCTCAGTCCCTCAATCCTTCAATCCTTCAGACATTAACGTGCCGTTCAGCGTGGTAGGAGGATCTTACCAATGGCCCTGATTCTACATATTTGATACCCCGTTTCAAACCTTCTTCTTTATAATGGGCAAAGGTATCAGGATGGATGAATTCTGCCACCTCAATGTGTAATTTTGTGGGCTGCAGGTATTGACCCAGGGTAAGAATATCCAACCCATGTGCTGCCAAATGGTCCATGGCTTCATAGACTTCTTCCATGGCTTCTCCCAGCCCCAGCATTATTCCTGATTTGGTCCTTTTTCCAGCTGCTTTGGTTAGCTGAATCTGTTCCAGACTCCGCTGATATCTGGCCTGAGGTCTGACCGGACGATAGAGTCTTCTCACAGTTTCCATATTGTGTGATACTACTTCTTGTCCAGCACTGATCATTCGGTGCAGCGCCTCCCAGTTTCCCTTAACATCCGGGATTAGGGTTTCAATAGTGGTTTGAGGATTTAATTCCTTCACCTTTACCACCGTTTGGTACCAAATCTCTGCTCCTCTGTCCTTCAATTCATCACGATTTACAGAGGTAATTACCGCGTGTTTAACTTCCATCAACCTGATAGCTTCTGCTACTCTTTCTGGCTCCTCTTCATCGTATTCCGGTGGTCGACCGGTAGCAACCGCACAAAAAGAACAGCTCCTGGTACAAACATTGCCGAGGATCATGAAGGTGGCTGTGCCTGCACCCCAGCATTCGCCCATATTAGGGCAGTTCCCACTTTCACAAATGGTATGAAGCTTATATTCATCTACCAATTTCCGGACCTTTGCGTATTCTTTACCCACCGGTAGCTTTACCCGTAACCAATCAGGTTTACGTGGGCGTTTAGCACCATCAGAGGAAATAACCGGAAGTTCAATCATTTCAAGATTATTGAAACAGTAAAGTTATAAAGGAAATTGTAAAGGAAGAAAGTTATCTCCGGCGTCCGTAGAATAGCGTTACAAAGAAAGAAGAAAAGAACTGTTTATTCTCAGCAGCATTTGGTACCAGGTTAATCTCTTCAGTAAACCCCTCAAACATTAATCCCAATTCGATCCCAGAAACATTTGACTTAAAGGCCCCGAATTCAAAACTAAGCGCTGGTTTAAAGTTTAGTCCGAATACTACATCTGACTCACCGACGCCTTGCAGGATATTACCGGTTCCTAGAATACTATTGAAATCAACGTGCTTCTCTGGGTCAAACGGTTCGTTTACTCCTTGACTATTTTGGATATAATAGGGTGCCACCAACCCAATAGTTGGACCGCCGGCTAGTATGGCATGAATTTGTAATCCATGGAACGGTGCCTTTTTGAAAATTATCTGTTCCCTTCCGTACTGTAGTCGGATAGAATAGAGGTAGTTTTCTTTGCCCCAGATATAAGAGTTTCCATTCAATGGGTTTGATATCCTCGTTTCCTTTGGATGCTTCACATTCATCAATTCCAACCCAAAGGTATGAAATTGATTTTCGCTCCTTCGAATACTTTTTTTCAGGATAAACCCTCCAATAAGTCCACCATTGGTATTCTTATTAATTCCCCATACGAATTCATTAGTGTATTCGTAGTCCTCAGATTCCTGGGCCTGAATAGTATATCCTACAAACGAAAATATTAATATGAGAGGAATAGTCCTGTGAAATCTCATATATTTCTTGATGTTAGCTATCAAATTTAACTATTTCTCTATTAACGGAAAAACAATCCAACTAGTTTGATTTCTGAACGGTGATTTGGTGCAGCGCTTTCTTTATCGCCTTGAGGCCAATGGCTAGATGCGAACAATGAAAGATGCATTTGCCCTGATCAATTACCAGTACCTGCGGAGACTGGTGTCGAACCTTAAACTGATCTTCAACCGCGTTTGAGACCTCTCTGAATGATATCAGGTCTAGCAAATTACCTTCAATATCCAAAGCGTCTGCCTTCCAGGAACGTTCTAGCCTGGAACGGATTATACTACTGAGAGAACATCTTGTACTGTGTTTATAAATTAAAACGGGTTGTTGGGAAGATCTTTTTATAATTTCTTTCAGGTCTTCAAAAGTGCTAAGTGCTTTCCAATTCATAAATATTAGTTGTTCCAAATATCTCGTTCTTTCGGATCGTACTTGGGTTTTTTGTATTTGTTCTTCAGATGTTTTGGTTGATCGGCGTTTTTCTGAGTTTTTGCCAACAGTAATTTCCATTTTCTGGAAAGATCATTCCTTTTATTAGGATCCTTTAAACGACCCCCACTATAGGCAGCACTTGGATGTAAATCTTTACCTTTGGTCCGCCGGACTTTGTAATTGCCCGCAAAAAGTTGTTGTTCACGGGATTTCTTCCGGTACTCACGATTTTTAAAGAACCGGGTGGAAGTTTTAAAGTTACCCTGAAAATCCACCCCTTCGGTTTTTATTCTGGAACTGGTATTTACTTTGTAGTGCCCAGCAAAAGTTGTGCCAGGAGTCTTGACTTTTGCATTTGGTTTTACCCTCAGGTTGCCGGCAAAGCGGGTCCCCTCAGTTTTCACCTTTCGATGGGATTTAACTTTGAGGTGTCCCGCAAAATCAGCACCGTCCCAGCCAACAATTTTCTTGGGGCTGTCGAGATGGCCTCTGAAAGTAGTTCCTGGACCTTGTAGAATTTCCTTTGCCCGCATACCTTTAATTGCATAGGTACTGGCACGGGTATCCGGTTTTACCTTTTTCAGTTTCATGTCCCCGGCCCAATCACCACCATAATCGTAGATCTCTCGATTAGGTGCTTTCATGTTTCCCTTAAAGCGGGTACCGGGGGTGCCCTCTATAAATTTATTTCCCTTTAGGTTCCCTTTCCATTCAGCTCCCTGTTCTTGTAGCTTAATGTCAGGGACTCCTCCTTTTTTAAAGTTCCGTCCTCTCTCTCCATAAATAGTGGTTCGCCCCCCTGCTGTTGATGTAGATCCTGCAGTACTCTGTCCGGCATAGGTAGTCCCGTCATTCCCGCCTTTAATAGTTTTAGGTCGACCATTCCCAGCAAATCTAGTCCCGTCATTCCCGCCTTTAATAGTTTTAGGTCGACCATTCCCAGTAAATCTAGTCCCGTCATTCCCGCCCTTTATGGCTTTAGGTTTACCTTTTCCCTGATAATTGGTTCCCTCGGTGCCACCCCTTATGGCTTTAGGTCTACCTTTTCCCTGATAATTGGTTCCTTCGGTGCCACTCCTTATGGATTTGGGTTGTCCTTTACCGGCGTAGGAAGTTCCATCACTCCCGCCCCTTATTGATTTAGGTTGTCCTTTCCCGGCAAAGCGGGTTCCTTTAGTTCCGGTTGGTGGTCCTTGTTGACCTGTCCGTTCCTGGTAACCTTTCCCTTTCTTGTCCACCTTGGTGGGATTTCCCTTGATACGGTTTGCTTCTACCGGTACTTTATCCCCCTTATATTTAGTACCCTTACTGGCATTTATGGTTTTTTGTTTACCACTTCCAGAATAGTTGGTCCCTTTGGTTCCTCTGGGTGGGCTGTCTACCCCAATCCGTTGCTGATACTTGACCCCACTGGTTTGTTTCTTTTTGGTAGGGTTGCCGGCAATCTTGGGTTCTACGGGAACAGGATCACCACGATGGCGGGTGCCCTTACTTTTCTCGATGGTCTTGGATTTTCTTTTACCCGCATATTTTGTTCCTTTGGTACCCCGTGGAGCTTTTCCAGTACCTATACGTTCCTGGTAATTTTTCCCGCTGGTTTTCTTAGATTTCTTAGTGGGATTGCCTTTAACTGCAGGAGTTGCAGTTGGTTCGATCTTACCCTGGTACTGAGCAGATCTTTTTTCCCTCTTTTTATTGGACTTTTTCTTCTTTACTTTCTCAAGTTTTTTGGAATGCGTTTTATCCTGGGCAACCGATGTGCTTACACTTGTTAACAGCAATCCAAAAGACAAAAGAATCACCAAGCAACCACTGTAAGCTGAAAGTCTCAGCCCAGATATGCGCAAAGAAAAACGATATATGGAAAAATAAGTGTGCAAAACGATCCTAAACCACGTCAAACTAACAAATTAATAACGAATTTCTCCCATTTATAGGATAACTAGGGCCTAATTATTACATCGGCAATAATAAGACTAACAATTTGCATCAAAAGTTCCTGAAATACAGAAAATCTAGTATTCCAATAATGTGGCAATTTTCTTATAGAAACGTTGTTTTGGCAGGAAATTGTCCTCAAGAATAGGTGAAAATGGCACCGGTGTGTCGAGCGAACCGACCCTCATAACCGGGGCATCCAGATTCTCAAAGCAATGTTCCCCAATCCAGGCGGCAATTTCTCCGCCGATGCCACCGGTTTCGCAGTCCTCGTGAAGTATCAGTGCCTTACTGGTTTTCTCTACTGATTTTTCGACCGTTTCTTTATCCCATGGTACCAGGGTACGAAGGTCAATAAGTTCCAGATCGAGCTCTGGCTGCTCAGCTAATAACTGCTCAACCCATATCACACCCATTCCATAGGTTATCACGGTAGCCTCACTCCCGGTATTTTTCACCTGAGCTTTTCCGATTGGAACCAGATGGTATCCAGATGCAACAGGTCCGGATATGGAACGATATAATAATTTGTGCTCGAAATATAAAACAGGGTTTGGATCTTCGATTGCACTTAGCAGCAGGCCTTGTGCATCTGACGGATTACTGGGATAGACTACTTTTAACCCAGGTGTGTGAAAGAACCATGCTTCGTTGGACTGCGAATGGAACGGGCCGGCTGCTACGCCTGCTCCGGTAGGCATTCTGATAACCACATCAGCATTTTGTGACCAACGATAGTGTGATTTAGCAAGGTTGTTCACAATCTGATTGAACCCACAGGTCACAAAATCTGCAAACTGCATTTCAACTATCGATTTGAACCCTTTAATTGATAAGCCCAATGCCGCTCCCAGGATTGCTGACTCACACAATGGAGTGTTTCGAATCCGCTCTCTGCCATACGTTTCAAGAAGACCATCTGTAACTTTGAAAACACCTCCATATTCTGCAATATCCTGGCCCATTATAATCAGCGTTTCATGTCTTTTAAGGGCTTTGTCCAATCCTTGACTTATGGCATCCACGAAACGGATAGTTTCCGTTTTATCATCTCCCAGAGTAGAGGGCACACTAACCGCATCAGCAAAAACATCTGATAGTTCAACCGTGGTATCGGCTTCCGGAGATGATTGTATTAGGGTCTTTGAAAATGCTAATTCAATATTTTCTTTGAGGTTTTTACGCATTTTACTCTTCAGGCCTGGAGTCAAAGTTCCACAATTCAGCAGAAAATCTTCAAAATTTGTAACGGGGTCTTTTTTTGCCCAAAACTCCAACAAATCTTTGGGAACGTATTTAGTGCCACTGGCTTCTTCGTGTCCCCTCATTCGAAATGTATTGGCTTCGATTAGAATCGGCCTTGGTGACTGTCGAAGCTCCCTGGCAGCATTTTTCACTACCTCCAATACTTCCAACACATTATTGCCATCAACACTAAGAGCTTCAATACCATATCCCACTCCCTTGTCTACAAAGCTCTTGAATTTGAATTGTTCGGAACTGGGTGTTGACAGTCCGTATCCATTATTCTCGACTATGAAAATTACCGGTAAGTCCCAAACCGCCGCTACATTCAGCGCTTCATGAAAATCCCCCTGACTGGTGGCGCCATCACCGCAGAAGACCAGCACTACTTTTTTTTCTCTGGAGAGCAAGTTGCCGAGGGCAATGCCATCGGCTACCCCCAATTGAGCAGCTAAATGTGAGATCATGCCCACAATGGAATGTTCTTTTGATCCAAAATGGAATGACCGGTCCCTGCCTTTAGTGAAGCCTGTAGACTTCCCTAGAAATTGCCCGAACAGTCTCTCAAGGGATATCTTTCTTACCGTAAAAACTCCTAAATTCCTATGCATTGGTAAAATGAACTCATCTGTGTCCAAGGCCAGTGCAGCCCCTACACTGGTTGCTTCTTGTCCAATACCTGAGAACCACTTGGTTATTTTTCCCTGCCTTAGTAACAGGATCATCTTCTCCTCAACTAGCCGAGGTAATAGCAGGTTTTCATAAATATTCAGGAGTTGTGCTTTAGTGAGCTTTTTAGGATTAAACTTCATTAATTTTCAGCTCTGAAATAAACGCTCAATTTAAGGTAAAGACCATAGGGCATAAAATAAATGGACTTATTTTTTATTTTTGCTGCGGAATGATCAACTATAAGCAATTCAAATTAGATAACGGGCTGCAAGTTCTGGTACATGAGGACCACACCACCTCCCTGGCAGTGATGAATATTTTGTACGATGTAGGCTCCAGAGACGAGGATGAGGATAAAACTGGCTTTGCACACTTATTCGAGCACCTTATGTTTGGAGGTTCTGCCAACATACCCTCATATGACACACCATTGCAAAAGGTGGGAGGAGAAAACAATGCCTTTACCAGCACGGACATAACCAACTACTATTTGACCTTGCCAGCTGCTAATCTAGAGACTGCTTTTTGGTTGGAATCCGATCGTATGCTAAACCTGTCCTTTGACCCACAGGTATTGGAGGTACAAAGAAAAGTAGTTATCGAGGAGTTCAAACAGCGTTATTTGAATCAACCATTTGGAGATGCCTGGTTAAAACTGTTGCCCTTGGCCTATCATAACCATCCGTATAAGTGGGCCACTATCGGTAAAGATATTTCACATATAGAGCAGGCCAGCATGGAGGATGTAAAGGGTTTTTTTAACCGGTTTTATCATCCTGGAAACGCAGTTATGGTAGTAGCTGGAGATGTAACTGCTGATCATGTTGAATCACTTTGCAACAAATGGTTTGCTGATATTGCTGCGGGCCCGCAAAATCACAGATGTTTACCCGATGAATCTTTGCAGACCGAAGAAAGGCTAGCCAAGGTAACTGCCAAAGTACCGGTAGACGCATTTTATCAGGTCTTTCATATGCCCGCAAGATTTGGTAAGGCCTACCATCAGGCCGATTTAGTATGTGATGTATTGGGTCGGGGAAAATCATCCAGGTTATACCAACAATTAGTGAAGGACAAGCAGTTATTCAGTTCAATATCCGCATATGTGACAGGTTCATTAGACCCGGGTCTTCTGGTGATACAAGGTAAGTTGAGTAAGGGCATATCTTGTCAATCCGGACATCAAGCTGTGAGGGAATTGATTGATGAGTTTTTATCTGAAGGAGTTACTTCGAAGGAATTACACAAGGTGAAGAATCAGACCGAATCAACCCTGGTATTCTCGGAAGTCACCCTATTGAACCGGGCCATAAATTTGGCGGTTGCGGCAGTAGCTGGAGATCCTGACTATGTTAATCGGGAGCCGCAGATAATTCAAAGTATCACCGAGGACGAAGTAATGGAAATGGGACAAAACATGCTCCGGAAGGAAAATAGCTCTACCTTATACTATCAAAAGGAGCTGTCAACATGAATATACGTGTAGGTCAGGGGTATGATGTCCACCAGTTGGAACCCGGAACGAAATTTTGGTTGGGTGGCATTGAACTATCCCATACCCAAGGTGCCGTAGGGCACTCCGATGCAGATGTACTGATTCACGTTATCTGTGACGCCCTATTGGGTGCTGCCAACCTGCGAGACATAGGGTTTCATTTTCCAGATACCGATATGCAGTACCGGCAAATTGATAGTAAAATTTTACTGAAGGAAGTGATAAAATTAATTGGTGAATCAGGATATTTAATTGGAAATGTAGACGTGACGGTTTGTCTACAGGCTCCAAAGATCAGTATGTATATCCCTGATATGAAAAAATGCCTGGCTGGAGTTATGGAGATTGAAGTAGAAAATATCAGTATAAAGGCTACCACCACTGAAAAATTGGGATTTGTTGGAAGAGAAGAGGGAGTGTCAGCGCTGGCGGTAGTGTTGATTTATAAATCATAATCCGGGGGTTAAATGCAACATCTGCAAATTAAGCGGACCAAGGACGGCTCTCACACCCTATGGGTGCCCGACCTTAGGGAATCCTTCCATTCACTATATGGTGCCATTACCGAATCCCAATTAGTGTTTATTGATCAGGGATTGAACTATTTATGCCTGCCAACCGGTAAAGAAGAAGTCAGTATTCTGGAGATAGGCCTGGGCACCGGACTTAATGCTCTACTTACTTGTTGTTATTGTCAGGAACATAAACAGAAAGTCCAATATACTGCCTTGGAACCATTCCCTTTAAGCTGGGAACTAGCTGGTCAATTAAACTATCCTGAGTGTATCTCTAATGCTCAAAGTAATTTCTGGTTTAAGGAACTACATATATCAACCTGGGATAATATTGAATGGTTAAGCCCATATTTTTCGATCCTGAAAAAAAAGCAAGCCATACAGCATCATTCTATATTAAATCAATATGATCTCTGCTATTTCGACGCGTTTGCTCCCGGAAAGCAACCAGACATGTGGGATTTGAAAGTGCTTGACATCGTGCGGCGAAGTCTCAAATCATCCGGGGTGTTGGTGACCTATTGCGCCCAGGGACATTTCAAAAGGAATTTAAAAGAGTTGGGGTTTCAATTGGAATGCTTACCCGGACCGCCTGGGAAACATGAAATGACCAGAGCCGTACTTCATGACTAATGACCATCTTTTCGTAACTGGTTAAGCACGCTCCGGCCCTTCACATACGAATTGACAAAGATGGCTTTCCCACTGGGGTTTCCGTTGTCGAGCAGTGCTGTTTGCAGATCCACTGCGGTTTACAATGATTCAAGAATATCCAGCAATCTCTGCCAGGCATCTGATCTGGCCTGTTTGTTTTGAGCAGTGGCATCGGCGGATTCACCTGACCGCATAAAACCATGACCTGCACCTGGATAAATGACCGGGTCAAAGGTCTTGTCAGCTGCTTTCATTTGCAATTCGGTAGCTTCTAAGGAAGCATTTACCCGTTCATCTTTGCCACCATAAAAACCATATACGGGAGCATTGATGAGATCCATCCCGGCCCCTTCAGCAGGAGCCCTTCCATAGCAAACGAAAGAAGCCTCTAAACCTGATTGGTTGGTGGCATATCGAAAAGTTTGACTACCGCCCCAGCAAAATCCAATCACTACTACTTTTCCATTGCACGATTTTAGTTTTTTCAGGTAATCATAAACGGCATTTAGATCGGAGGTTATTTGAATAGGGTCGAGCTGGTACAAAGCTTCTCTGGCAGCATCGCTACTGGGAAAATCGCTGGTTTTGCCCCCATCCGGACCAGAGCCGCTAAGTAGATCCGGGGCCATGGCTATGTAACCTTTTTCGGCCAATTGGTCGGCCATGGACCGTGCCCAATCATTAAGTCCCCTGTTTTCATGAATTACTATGATCCCCGTTACTTTTTGATTGCTTTCAGGGTATACCAAAAAAGCATCCAAAGAGCGGTCATTATGGGTGAGTTTTACCCACTCCTGGTGTCTGGGTGAGCTTTCTAAACGCTCTTGAGGAGATTGCGCAAGGAGTACTATTGTTAGCAAACTCGTGCATAAAACTGAGAGTATCTTTCTCATTACTTTAGGGTTTAATAATGGCTGTTTGGTAAATTACCAAAATTTGAAATGAAACCCATATTATAAAAATGAAAGCATTAAAATCTTGCCGCCTGGATTTTCCTTCATTGTCCAGAGTCTATCAGGGCCGAAATTTAGTGTACCTGGATGGACCAGGAGGCAGCCAAGTGCCTCAGGTAGTAATTGAGGCAATTAGTAACTACTACAAAAACAGCAACTCCAATAGCCACGGCGCATTTATTACCACCGTTGAAACAGATAGAGTCATAGAACATGCCAGGGAAAGCATGGCGGCCTTTTTGGGGGCCGTTGGACCTGAAACCATCAGTTTTGGGCAAAATATGACCACACTGAACTTTTCACTGAGTAAGGCGCTGGCAAGATTCCTTAAACCGGGAAGTGAAATTCTAATCACCCAACTAGACCACGAGGCAAACCGGGGACCATGGCTGAACCTGAAAGAACTTGGGTTCGTGATCAAAGAAGTACAGCTTAGACCGGATGGAACGCTTGACTATGATGATTTTCAATCAAAACTGAGCGAACAAACGGGACTAGTAGCGGTAGGCTATGCTTCCAATGCCCTGGGGACGGTCAACGAGATGGTAAAAATACGGGCCTGGACCGGTGAAACCGGGACGCTGATGTTGGTGGATGCAGTTCATTACGCCCCTCATTTCAGTATTGACGTAACCGCACTAGATTGTGATTTTCTGATGTGCTCTGCCTATAAGTTCTACGGCCCGCATGTTGGTATATTATATACTCGACCCGGGTTACTCGATCAGTTATCAACGGACCGGTTGGTTACCCAGGATGAAAAAGCCCCTTGTCGTATAGAAACCGGTACTTTAAATCATGCATCCCTGGCTGGTGTATCAGCTACCATTGACTATCTGGCTTCATTTGGAGCAGGAGTTGATCTCCGGTCAAAGCTAGTTGACTCAATGAACACCATCCAAAACCAGGAGTTTGATTTGTACCAAAAGATGCACCAGGGTTTAGCTGCCATACCAGGCTTATCAATCATTGGACCGCCACCTGATCTGAATTGGCATACACCCACTATTTCATTCACACTGGATGGACTCAACCCCATTGAAGTGTGCGCGTTTTTAGCCTCAAAAAGCATTTGTGCCTGGGACGGACACTTTTATGCGCAACGAGCCATTGAAGTATTAGGATTAATGGAACAGGGAGGAGTTACCCGGCTTGGAATCTCGCTATACACCAGCCAGGAGGAAGTGGAGTATACAACTGAGTGTATACAGGAATTGGTTAAGTCTTAACCAAAAAACTCCAAATCCCAAAAAACAAATAAATTACAAGCATAAAACACCAAAAATCAAACCTGGCCGCCTACACCTACCGGATTTATTGCTCTATGTTTGGTTCTTGAATAATTGGGATTGACAAATTGGTGCTTGTCATTTGTCATTTGGTGCTTAATGATCACTTCGCCTTCGGCGGAGTGATCATTATATGTGCCCGGTGCGTCCCCGGGTTCATTAACCAGGGTTCTCCCGGCGCTCGTGGTTTTGCTGGGAGGCCACTGGACTCGGGGGTTGCATAAGGAACATAGACTACGTATCTATAATATGCATCCACCACCGCCATTGAATCCGTTGAAAATTCAGTACCGGTGAGAATGTGTAGGGTAGAAGCTTTTTCAGGCATTTTCAATTGACCATCACTTACCTCTTGTTCTCTTTTGTCAAACAAATCCTGGCCGTTCACGTCCTCTGCCCGGAGCTCCCTGCCTCTAGTCATAAAAGGCTCCAGGTTTTTATGATAGCAAGCAGTGCCGAACCCTTCTTTGTTGGGATCATCTGCTATACATACTAATTCATTGGTCCCAGGCCTTAATTCCACAAAATTTCCTTTTTTATCATACCCCAGCACTTGCGCCGCTTCACGCATTTCCTCAGGAGCAGCCAACACCGCTCCTGCGATCTGTATTTCATTGGATGGAATGTTATCGGGTTGGGCCTGACAGGAAGTACAGGTTACAGATAAGAGGATTAGGAGGCTAAGAATACCTTTCATAGTTGGGATTGTTTTGGTTTGTTACAATATAGTGAAATCAAATTAGGAATTGGAAATGAAGAATCATTGTTTTAAGTTGTTTCAACTGCCCGACAATCACTCCTAATGAAAAATTGACGACGCAAATTACCGGTTCGTTAACCTCAAGTTTAAGACTTAAATGTATAGATCTAGAAAAAGAAAATACCAACAAATTTTACAGAACTATAAAAGAGTTAAGAATACTGCTTTCGACTTTGAACGAATAGCCCTCTTTTTTTTACATACAGACAAAAATGATGCTCATCAAGTTATTTCAGAACGTACTTTACAGGATTTGGACTTTGAGGAGCTATTTATGTACCTGGACCGAACATGTTCCAGAATAGGCCAACAGTATCTTTATTCAACGCTGAGAACAATACCAAAGAACCAGAATCGATCTGAGCACTACGAAAAAATCATAAAGTACTTTAATGAAAATCCTGAAAGAAAAGAATCTTCGGTTTTAGAGATTAGTAAACTAAGTGAACCTGGGGCTTATTTTTTACAGCAACTTATATTTGGAAGTAATATCGCCAAACCTAAATGGTTTTGGGTAATTCCATTACTTTCTGGTATAAGTATAGTGATGTTGACCTTATCATTCTTTTTTCCAGTATTGTTGCTTTTTTTTCTGCCAATTCTCCTGGTTAATGCTTTCATTCACTATTGGAATAAGAATAATATTTATTCATACTACAATAGCATTCCCCAACTATTAATTCTTAACCAGGTTGCCAATGAAATGATCCATTCCGGGGTGATTTTAGATTCTGATCAGATTCAAAAATCCAACGATGCAATTAATCGAATTTCCAGAATCGCTTTTTTCTTTAAATGGGAGTTGAAATTTCAGGACGAACTAGGACAGCTAGTTGAATTCTTTTCAGAATTGATAAAAATACTATTCTTACCAGAGCCAATTATTTTTTTCAAACTCATAAGAGAAATAGGATTGAAAAGAACTGAAATCGGCGATGTATTTACTGCAGTGGCACAGGTAGACGTGGCAATATCAATCGCCTCCTTTAGAGAGGCCCTGCCGCACTATTCACTTCCCTACATTACAGCAAAGAAAAGACCCTTTTTTGCAAGCGAAATCTATCATCCGCTAACATTGAATCCGGTGGCAAATACCATTGATCTTTCAGACAGTAAGTCAGTACTTATTTCAGGATCAAATATGTCCGGAAAAACTACATTCATCCGAACTATTGGCATAAATGCAATATTAGCGCAAACTATAAATACTGCTTGTGCCAGGGAACTAATTACTCCCAGGCTAAGCATACACTCGGCTATTCGAATAACTGATAACCTTTTGGATGACACAAGCTATTATTATGAAGAAGTAAAGATTATAAAAAAAATGATTGGTGAGTGCAGATCAGAACATCAAAATCTATTTCTGCTGGATGAACTTTTTAGGGGTACTAATACGGTAGAAAGAGTTTCTTCTGGAAAGGCCGTGTTATCTTACCTTACCCACAAGCAGAATTTGGTTTTTGCATCTACCCATGATCTTGAACTTACCGAACTCCTAAGCGATAGTTACCTTTACTTTCATTTTGCAGAAATTATCGAAAACGATTTGCTAACATTCGATTATAAATTAAAAGAAGGGAAATTTACTAGTACAAATGCTATTAAAATACTAGAAATAAACAATTTTCCGAAGGAGATTACTGAAGAGGCCAAAGCTTTGGCAAAGCAAATCCAGGGAAAGAATTGGAATGAATAATTTGAAAAATACCTTGCAAGCCGTATTGATTGTTGCATTAGTTGGATGTAACGTTTCTTCAAATGATCATCCTAAAAGTGGTAATAGTCTGAAGTCTATATTATATGACTTTGAAAGCCAACTTAAAAAAGACCTGGAAGATGACAATATCAATACAAGTATTTCGGGCGCTATAGTCAGAGGGAATGAAATTATCTGGTCAAAGGCTTTTGGTTTATCCGACATTGATAGCAAAGCTCAGGCTGACTCTTCAACCATTTATCGTACTGGGTCGATCTCAAAGTCCTTTACTTCGTTTTTGATGATGCAATTAGTCCAGGAGGGAACAATTGCATTGGTTGAACCAATAGAAAAATATCTACCCGAGATAAATGAGCTTAATGGATATTCAGATTCAACGATAATCACTTTCCAACAATTAGCTAGTCATACTTCAGGCTTAATTAGAGAACCGGATTTAGATAATGCAGCTTCAGGCCCTACTGAGGAATGGGAAAACAAAATATTATTGTCTATCCCTAAAACATCATTTCAATCAAAACCAGGAGATCGCTATAGCTATTCAAATATTGGGTTTGGAATTCTGGGACTTGCACTGTCACGCGCAGCAGATAAGTCATTTATCAAAATGGTTAAGGATAGAATATTCAAACCATTATATATGAATAACAGCTATTTCATTGTACCCAATGACAAATTACCAAATCTGGCAAAAGGGATTTATGGTGGTACGCTAGGAGATCTTGATATGGAATTTCCCGAAAAAGAGCATGGTGGTCGTGGATATAAAGTGCCCAATGGTGGAATCTATTCTACACCAAATGATTTAGCCAAATTTATGATTGCCAACATGGGATATTCAGAAATACTGGATAGCACTAATTTGGAATTAATGCAAAACACAAAAACACCAGATGGGGAATGGTGGCAAAATTATGGACTAGGGTTTTCATTATATCAGGACAGTACATTAGCAACGGTTGGCCATAGCGGCGGTGTTGCTGGATACACTGCTAACTTTATGTTTGAAAAGGAAAGTAAGTATGGAGTGATTCTAATGAGAAACTATAATTTTGGTAATGGCCACCTGAATCGTCGATCAGTATCCCTGCTGAGAAAATTAAAGGATCTTGACGCTAAAAATGGGAATGGAAAGGCTACTCACTGAAATACGTAGTTGTGTTATTTGCTTACCTCAACTCATACACGGGGTGAATCCAGTATTAGCTGCTCACAAAAACAGTAAGATAGCAATTGTGGGTCAAGCTCCCGGAAGTATTGTCCACCAAACAGGTATCCCTTGGGATGACAAAAGTGGAGAGAGGTTACGACAATGGCTAAACATTGATAAGTCGACCTTCTACAATCCTGAAGAAATAGCGCTTATTCCTATGGGGTTTTGTTATCCGGGGAAAGGAAAAACAGGTGATTTGCCCCCGAGAACTGAATGCGCTCCTCAATGGCATGATCAACTTTTCCAGCATATGAGTAAATTGGAGTTGGTGATCTTAATAGGAACCTATGCTCAGGGGTACTACCTGAAAGAGAAAAGAAAAAAGACTCTCTCGGAAACTGTCAAGAATTATGCGGACTACCTTCCTGATTTTTTTGTTTTACCTCACCCATCACCTAGAAATAATATTTGGATGAAGAAGAACCCATGGTTTGAAAAGGACTTGATTCCTGCCTTCAAAAAGATCGTTAAGGAATTGATTGAGAAATAATAGGTGAATCTCAAGGGTATTTATGGGAATCCAACACGTTTTTGGGGACCCTTAGCAGGAATACTACCTTATCCGGCATCTCATGCAATATTATACTACTTTGGTTATCCTGCTTTTAGTCTGGTATACATTTGGTGGTGGTGCTTTAGCTTTGGTAAAAAAGCTATATAGTTAACTCTATAGTATACTAGGCTGTGTTCTAATATAAATAACTTATATTTAATAAACAATATATCATAGAGCATGGATATCGAACAGATCAAGTCTGCGATTCTTGAATTATCTAATATAGAGCAGCAGGAGTTACTATCGAGCATTGGAGTTGAG
>CAZAWQ010000562.1:0-2761 GCA_964488585.1 uncultured Roseivirgaceae bacterium
ATTTATGAGCATCCAGGAAGAAGCGAGACTTGCCCTGGCGGAATATTCAACCCGCCGGCATTTTCTTAAGGCCTGTTCAATGGGCCTGGGAGCGGTGGCGTTGAACTCACTGACCGGACTAAACACTTTTGCAGCCACCCAGGATGGTAGCGCTAACCAGCCAGGCCTTCCCCATTTTGCTCCCAGGGCTAAACGTGTGATCTATCTTCATATGGCCGGTTCACCTTCTCAATTGGAATTGTTTGATTATAAGCCAGAGCTTGAGCGATTGCACCAGCAGCTTTGTCCACCGTCCTTGTTAGAAGGAAAGCGTTTCGCTTTTATTAATGGAACTCCCAAAATGCTGGGACCTCAGGCCAAATTTTCCCAGCATGGCCAATCCCGTGCCTGGATATCCGAAAATCTGCCGAAGTTTTCAACTATGGCAGATGAGGTCTGCTTTTTAAAGGCCGTACATACCGACCAATTCAACCATGCCCCGGCCCAATTAATGTTATATTCCGGCAGCCCCAGATTAGGACGGCCAAGTATGGGGTCTTGGGTTACCTACGGTTTAGGCTCTGAAAACGAGGACCTGCCAGGGTTTGTAGTATTCGTTTCCGGAGGCGGCACCCCAAGTGCTGGGAAGAGTGTTTGGGGCAGTGGCTTTTTGCCCAGCGTTTATCAGGGTGTACAGTGCCGTTCTCACGGTGAACCAGTATTGTATGTGAACAACCCAAAGGGGGTCAGCCGTAACCTTAGAAAACAATCAATTGAGGCTATTAATAAGATAAATCAAAAACAGTATCAGGAGTTTCAGGACCCTGAAATACTGACCCGGATTTCCCAGTATGAAATGGCCTTCAAGATGCAGATGTCCGTGCCAGAGGCTATGGATATCAGCAAGGAACCGGCATACATCCATGAAATGTACGGCACGGAGCCAGGTAAAACATCTTTTGCCAACAACTGTGTACTTGCCCGTCGACTGGCAGAAAGAGGTGTGCGATTTATCCAATTGTTCCACTGGGGCTGGGACTCGCATGGAGCAGGCGCTGCGGAAGCCCTAAATATAGGGTTCAAAAAAAGATGTAGGGAAGTAGACGCCCCAATAACAGCCCTACTGACAGACCTGAAACAAAGAGGATTGTTGGATGATACCCTGATAGTCTGGGGAGGAGAGTTTGGCCGTACCCCGATGATGGAGAATCGAAGCGGCGTAGATAATCCATACCTGGGACGCGATCACCATACTGAAGCATTCACTATGTGGATGGCTGGAGGAGGAATTAAACCTGGGCTCAGCTATGGTGAAACTGACGAAATTGGCTACTATGGAATCAAGGACAGGGTCCATGTGCACGATTTACAGGCAACCATTCTGCATACTCTGGGTCTGGATCACTTAAAGCTAACTTACCCATTTCAAGGACGGGATTTTAGGCTTACCGATGTACATGGGAAATTGGTGAAGGGGATTTTGGCCTGAAAGGTGCAGTTCTTTGATTGTTCCCTAACCAAGTGCTTGGTCCAACGCTCTGAAGAGCTTTAATATTTTCGGCTTTGGATCACCGGCCCCGAGGGTTTCAATGGGCAGGTATCCTCGGTAGTTTGATGCTTTTATTACCTCAACCAGCTTTTGCAAGTCAGTATCCTCTTCCAAGTCGTTTACAAAAATCTTCTCTTTAATTTGCCAGTTGACGGCGTAACGGATCGATTCAGCAATCTGTTGATAGGGATCCCCGGAACGGTACCCGCCGGTATCCATTATCAATCCAAACCAATCAGATTCCACTGCATCTATTAATACTTTGGTATGCTTTGGCGTAAGGATAAAGTCATTATGATTTTGAACGGCAACCATCACTCCATGGGACTTGCCGTATTCCACGCATTCTGTTAAATCCTCTATAACCCAATGTAACACTTGCTGACGCTGTGATTCATCTTCCAACTTGGGACCTGCGAACACCCTGATTACCGGAGCTCCGATCTTTTCAGCTGCTTCAATCCACCGCTTCACCAGTGCAACATCTTGCTTTCTTACACTGGCGTCCGGATTGGTAAAATCATTACGCACGCCAGTACCACAAATCTCAAGTCCTAATTTGAAGGCTTTGTGTTTGACATGGTAAAGATATTCATCACTAGGAACTTGTGGATATCCAGGGAAATAATAGGCGGTAATATCACAGGCGTAAAACCCGTTTTGTGCACAAAACTCCAACATATCATCAATGTCCATACTCCCTTTACTAAGAGGGCCATTCAATGAGTAGGCGTTTAGAGCAATTTTTAACTGGTTAGTACTATTGGATTGAATTCGAGAACTAGCGGTCAATGGACCGGCCGCAAGTAACGCTCCACCAGCGGTGGCTGCTCCCTTGAGGAATTTTCTTCTATACAATTTACTCCTCATGTGATCAATTTACCAACAATTTTGTAGTATTCCGAACCTTTGCTATTCATTGCCTGATGGGCAATTTCAAGTTCACTATTTGCAAAACATATTTCTTGGTGTAAACCCAAATAAAGAAATTTTTTTAAATTGGCCCTTTCAATTCCTATTATCATGACACCACATAAAAGTCCCCGAAGAGAATTTATTAAAAAGGGAGCATCCCTTGCAGCATTATCAGCGGCCGGGATTGCTCTTAATTCGGCACCTTCTAAAACTATGAAAGCTGGTGAGAGCATTGAGTTTTGTACCTCCTATTTCTTTGGGCTACAACCACAGAAGTTGGCGCTTTCCAGACAAATGGGGGTAACCGGAGCAGTGGCT
>CAZAWQ010000563.1:0-9468 GCA_964488585.1 uncultured Roseivirgaceae bacterium
CCAGGGAGACAGTATTACCGATGCCGGAAGGGACCGTGCCAGGTATTATGCCAATGATATGCGAGGCATGGGTACCAGCTATGTCTACCAAATTGTGGCGGAGATTCAGGCGCACCACCCCGCGGAGCAAATAAAATGTTACAATCGTGGGATTAGTGGCAACAAAGTGTATCAGTTAGCTGCCCGGTGGAAAGAGGATTGTCTCCAGATCCAGCCTCAGGTGCTCAGTATTCTTATTGGAGTAAACGACTTCTGGCATACACTAAACTCAGGTTATAAAGGAACACCGGAAATTTTTAATAATGACCTGAGAGCCCTTTTGAAACGAACTCAGGACCAGATACCAGATATAAAAATACTATTAGGGGAACCCTTTGCGGTTACCGGAGGTAGCGCCATCACCTCAGAATGGAAAGACAACTTTCCTCCTTATCAAAGAATTGTAAAGGAGATTGCCGCCGATTTCAAGGCATTATTTATTCCCTATCAGCAAGTTTTTGATGAATCCCTGGAACAAGCGCCTGTAAGCCATTGGTGTCCGGACGGTGTACATCCTTCCATAGCAGGTGCTTTTTTGATGAAAGAAGCCTGGCTAGAGGCCTTTAAAAAGTTAATATAATCAATGGGTAAGGCGGCCTTTGTCACCGGTGCCACGGGATTTCTTGGAACCAATTTGGTAAAAGAACTGGTTGCACAGGACTGGCAAGTACACATTATACATCGGAATTCTTCAAATCTAAAAAATATTTCAACCTTAAATGTTGAGAAGAAAATTGGCTCAATTGAAGATATTGATGCACTGCTAAATTCAATACCTCAAAATATTGATGCAATATTTCATGTTGCTGCAAATACTAGTTTTTGGTCAAGGTTTAACCAGGAACAATATCGAACCAATGTAATTGGCACTCAAAATGTGATCAAAGCAGCTCAAATAAGAAACGTTGGCAGATTAATCCATACTTCTTCCCTTTCAGTCTATGGCTTTCACTCCAAACGAATTAATGAAAAGACTCCTAGTAATGCGTTGGACTCAGGTATAAATTATTTCATTACAAAATACTTAGCAGAGCAAGAAATAAAGAAAGCAATCTCCAAAGGGCTGGATGCGGTGATCCTAAATCCTGCGCACATAGTGGGGCCATATGATACGCATAACTGGGTACAAATTTTCAACAATGTAAATCGGGGAAAGATGCCTGGCATACCAAATACCCTAGGGACATTTACTTACGCTCCGGAGGTGGCAAAAGCGCACATAAAGGCCTTTGAAAAAGGAAAGAAAGGTGAAAGTTATTTGTTAGGCGGTGTTGAAGCGAGCATGCTTCAATTTGTAAATACCATAGAATCACTGCTAGGTAAAAGCATAAGTACAAAAACTACATCTTTGTGGGTGCTTAAACTAGCCACCATGGCTTATCAACTAGGCGCCATTATAAATGATAAAGAACCTATACTCACACCGGAAAAAACTAAATTGCTTTCGCATAACGTCCTTTGTGACGACTCCAAAGCACAAGCCGAGTTGGATTTTATTATAACTCCTCTTGAGGAAATTGTGGCTGCAACTTTCCAATGGCTCAAACAAGAGAAAATGCTATAATCAATATGGAACACTTTGGCATTTTGTCCCTCCTACCTCCTCTCCTGGCTATATTGCTGGCCATTCGCACTAAACAAGTGTTCATTGCACTCATCTTTGGAATCTGGCTTGGTTGGGTAATTTTAAGTGAAGGCAATGTGCTGCTGGGAACAACCGCTACTATACAGGCCCTGGTGGATGTATTTAAAAACGAAAGTAATACCAGGACTATAATGTTTAGTGCACTGGTAGGAGCTTTAATTGCCTTCATACAAAGATCTGGCGGAGTTAAAGGTTTTGTAATATTGGTGGAACAATGGTTAGTCAAGCTGGAACAAAAAAACCGGTCAGATAACCGCAAAACTATTCAGTGGCTGGCGGCACTCACTGGCATGGCAATTTTCGTTGAATCAAACATTTCTGCGCTAACAGTTGGGTCCTTGTATCGACCAGTTTTTGATAGGTTAGGAATATCCAGAGAGAAGCTGGCATACATTGCTGACAGCAGTTCCGCGCCCACTTGCATTCTCATACCTTTTAATGCCTGGGGTGCATATATCATGGGCCTGCTGGTATTACAGGGTTTGGTGAATCCTATTAAGATCCTGGCTTACTCATTTCCTTACAACTTTTATCCTTTGTTGGCCATTGCAATGGTGGCATATATTATAGCTAGCGGAAAGGATTTCGGTCCTATGAAAAGAGCTGAGATCAGGTCTAGAGAAGAAGGAAAACTAATGGATGACAACGCACAACCAGTAGTCAGCTCGGAAATCACTATGATGGAGCCCAAGGAAGGAGTTGTTCCCAAAGCGATTCATATGCTGTTCCCAATTGCTATCATGGTTTGTATGATGCCCCTGATGTTAATAGTTACCGGTTGGGGATCCACGGATACACAGCTGTCCATAGTTGCCCGGTTAATTCAAGCTATTGGCAGTGGGTCTGGGTCTACATCGGTCTTGTACTCAGTTATTACCACTCTGGTGGCCTCTTCAGCACTGTATAGAATAAAAGGTATAATGAAGTCTGGCGAGTTGGTGGAGGTTGCTTTTAAGGGGATCGGTGGATTAATGCCTTTGGCTCTATTGATGGTATTTGCTTTTGCCATTGGTAACGTTTGCCAAGAACTAGGCACTGGGGCCTTTATAGCAGAAGCCACCCAGAACTGGCTTTCTCCGGTTTTGATACCAATGTTGATTTTTATAGTAAGCGCCTTCATGGCTTTTGCCACGGGAACCAGTTGGGGCACTTTTGCCATTATGATGGCGATTGCGGTACCCATGTCACAGGCATTAGGAACAAATATGTATATGGCTGTAGCAGCGGTAATGAGCGGGGGCATATTTGGAGACCACTGTTCACCCATTTCCGACACTACCATTATAAGTTCCATGGCGGCGGCAAGTGATCACATCGATCATGTAAAAACTCAATTACCCTATGCCCTGGCCATGGGAGCGCTAAGTGCGGTATTTTTCCTGGTAGCAGGCTTTTTAAGTTCCTATTTTTAGAGCGCATAGGGAATAATAGATTAATAGAACAATCGGCTAACGAGTTATGATTTGACTATTGGTACTTAGAACCTACTTCATTGAGAAAGATAATCCACATAGATATGGATGCATTCTTTGCGTCCGTAGAACAACGGGATTTCCCGGAATTACAGAATAAAGCTATTGCCGTTGGTGGCAGCAAAGAAAGAGGTGTGGTGATGACGGCCAGTTACCAGGCCCGAAAATACGGAGTTCTATCGGCTATGCCCTCCGCAATTGCCTACCGGAAATGTCCTCATTTGATATTTGTTAAACCCAGGTTTCAGGTATACAAGCAAGTCTCTAAACAGATCCGTGAAATATTTTTTCGATATACAGATTTGGTGGAGCCGCTCTCGTTGGATGAAGCCTATCTGGATGTTACCAAAAATAAATCTTCCTTTAATTCTGCCTCAAGGATAGCGCGTGAAATAAAAGCCAACATTTTACAGGAAACCATGCTTACCGCCAGTGCAGGGATCTCTGTTAATAAATTCCTGGCCAAGGTGGCCTCTGATTACCGCAAACCCAATGGGCTGAGCGTGATCCAGCCGCATCAGGCACAAGGTTTTATTGAGTCTTTGGAAGTGGATAAATTCCATGGCATCGGAAAGGTAACTGCCGGTAAAATGCACCAATTGGGAATTCATAGAGGTGCCGACCTTAAGACTTTCAGTGAAAAGAAACTAATGGAGTTATTCGGAAAAAATGGTAGGTACTATCATCAAATCGCTCATGGTATAGATGAGCGTCCGGTAAATCCCAATCGTATCCGGAAGTCGATTAGTACAGAAATCACTTTTGAGGAAGACATCGGTAATCAGGAAATTCTAAGATCAGAAATAGTAAAAATAGCCAGAAAGGTTATGGACTGGATGGATGCTCATGAAACCTATGGACGTACCGCCACTTTAAAAGTTAAATTCAATGATTTTGAGCAAATTACCCGAAGTAAAACACAAGCAGCTTATATCGACCGATATGATACACTTGAAACAATAGCATGCGAATTGCTTAAAACAATAGAGGACCCCAGACCCATTAGACTACTGGGCTTGGGTATTTCAAATTTGAATAACCGGGATCCGGGAGACCAGAAAAATCAACTGACCTTGAATTTGTGACCTTCTGGTTATTTAATCGGTGTTTGGAGTTCGGCGCTTTTTCTACTGAACTCAAATGCACTCATTGCTCCGGCAACTACTCCTGCTAAATGGGACTCCCAGCTAATGCCCTGCTGATTTGGCAAGATCCCATAAAACAAACCTCCAAAGAACAAGAGGATCAGGATTGAAATAATTAGCGACTTAAAATCTTTACGGAAAAACCCCAGGAATATCAGGAAAAATGCCAATCCGTACACCATGCCGCTGGATCCTACATGTAAATTCGGTCTTGCAAACAACCACACCAGTACCTGAGGAACGAAGTAACATCTTAAGAAAACTGCCGATGCAATGCGTCCGTAAAACCAATATACCACTGTACCAAGACACAGTAAAGGAAATAAATTAGACAGTAAATGGAAAAGGCTTATGTGAACCAACGGACCAAACACTATACCAACCAATCCCTCTACGGTACGGGGTACATTAGCCAGGAAACGCATTTCTAGCTGCAAGTAATTTGGTACCACAAAAAAAAGCACCATAATCAGCGCCAGTCTTAGCGGTATCCAGATACTTTGATAGATGCTGCGATTGATGTTAGTCATTGTTACACTATTAGTCAGGATATGACTTTAAAAAATCCGATACCAGGATGGATAATGTTTTTCCAATGATTTGAGTCTCCCTTGATTGATGCTTAATCTGACCTTCAGTCAAATGCAGGTAGACAGGCTTAATTTTTTCTGTAGCACTTTTTATTAACACCCTGGCTTGATCCAAAGTGAAACCACTTACCGAATATGCACTAGCTGGCATAAACGACAGGACGTCAAGATCGATCTCCAGCCCAACTGGCCCTTCTGCTGATTTTATAAATTTCACAGCCTTAGAAACCTCCGGATCTTGGCCCGGTTGATGGAAATCGTAAGCCACTCCAGGCTCCAGATCCATATTTTTTAACATTGCCTCACTGTTGGCGTTTTCATTCAAACCCATCACATAGTATCGCTCCAGATAACCCTGATAAAAAGCATAGCTAAAGCCGTTTCCACTATGTCGTCCCTCTAAAGGTCTGAAGTCGGCATGTGCATCAAAATTAATACAACTGATTCCTTGGGACCAATCCAATCCCATAAATATCCCCTTTAGTATTGGAAAGGCATTGTTGTGGCCTCCACCTATTACAATAGGGACTAAACCTGCCCTTCCACACAATTCAATGATCGGTGTTACCCTTTGGTCCAGTTCCTGACACAGTGACCGCAGTTTGGTATAATATTGATCATCTGTGGGATTTAACTCTGTTGCACGATTTTGTAGGTCTTTTGTTTCCACCTGTCCCAAACACAGAATATTGGATCCTTCAAGTAATCGGTTACTCTGTGAGTTGGCGAAATGTAAAATGAATTGTTCCCACGAATACTCTGCACCCGCCTCACCCTGGTTTGCCAGAATCCCAACGCTTTCCGGAATACCAATCAAAGCAAACTTTGCTCCCCTCTTTTTATGGCTCTTTAAGGACTCTAAACTGAGCTTACTGGAAAACCTGAATCGTTCACCCAGTTTTACTTCGCCTTTACGGTGTTTAATAATATGGTCAAGATTAGTATAAGACTTAAAGTGCGTTAACATTTATTGATCCAGCAATGTAAAAGCCATAAATACAGGAAAATGATCAGATATCTCACCTGCTTCCCTTACTGTTGATACCCTTACCGGTTGGATTCTCTGATGGTTGTAAAAAATATAGTCAAGTTTCTCATATGGGGCAGCGGTGTCGAAGGTAAAGTTTTCTTCCTCATTGGCCAGGTAACGCTGACTGTCCAGTGCTGAGGACAACATTGGGTGTTCCAGAAACATACTAATAGTTTGATCCTCAATTAAGGTCTCGCTGGCGTAAGGAGGACGGGCATTAAAATCACCAATCAAAATTAGCGGCATTTGGTGGATGTACCGGTCTACTACCTTTAGTACTTCCCGCGCCTGAATTTCTCTGGTCTCTTTATCAAATGCTTCAAGATGTACATTCAACACCATCACTGCGGTACCTCTAATCAATATTTGAGCCACTTGAACCAACCGGTCCAGGTAAAATGCACGATAATAAAAGGGGGCCTTTTCAGGTCCTGGAAGTACAATTCTCTCACTGGCGGATATGGGGAATTTACTTAAGAGCGCCTGTCCGGAAAGCATTTTGCCAAAGTGTACCTTTGGCGGCCAATAAGGAAAGGGCACATAATTTTTGTCCCAATTTACCGATTTAACAGCTGCCTGATATCCCCGCGAAAGGCTATCAAGCTGATTCATATAGTAAGACCTTCTGGAATCAAAATCAATTTCCTGAAGTCCAATAATATCCGGCTGAAGTTGGTCCAGGAGGGTTTGTGCAGTTTCAAGATTATTTTCAAATAGTTCTTTTGAGGGTTTTACCGTTAGATTATTAGTCATACCACTTAAATAACCCAGATTGTAGGTCATGATCGAAAAGGTATCACTACTTTGCCTGGTACCAGGCCTATAAGAAACCTCCTGATGTAATTGGCTTTGTTCGAGGTTACTGCTACTGCCCCAGTAATAGAATATCAGCAATAACATTACCAGGGGTATGAGTATGTACAAAAACACTATCCGCATCTGGCTACCATCAAAACTAGCTATTTAGCGGAGATGCTGTCCGCATCCTGATCCTGACGGTAGGCATCATTGAGCCCAGATACGATTTCCTGGGTGATGTTCAAGCTGTCATTGGCGTATAGCACACCACTGCCTCTTTGGTAGGTAAGCACTAGTTGAAAGTTATTAGCTATACCATAGTCACGCAGGTAGTCAGCTACTTTATCATACAATTCGTTGCTTATTTTAGCTTCCTCCTGCATTAGGGTTTGAGTCAAGGTTTCTTGATAGCGCATCAAGTTTTGCTGCTTCTTGGTCAGGTCCTCCTCCACAGCCCTGGCTTGGGCTATAGTCATGTTTTGAGCATTTCTTTGGAAGCTTGCTATTTCAGTCTGCAGGCCCCTGGCACGATTCTCGTATTCAGCTTGTAATTCGTCTTTTTTGTTTTCCAGTTCATCCGCTGCTACCTTTGAAAATTCATAATTTTTAAGCAGTGTATCGGAATGGATAAAAGCAATATTTGCCGGTAGCGCACTGACCACCTTTGCCTTCACTGATTCGTCTGTTTGATTTTGACTTGAAAAGTGTAGAAAATAAAGTACCAGCACCGCTGCCAGCAGTACTACATTTAGGATTAAAGACAGGTTTTTCACGACTTTCTATTTTTTATAAAGCGCAAAGATAGCATAAAAAAGACTGGAATTGCCTACTTACCTGGCATATTTTCGGACTGATTGTCTTGGTCAGAAAAGCGATGCTTTTTGTAAAAATATTTAAGGTTTTTAGCTTTATCCTGAGAGGTATGATGGTAAGTAATAGGTGAAATCAGGGTGTCTGTAGGAGTAGAAATTTGTGCTGATTCATGCAGGTTTTCCTGAACATCAATTGAATGCTTCCGATAGATGAATGCAGCCACCAATCCACCAATGCTTCCTATCAAATGTGATTCCCAGGAAATCTCTTCATTTACCGGGAACAATCCATAGGCCATACCACTGGACAGAAAAATGACAATTAATGATATGGCGATTGACCGGCTATCCTTTCTGAAAATCCCGCTAAACAACAGGAATGAGGCTAATCCGTAAACAATTCCACTAGCCCCGATATGATAAGCATCACGCGCCACAATCCAAACCCAAAAGCTGGTAAAAAAGTATATCCCAAAGAAGACCTCCAGAGCAAATTTATGGTAGAAATAAAATACGCCGATACCCAGAAAAATGAGCGGCAATGAATTGGACATCAGGTGATGAAAGTCCCCGTGAACCAATGGACCGGTAATGATCCCAACTGTACCCGCTAAGGACCTCGGGTGAATGCCTAAAACTCCCAGGTCAAATGACAGCAAACTTTCCATGATCTTAACCAGCCATAAAAAACTAACAAAGGTCATGGTATAAACTAAACTTGAACGAAACCTGATAAGATCTGTTTGCATGTAAAATCTTACACGATTTTTCTGGAAATTAGTTCGGACCATAGCCGTTATGAAGTTTGGCCAAATTGAATTAATGATCCTGTTACAATTTGCAATAATTTAAGGGAATTTCCAGTTATAATTGAGCATATTAAACAGAATTTCTTGCGTTCAATAGTGGTAATATAACTATTGAATATCGATAAAATACAAAAACATCACACCCGGCAGGATTAATTACTCATTGCTGTGGTAAATACTGGAATTAGTATTAAATTTGGGGTCTATTTTTATGAAAAAGGGACTATTTTTTTTGGTTTTAAGTGCTTTTTTGGGGGTGTTACCTATGTTCAGTCAACAAATACCTCTTCAAAACCACTACTTCCTCACTCCATATGTCTACAACCCTTCACTTGCCGGGAGTGAGAACCATGCGATCATTTATGTCAATCACAGACAACAATTTAGTAACAGCGAAGCTCCTTCCAACACTTCCTTTACTTTTAACACACCGGTTGCCAGCTCTGGAGGATTTGGTATTTCCTTCTTCAATACATCATGGGATACTGCCTCTCAGTCATTGGCATATGCTTCATTTGCACGGGTCATTCCATTGGCAGAAGATCAATTTTTTCACTTTGGTATTTCTGGGGGTTTCGGACTTGACCGTATAGAGCTTAAAAGAATTAACAACCCCAGTATCCCCGGACTCCAGAGCGCTGTAGAAAGCAAGGCCTTTGTTGACGCTCAGTTAGGATTTGCCTACCGATGGAAGGCCTTGCAGGTAGGGTTCACGCTCCCCAGCATGTTCGATCATGAGCCTATCGATCTGGAGAATCCAGATGAGGACAATTTCAGTAAAATGCAATTTGACCCATTCAGAGGGGTGTTGCTTTCAGCAGGTTATATGTTGCCAATCAATGAGTCTATAGAAATACAACCTCAGCTTTTGTATCGAATCAATAAAGATTCATCTAATCAGTGGGAAGTCTCGGCTATTGCCCATTTTCAAAAGCAGTTTTGGGTTGGAGCCATATACCGACAGGAATACGGGGCAGCAGCCCTAATAGGATTGCGTATACGTGACATTGCTTCAATAAGTTACTCTATGGAGTTTCCTGGCTCCCAGAATTTAAGCCCGGCTTACAACAACCATGAAATACAACTGGGAATCACATTTGATAGGAAGCATTGGTGGATTGGTGGCTG
>CAZAWQ010000564.1:0-39442 GCA_964488585.1 uncultured Roseivirgaceae bacterium
CAACTACGCTGAGAGAAATTGCGGAAATTGGAGAAGGAAAATTCTACCGGGTTTCCTATGAACAGGCCCTACAAGAAGTGTTTCAAGAGATTGACGAATACGAGAAAGTTGAAATAAAAGAATCGCGGTTCAGCAATACCACTGATTTTTATTCTGTATATCTTACCTGGGGTGTGATCTTTTTATTGATTTGGTTACTAACCAAATCTACTTTTATAAGCAATATACTGGAAGACTAACATGTCCATTGCCTCAAACCTTGACTTATTTCAACAACGTCTCAAAGGAACGGGATGCCAATTGGTCGCTGTAAGTAAAACCAAGCCTGCTTCAGTAATCATGGAGGCTTACAAAACGGGTCTTCTACGGTTTGGAGAGAATCGCGTTCAGGAATTAACAGAAAAACACCAATCATTGCCCAAAGACATTGAATGGCATATGATTGGACACTTACAAACCAATAAAGTTAAAATGATCGCTCCGTTTGTCAGTATGATACATGGAGTAGACTCCATTAAGCTGGCTGCCGAGATAAATAAACAAGCTGCAAAGTATGAAAGAGTAATACCCTGTCTATTGCAGGTCCATATTGCTGAGGAAGAAAGCAAATTTGGGTTTGAACAAGATAGACTAGTTGAAATGATTACTGCCGGCTACTTCGACAGATTTGACCAATTAACCATTGCGGGCCTGATGGGAATGGCAACATTTACGGACAACAAAGAACTGATCCGGAGCGAATTCAGAAAACTGAAAGAGCTTTTTGACGAAATTGTATCATTGCAATTACCTCCTAATTTTGAGGTAATTGAACTTTCCATGGGGATGAGCAATGACTTCGAGATCGCTATTGAAGAGGGGAGCACCTTAATCCGCATCGGAAGTAGTATTTTCGGTGCCAGAAACTAACTCAAATTAAACTATGCAAAAATTTATATTACTAGCTGGGGCCGGATTTGCTGGGCTGTCAGTTATTATTGGAGCGTTTGGTTCACATGCGCTAAAAGAAATCCTTGAGGCCAACCAACGGACAGATACCTTCACAACTGGGGTTACCTATCAATTCTACCATAGTTTGGCCTTGCTACTGATTGGGAGTCTAATGTTTAAAATCCCTCACAGATTTATGCATTATGCAGCATGGTCGCATATTGCGGGGATCATATTATTTTCCGGGTCCCTGTATATTCTCTGTCTTACCACCAATACTAAATGGGGTGTTATTACCCCACTGGGAGGGGTGTTTTTTATAGCAGGCTGGATTTTTCTAACTATTGCAATAGCAAAATCCCTATAACAAAATCAGGCGTCGTCTTTCTTTTTAGGAAGCACATTCGCTTTAATACTTACCTTTTCCCTGGGATTTACCGCATTGGAAACCACTGTAATAATTTTATTTTGGGCTCCGTTTTTGCCTTTACTATCAAACCGAACAGAAATCTGAGCAGATTTACCAGGCGCCACTGGATCTCTGGGCCATTTAGTAGCGGTGCATCCACAGGTGACCAATACGTTTGACAGGATCAAGGGCTGGTTGCCGATATTTTCAAACTTAAAGGTGTGATCTACTACATCTCCTTGGGTAATATCCCCAAAGTTCTTGGAGCTTTCCGCAAATTTAATCTCTGCTCCTTCAGTAGATTCTTCATTTTGTGACTGAGCCGGTAAGATCAGTACAAATCCGGCCAGTAATAAGGACAACGCAAAAAATTTTCTAGTCATAACTTTATTGTTTTACTAATTAATTCCTTAACAAACTTATCATATTCAAGTCAATCTTACAATAACCTTGCCTAACTGTTGAAAAAAGAAGGATCAAAGTTAACCAGGAACAATTCGTCCGTTGCTCTGGTCACACCAGTATATAACCAACGCAAATAGTCAAGATTAAGTTGCTCTGGAGGTATATACCCTTTGTCTAAAAATATGGCCTTCCACTGCCCTCCTTGTGATTTATGGCAAGTTAATGCATAGGCAAATTTTATCTGTAATGATTGGAGGTAAGGGTCAATTTTTAAAGCATTCTTCACCTCACTACTATTCATATTGCCGTTATAATCCTGTCTTACCTGCTCATAAAGCGACCGAAACTGTTCTTCTGACAGCGACGGATGGGTAGAGTGCAGTGTATCCAGTATTACTTTTACTACAAGTCGTTGACTAGTAGGGTCATCCAGTAAGCGAATCTCAATATCTGCAAAACGAAGCCCATATTTTTCTTCGAAACTTATGATCTTCATTATTTCCGCAAACTCCCCATTGGCCAAAAACCCCATGGGCGAGTGCTCAGGTTTGTAGAAGTAATTATTGCGTACTATCATGATCTGATCACCAGCTTCCAACTCTTGTTCATAAAATAAAAGGGCATGCCGAATATGTCTGTTGTAATCCACAGCATTTCGGTTAGAACGGCAAATAACTATGGTCTCTCCCATTCCGTACTTGTCATAAGCGTATCGTAGTCCTTCTTCCAAGCGGTCGCCATTCATCTTAAAAATACCTTCAAGTTTTAAAGTGAATTTTACCTCAGGCGTGGAATTCTTCATTTCCTGCCGCAAGGAATTGGCGTTTTTTAAAATTCCAGAATCCATGGATTGACGCATAACTTCGTTGAGTTCCACAGACAGAACAGACAACCCATATTTTTGTTGTAGATGGGATTCAGACAGGGCAAGACTGTCTGATTGACCTACGGGGGGCAACTGAGCGTTGTCACCAATAAGCATTAATTTATTGCCGTTGCCCTGGAAGACATATTTAATCAAATCGGATAACACACCACTTCCTAAGGACCCCTCTGAAATCATTGATGCTTCATCCACAATAAAAATAGTATTCTTTGAATAGTTATTCTTCAACTGAAAAAACCCCGCTCCTGGAGCCTCCTTATCTTTTAACCTATAAATAATCTTATGAATGGTAAAGGCTGATTTCCGAGCGTATCTAGCCAGCACCTTGGCCGCCCTTCCAGTGGGCGCCAATAACATTACCTTAAATCCAAATGATGGGAGTACTTTTACCAAAGAGCCCACTAAAGAAGTTTTTCCAGTGCCGGCGTAACCTTTTAATACCAGTGTTGTTCTGGGGTCATCGGACAGGACAAATTGTTCGGTAAGGTTAAAAAACCGATATTGGTCCTTGGTAGGTTGAAACGGGAACTTACTTGCTAGTATCTCTGCTGCTTTGGCCACTTAATTTAGGTCTTGCTAATAGTTTTGTTTTCCTTTCGTATGTTTAGATAGGCAGTTAAAAACCGCAATAAGTTTACTAATAGACCTACGAATGAAAAAAGAATTGGGTGAAAACTTCGGAGGGGCATTGAGATTAAGAGCTTGTGGGATTCTAATTAATGAGCATGGAATTTTAATGGTAAGGCATCAGGGGCTATCGGCGGCTGGTTATCTATGGGCGCCTCCTGGTGGGGGTATGGAGTATGGACAGTCTGCATGTGAATGTCTGGAGAGGGAGTTCCTTGAAGAAACTGGTCTAATAATCACCACTGAGGAATTTATGTTCGTCAACGAATTTCATGCCGCTCCATTGCACGCAGTAGAGCTATTTTTCAAAGTCAAACAGACGGGTGGCCAACTAAAAATAGGTTTTGACCCTGAACTTGGGCCTGACCAACAAATTATTGATGAAGTCAGATACTTTCAACAAAATGATTTAGAAGACCAACATGGGCCACAGTTACATTCGATATTTAAAGAAATTAACCATCCCCAAGAGATTTTAAATTTGAACGGGTATTTCCAAAATTGGAAATAATTACATAAAATAGCGTTCTGATTGGTCATAGATTTGGCTGATCATTGTAGGAATAACTAAACTTGCAGAAAATGAACACCACCAAAATACTAACTGTTGTATTTTATCTGGCCAGTATTGGACTGGCTTATTTCCTGATTAGCGGGATCGCGCATGATATAGAACAGGAAAAATTAATCAAATCAATTGAGGCAAAAGTTATAGATAAATTGATGCAAATTCGTAATGCTGAAATATCTTACCAGGTGTCTAACGGGGTATTCACCAGCGATTGGGATAAACTGGTGAGTTTTGTGGATACTGGTACCATATATATTACTGAAAGGAAAGAAACCATCATTACCTTGGATTATGGAGCAGATAGTGTGGTAGTACAAATAGATACCTTGGGCTCCGTAATGGTAAAAGATTCTTTGTTCTCTGCAGACTTTGATATTAGCAGGCTGGCATATGTCCCTGGATCAGATAAAAAATTCCTCTTATGGGCCGATAAAATCAATAAAAGTGGGGTGATGGTAGATGTACTAGAGGTTGTGGATCCAGCACCTTTTGATCCAACCCGTAGCGAAGAAAATGAGATAAAAAACCGAAAACCCCTGCGTTTCGGTAGCCGTACAGATGTAACAACCGCTGGAAATTGGGAATAATTGGGATACACCAGTGTGGTAGACTATCATTTAGTTAGAAAAGTAAAAAGTAATAGGTTTAATGTCGACCACCTGAGTCAATATAATCTTTACTTTTTACTGGGAAAACAACACTTTAAATTATGTGTCATTGACATCAAGTCCAACTATTGTTTGTTGCTGGAAGATTACCTTATTGGCAGCAACGATCAGCCTGATGAAACAGTAGACACACTAAAGGTATTGTTCGAAAGCCATCATCTGCTGAATGCTGGTTTTTGGAATTCTATAAAACTGGCGTTCTTGAATCCAAAGTCCGTACTGGTTCCCAGCCAATTGTTTGACAAAGAATCACTACCAGACTACCTGAAATTAAACTGTAAAATTAACACCGACGAAGGGTGTTACTATTACAAACACAATACCGGTAAGATGGTTAACGTCTTTGCGGCAAATAAGAAAATTGTCGGTTGGTTCAAAAAATTATACCCAAATCTTAATATTCATTTGTTGCATTATTGCAGTGCTTTAATTGAAGGCGTGCCCCGGCAGAGCGAAACCAGCCAACTGAAATCAATGTCTCTATTTCTAAATATTGATTCAACAGAGGTATTGGTTCACGAAAACGATAAACTACTTTATTGCAATCAATTTGCGCACCACACCCCATCTGAGTTATTGAATTATATAATGGTTGCTATGGACCAATTGGAACTCGATCCCAACTTTAGTAAAGTGCAGGTGTGGGGGAATATCAATAATCAATCAGAGTATTTTAAGGTTTTGTATAAGTACATAAGGAATATCTCATTTGGTAAACGTCCGTCCGTGCTAAATTTCAGTTTTGAATTTGACGAAGTCGAGGAGCAACAATATTTCGATCTGCTGGGGCTTTTTTATTGCGAGTGACATATGGATAAAATCGCCGTATTTCCTGGTTCTTTCGATCCTTACACCAGAGGGCATCATGATATCGTATGCCGGGGATTGAAAATATTTGACAAAATCATTGTAGCCATTGGATACAATAGTCAAAAAGAACGGCACTTTGAAATTAACCAAATGAAAGACTTTATAAGGTCTGCCTTTACTGATCAGGATTCAGTAGAAATCATCGACTATAATCAACTAACTGCTACCCTGGCTAAAAAGTATGATGCCAATTACCTGCTTCGTGGTTTGAGAAATACTACCGACTTTGAATACGAAAATAGCATTTCTCAAGTAAACCGTTATCTCAATGAGGATCTTGAAACTGTATTCCTTATTACATCGCCAGAATATGCCTCCATTAGTAGTTCTATAATCCGTGAAGTACATAAATACGGCGGCGATATCACGAGTTTTCTTCCTTATCAGATTTAGCTGTTGCGCCATATTTGGACTGATACCGATTGACTACATATCTAATTGATGGATAAGTACTGAAAAGGGCTTCCTTAAGTTCTTCTTGATCTTTCCATTCAACTGCCTGAATATCTTCGGAAATTTGTGGTTTCATTTCGCTATCGTCATCACAGGTCATGGCGTACCATACGGTTTTCTTTAAAATGTTCTTACTGTTCAAAGAGTATGAATGCCAGGTAGAACAAATTTTTCCCCGTATACTCACTTTAATATCGCATTCTTCTTCTACTTCCCTTTTCGCTCCTTCCGCTGATTTTTCATTTTTTTCCAGCTTCCCTTTAGGAAGATCCCATTTATTCAACCTGTAGATCATCAGTGTCATCCTCTTTTTGCTAACCACGCCCCCACCCGCTTTGATAATCCTGAACCGGTTCTTTACAAAATGTCGTACTGACTCCCTGTCGTCCACGGTAAAAGTAATAGAACTTAATTTTTGCAGCCTTTTTCTCCTCATCAATTTGAACGTCCGATCAATTTGAGCTATTGACGCGTCATTGATCAGCACATCTCCCAGCAGCATCCCCACATAAATATTCTTGTTCCCTCCATTTACAATTACATCGTAATCAAAGATTTTTACTTCTTTACTTAGTTTTTGTATGCGGACAGGTATGCTATTGACAAATAGCTTCATAACATTTCTTATAACTCAGTACAAATGAATAAAATAAAAGTACTTCAGCAAACTTGAGTGAGGTTTTTTTAATAAATAAAATTGTATTTTCGAAACATGATTCAAACCGCCTCCGACCGGGAAACAGGTATTAAAGTAGCTTCCTTACTTTTGGAGATACAAGCGGTTAAGCTCAATGTTGAAAAACCCTTTTTATGGGCATCTGGGTGGCACTCCCCTATTTATTGCGACAATCGCATATCACTGGGATTTCCTGAGGTCCGTTCATATATAAAATCATGTTTGGCCCAAAAGATAAAACAAGTATTCCCAGAATGTGAGGCTATTGCTGGAGTAGCTACAGCAGGTATACCTCAGGGTGTTTTAGTAGCGGATTCATTGGACTTGTCTTTCCTTTATGTCAGATCAAAACCGAAAGGGCATGGATTGAAAAACTTAATTGAAGGCAAGTATTCTCATGACCAAAAGGTAGTAGTCCTGGAAGACCTGATATCAACCGGCGGTAGTTCATTGAAGGCTGTAGACGCCTTGAGGAATGCCGGAATGAAGGTCCTTGGACTAGCTGCCATATTTACCTATGGATTTGATATTGCTGGTAAAAATTTTACAGAAGCCCAGGTTCCCTGGTTCAGTTTAAGTAATTATCATATACTTCTTGAATTTGCGGTAGAACAGGGAATCGTGAGTCCCACACAGTATTCTTTACTACAGGAATGGAGAAAAGAACCGGGAGAGTGGAAAGTCCCCGGTTAGTGCAACACACTTAATCCGAACAGGGCAAAGTCGTATTTAACCGGATCATCAGGGTCGAAATTTTTCAATTTATCTGTCAGCTCAATCGCCATTTTCCAATCGTTTTGTTTTCTCTTTACCAGTCCTAGTCGTCGAGCGGTTCGTATCACATGAACATCACAAGGGCAAATGAGGTCTTTGGGTTTAATTTTCTTCCAAATTCCAAAATCTATCCCGTTTGGGTCTTTTCTCACCATCCAGCGGAGGAACATATTCATACGCTTACAAGCAGAATTTCGATCCGGAGTTGCCACATGTTTCCTGGTTCGTATGGGAGCATGATCAGAGTCGAAAAAACGTTGGTGAAAACAGCTCAGGGATGACCTCATTTCGGTGAATTTTCCTTCTAATGGCAAAAAAGCTTCCTCCAATGAACTATGAGTTTGGTAAAATCTCTTAAAGAAATCCACAAAATACAAGGAATCCGTACTGTTGAAGGTACGATGCTTAAAGTTCATCAAACTCTTCAAGTCTTTTTCTGAGCAGTTCAATACGAAATCGTGGGGTGAGTTGTCCATAATTTGCATTAATTCTCTACCCTTTTTTATGATGGTCCCTCGCTGCCCCCAAGCTAGCATGGCCACCCAAAAGCCGCTGATTTCTATATCCTGAGTTTTGGAGAACTGATGAGGTATACAAATTGGATCCTGAGGAATGAATTCACGTGTATGGTACCGGACAAAATGTTCATCCAGAAAATCTTTTAGAAATCCCCCATTATTCATTGGTTAGGAATATAAGAAAGTTCCACTCTGAATTTATCATCCAGGGCACCCAGTGCTTCCTGGGCCGCTTTCGATAACCGGATAAGTAGGTTATTATTTGTCCCGGTGTCAGGTAGCTTTCCCACCACCCTGACAAAAACACTTAAGTTCGTCATCTCATTTCGTACCCTCATTATGGTGCCTACAGGGGCTATACGGTGTAGTGCCAAGTATTTTTTAGTATCTGAAGTGCCATCTATAACTGCTGCTATACCATTTTCTTTTACCGGGACTACATCTTCTGATCTGACTTCTTTTTCCTCTGATCTGACTTCTTTTTTCGCTTCAGTGGAGTAGTTTGATTTAGTAGCTGGTATGGACTCAGCCGGAAGCAATATGCTCAATGTCATACCTATTTTTAACTCATCCGAACTTAGATCATTCAACTGCTTTATTTGTTCTATCGGGACCTGATATAATCTAGATATGGAGTAAAGGGTTTCACCAGCCTGCACCGCATGCGTCAACCCGTGCTGCCACGGAATTTGAAGCACCATACCAACCGACAAACTGTTTCCGGTGATATTATTGTTATCAACTATTGATTCTTCCGAGGTGCCATAACGGTGAGACAGGGCGTATAGGGTTTCTCGGGCATCAACTCTGTGAAGAATATATATTCCACTTTCTTTAATTTTGATACCAATGGAATCTATATCTAAAGCATTTGAAAAAAAAGTCGGAAAATTCAGTAGCAAGAACGCAATGATCAATCGTTTGTAATTCATGCTTAAAGATCTTCTCTTTGATCAAAAATAACAATATTGCGGGTCAAGAATTTTAGCCCGGTACTTCATCAGAAACGGAGCAAATATGCTTTTATTTTATGTTAATAGGCTGCTTATGGTTAATTTTAATCCACAAAAATTCTAAAAGTGAAACATCTTATTCTTGGAAGTATTCTTTTGATCCATTGGGGCCTGTTGTTAGCCCAAGAGACCACGGTATCTGATACAGTATTTGTAATGGAGATCCGGGATGTGATCGATCCCCGGATGAACCGTTACGTAAGGCTTGCCCTTGAAGAAGCCAAAGAGGTAAACGCGAAACTGGTGATTATTGACATGGATACTCCCGGTGGGGCACTAAACGATGCTGACGACATCAGCACCGCTATTCTGGAATTTCCAGTGCCTATTTTTGTTTTCATAAATAAAGACGCTGCCTCCGCTGGTGCGTTGATCTCCATAGCTTGTGACAGCATATTCATGACTGCTGGTTCCCGAATTGGAGCGGCCACCGTGGTTACCGCTGACGGCACGGTCGCCCCGGCTAAATATCAATCTTATATGCGTTCAATCATGCGTTCTACTGCTGAGGCTAATAACCGCGATCCAAAAATTGCTGAAGCCATGGTAGATGAAAGCCTGGAAATTCCAGGCATTTCCAAGGAAGGGGAAGTACTGACATTTACCACCTCAGAGGCCATCACCAATCATTATTGTGAAGCCCAAGTAAATGACATCATAGAAATTGTACAACGCCAGAACTACTCCGATTATCAAATATTCCGTTATCAAAAGAACAGTGTGGAGGAGGTAATCGCATTTTTTTTGAACCCTTACCTTAGCGGCATTCTAATCCTGATAATAATTGGCGGTATTTATTTTGAATTGCAAACTCCTGGAATTGGATTCCCAATTCTAGCTTCAGTGGTAGCCGGGATCTTATATCTGGTACCTTACTATTTGAATGGCCTTGCAGCTAATTGGGAAATAATTGTTTTTCTGGTTGGGTTATTATTAATCGCTTTAGAGGTTTTCGTGATACCTGGGTTTGGTCTTGCAGGAGTATCAGGTTTGATCCTTACTATTGGTGGGCTTTCATTAGTCATGATTAACAACGATGTCTTTGATTTTTCCTTTGTGCCGTCGGAGGAGGTGTTTATTGCAGTATTCACTACCTTAATTGGTCTGCTTGGGGCAGTAATTGTGATGTTCTTTGGAGGGGTGAGATTCACCGAAAGCAACTTCTTCAGACGGGTTGCACTGCTTGATGTGCAAAATGCCAAGGAGGGTTATACCTCAAACTTTCAATCTCGATCATATATGGGAGAACAGGGAACAGCATATACTGTGTTGAGACCCAGCGGAAAAGTTCTTATTGGAGAGGTAGTTCTGGATGCCTCTACTCGGGGTGAGTACGTGGAAGAAGGCGAAACCATCAAAGTGATAGGAGAAGAAGGAACCTCATTAAAGGTAAAAAAAGTGGAGTAATGAGCATTCTAGGCATCATTCCAGTACGATATCATTCTTCCAGGTTTCCGGGAAAAGCTCTTGCCGATGTGCATGGTAAAAGCATGGTACAAAGAGTTTATGAACAGGCTATGCTGACAGAAGGTTTGGATAGAGTAGTAGTGGCTACCGATCATCCTAAAATTTTTGATCACATAAATGGAATTGGTGGAAAGGTCTGTATGACCAGTGAGGACCATCCCAGTGGAACAGATCGCTGTAGGGAAGCAATGGAATTAGAGCCGGATGGATATGATTTTGTAGTGAATATACAGGGAGACCAACCGTTTATTGACCCCAGACAAATAGATGACCTATGTAAAAACCTTGTACCTGATGTTCAAATTGCTACCCAGGCCAGGCGAATTGAAATGCAAGAATTACTGATTGACCCTAATTGTGTCAAAGTAATTATTGATAGCCGAGGTAAGGCGATCTATTTCAGCAGATCACCATTACCATTTCAAAGGGCCCATTCAGTCGACGAATGGATTAGTTCACACCAGTACTACCAGCATATTGGAATTTATGCATATCGTTCAGATATACTGCAGGAAATAACACAATTAGCCATGTCATCCCTGGAACAAGCAGAGGGTTTGGAGCAATTAAGATGGCTGGAGAATGGTTATTGTATCAAAGTGCTTACCACCAACTACCACGCCCAAGGTATAGATACCCCAGAAGATCTTGAAAAGGCCCTGGCGTCAAACCACTCTTAAAATAAGGCCGAAGCAATCTGATATACTGGTTCTGCTTTACCCATGGAATAAAAATGTAAGCTGGGCACGCCAAATTCCATTAGTTCTTTTGACTGTTGGATAGCCCACTCTACCCCTACCTGTTTTACTTGATTATTGTCCTTGCATTTTTCAATTTCGTCAGATAAAGCTTCCGGAATATCAATATAGAATATCCTGGGAAGTATAGTATTTTGCCGCTTAATAGTAATTGGCTTTAACCCTGGAATTATAGGAACCTCTATTCCTATTTCCCGGCATTTGTTTACATAGTCAAAATATCTTTGATTATCAAAGAACATCTGAGTTACCACATACTGGGCACCTGAATCAACCTTTCTTTTCAAATATTGTATATCAAACATCAAGTTTGGCGCTTCAAAATGTTTTTCAGGATAACCTGCTACACCAATGCAAAAATCTGTTGGATTAGCATTTAATAATTCCTCATCCAGGTATTTTCCTTGATTCATTTTCACCACCTGATCAACCAGATCGATGGCAAATCGGTGACCAAGTTCTTCGGATTTAAAATCACCCTCAGATTTAATTGCATCTCCCCTAATTAATAGCACATTGTGTATATCCAGAAAATTTAGATCGATTAATGCGTTCTCTGTTTCCTCCCTGGTAAATCCACCACAGATAATGTGAGGTACAGTGTCCACATTGTACTTGTTTTTTATTGCTGAACAGATGCCTACAGTACCTGGTCGTTTCTTGATTGCTCTTTTTTCAAGTAATCCATGCCCCCTGTCCTTGTAAACGTACTCTTCACGATGGTAGGTAACGTCCACAAACGGCGGATTAAATTCCATCAAAGGATCCAGGTGGTCGAAAAGGCTCTGAATACTCTGGCCCTTTAAGGGAGGTAAAATTTCAATGCTGAATAAGGTATTCTTGGCATTGTTTAAATGTTCAATAATTTTCATTTAGAGCTTGTTAGGGTTGGTAATTTAAATTGGGCATCAACCACTTTTCTATTTCTTCCACCGACAATTCTTTACGCGCTGCATAGTCCAGAACCTGGTCCTTTCCTATTTTACCAAGCCCAAAATATCGGCTTTCCGGGTTTCCCAAATAGTACCCACTTACCGACGCGGCCGGATACATGGCGTAAGACTCGGTTAACCTTATGCCCAATCTTTGTTCGGGCTGAAGGATATGAAACAGGGTACGTTTTTCAGTGTGGTCTGGGCACGCAGGATATCCGGGTGCTGGTCTAATTCCGGTGTACATCTCCTTTATTAAAGCCGGATGGTCCCAATGCTCCTTAGGCGCATAGCCCCACATTTCTTTTCGCATTTTTTCGTGCATAAGTTCAGCCAGAGCCTCAGCCAGCCGGTCAGCCAGCGCTTTTACCATTATACTTTGGTAATCATCATGCTGGGCCTGATATTTTTTTAGCAAAGATTCGATACCCAATCCTGCTGTTACCGCAAAAAACCCGAAATAGTCAGAAATGCCGGTGTTTTCAGGGGCCACAAAATCAGAAAGACAGAAGTTGGGTAAATCTTTCCCTTTTTTACCTTGCTGCCTTAAAAAATGTACAGTGGCTAACGTTGAAGATCTTTGGTCATCCTCAAAAACCTTCACATCGTCCCCGGCACTATTTGCGGGAAATATACCAACCACCGCACCGGCACTCAACGATTTATCCGCAATGAGCTCATCCAACATTTGATTGGCATCTGCATATAGTTTTGCCGCTTCCTCCCCTACTTGTGGGTGATCAAGAATAGCTGGGTACTTACCCTTAAGCATCCAGGTTTGGAAAAACGGTGTCCAATCAATATATGGCCTTATTTGTTCTAGTGGAAAGTCCTTAAATACTTTGGTTCCAGTTAACTTGGACTTAACTCCATGATGACTACTCCAATCAATGGCAAATTGATTCTTTCTGGCTTCATCCAATGTCAAATATTGCTTATTACTGATGCGTAGGGCATGTGAATCCCTGAGGTCCTGGTATTCACTTTTGATTTCCTTATGAAACTCCTCTTTCCCTTCACCTTTTAGTTTACTGACCGCAGGAACGCTTCGAGAGGCGTCCAATACGTGCAAAACAGTTCCACTATAAACAGGATCGATCTTGACTGCAGTATGTAATCTGCTGGTAGTTGCCCCACCAATCAGTAAGGGTATTTTCATATTTTGTCGTTCCATTTCGCCTGCCAGGTTTACCATTTCATCTAACGATGGGGTTATCAAACCACTTAGTCCGATCATGTCAACATTTTTATCCCTGGCAGCTTGCAAGATTTTATCAGCGGGAACCATCACACCCAGGTCAACAATATCGTAACCATTGCAGGCCATTACTACTCCAACTATATTCTTTCCAATATCATGTACATCACCTTTTACCGTAGCCAACAAAATACGAGTAGCATTTTTAACCTTGCTTTTCTTTCTCTCAGCCTCCATGAAAGGCTCCAAATAGGCTACCGACTTCTTCATCACCCTGGCACTCTTCACTACCTGCGGCAAGAACATCTTTCCCGACCCGAACAAATCCCCCACCACGGTCATTCCATCCATCAATGGCCCCTCAATTACCTTCAAAGGGATCTGATATTTTTCTAAGGCTTCAATGGTGTCTTCCACTACAAAATCAACAATGCCCCTAATTAAAGCATGAGACAATCTTTTTTCAACAGAATTATTACGCCATTCCAGTACCTCGATCTCTTGAGTTGTTTCATTCTTAAACTGCTGTGCTATTTCCAACAATCGCTCGGTAGCATCATCATTGCGGTCTAGCAACACATCCTCCACTCGCTCTAAAAGATCTTTGGGGATATCGTCATATACTTCCAGCATGGTTGGATTCACTATGCCCATATTCATGCCGTGCTGGATTGCATGAAACAAGAATGCAGAATGCATAGCTTCCCGAACCTTGTTATTCCCCCGAAATGAAAACGAAACATTGCTTACTCCCCCACTGATCTGTACACCAGGAAGGTGCTCCCGAATCCATCGCACCGCTTGAAAATAGTCCAGTGCATTCTTTCGATGTTCTTCAAGTCCAGTGGCCACTGGAAAAATATTGGGATCGAAAATAATATCTTGAGGATTAAACCCAACCTGTTCAGTCATCAACCGGTAAGATCGCTCACAAATTTCCACCCGTCTCTCATAGTTATCCGCTTGTCCCTTTTGATCAAAGGCCATTACCACTACCGCCGCTCCGTAAGCATTGATCTTCTGTGCCTGCTCCAAAAATATTTGCTCTCCCTCTTTCAGACTTATAGAGTTTACTACTCCTTTACCCTGTAAACATTTCAAGCCAGCCTCAATTATTTCCCATTTTGATGAATCGATCATGATGGGGATCCTGGAGATTTCTGGCTCGGAGGCAATGAGGTTTAAAAAAGTAACCATGGCTGCTTTCCCATCAATCATGGCCTCATCCATATTCACATCCAGGATTTGAGCCCCGCCTCTTACTTGATCCAAAGCCACTGAAAGTGCCTCTTCGAATCTTTCTTCTTTAATAAGCCTTAAAAAACGCCTTGATCCAGTTACATTGGTTCGCTCTCCAATATTGACAAAATTGGTGTCTGGAGAAATAATCAAAGGCTCCAAGCCGCTGAGCTTAAGATAAGGTATGGATGAATTCTCTTTAATCATGCTAGTTCAGGGACTGATCTTGTGGAATACTTTCCTGCCAGATTCGAGAGTGCTTTTATGTGTTCGGGAGTGGTACCGCAACATCCTCCAATAATATTGACCAGCCCTTCTTTTAGAAATAATTCAATTTGATCGGCCATTTGCTCAGGTGTTTGGTCATAACCGCCAAACTCATTGGGCAATCCCGCATTGGGATGTACACTAACAAAAAATGGGGCGGTCTTCGCAAGTACCTGTAGGTAAGGTCTCAATTGAGCAGCTCCCAGTGCACAGTTCAAACCAATACAGGTGATGGGAGCATGTGAAACAGATATTAAGAATGCCTCGGTGGTTTGTCCTGATAAAGTTCGTCCACTGGCATCAGTAATAGTAACCGACACCATCAGCGGCATATTCTGACATGCCGGTATATCCTGAATTGCAAATAATGCAGCTTTCGAATTCAAGGTATCGAATATTGTTTCCAACAACAATATATCTACTCCTCCTTCTATCAAGGCTAACGTTTGCTCCCTATATGCTTCTACCAGGTCATCGAATGAAACACTTCGAAACCCCGGATTGTTTACATCCGGGGACATAGATGCCGTACGATTGGTAGGTCCTATCGATCCCGCCACAAACCTAGGTTTAGATGGATTTTTAGCAGAAAACTCTGTCGCCACTTCCTTGGCTAATTGGGCTGAAGAAAAATTAATTTCACCCACATAGTCCTCCAAATGGTAATCCGCTTGAGAAATGCTGGTACTATTAAAGGTATTGGTCTCAATTATGTCTGAACCAGCGTTTAAAAACGCTCGATGTATTTCTTTAATGATCTCAGGTTTGGTAATAGATAATAAATCATTGTTACCAATTAGATCGTGAGGGTGATCCCGAAATCGATCTCCTCTATAATCCTCCTCTGATAACTGATAGTTTTGGATACTGGTGCCCATTGCACCATCCAACACCAGAACTCTCTCTTTTAATAAGCTTTGAAACTGTCCCTTCATGGATTGTTAATTTGTACTTATCCAGAAAGGCATGGGGGGAAACTCATCTGGTCTGCATCTGCAGTGGGAATTAGCACCACCTCCCATTGAGCAGGGAAGGTTGCTAAGACATCATCGGGCCCGATCCCTCAGTCTTTCTTGATAAGCAGGGGGCAATTTAATAACAATTTCCGTAAAAAGAACTAAGCAAAGGGAAATCCGTAGCGCTTAAAACAATTTCGCGACCATTACTTCTGATTCGGCAACTTTAAAAAATTCTTCGTGGATATTGAATTTAGGAGCTTCATTAGCTTCATTGACCACATATCTGCCATCCTCCAGCATGGCATATGAATTTTGATTGTCCTTTAGCGAATATGCCAGAATATTTATTGCTTCCTGTTTTAATTTTGCATCACTAATAAGGAACAAAGATTCCAGGCGACGGTCAAAACTTCTTACCATAATATCCGCACTTCCGCCGTACACTTTAGGATCATTATTATTGTGGAAATAGTAAATCCGTGAGTGTTCCAGAAAATCACCAACGATAGAATATACCTCAATGTTTTCACTTAAGCCTATACGGCCTGGTCGCAAACAACATATACCCCGTACCATCAGTTTAATGGGTACTCCTTGCTCTGAAGCTTCGTACAAGACATCTATTACTTCTTTGTCCTGAAGAGAGTTTATCTTGATCACAATGCCGCTGGGAAGTCCTTTCTTAGCGTTGTTACTTTCCACGCCAATTAACTCAATGAGCTTGTTACGCATTTCCTTTGGGGCAGTAATCAACCTTTTGTACAATTTAGGACTGGAATGTCCGGTTATCACATTAAAAAACTCCGATACATCCTGAACATATACCTCATTAGTACTCAATATCCCTATGTCAGAGTAAATCTTTGCGGTGTCCTCATTGTAGTTTCCACTGCCCATATGGACATAGCTGGTAATCTGTTTGCCCTGTTTACGCACTATTAACAATAGCTTTGTATGTGTTTTATAACGACTTATCCCATAAATCACAAAACACCCTGCTTTTTGCAATCTCTGGGCATGCCGCATGTTGTTCTCCTCATCAAATCGGGCCTTAACTTCGAAAAGAACTGAAACGTGTTTTCCATTCTCAGCTGCTTTGTGCAAAGCCTCCACAACTCTTGATTCCTTGGCAAGCCGGTATATCGTTAGTTTGATCAAAAGCACATCAGGATCTTCGGATGCCTTTTCGATCAAATGCACCAACGGTTCAATACTATTGTAAGGAAAATGCAACAGTATATCTTTGCTTTTTAATACTTCGAAGATATCACTAGCTCCGGATTCAGCATAACTCAAAGGCTTAACTGTCTCATGTGGAGCAGGTATCTGATCGCTGAAATGTTGATGACCAACTATCTGCCAAAGCCTGGTAAAATCGAAAAGGCTTTCTTTGGGGACCCAGAATATGTTATTCTCATCCAGATCCCAACGGTTTTTTAACAGTTTCAATAACCACTTGTTACTTTTTACGGACATTTCAATCCGCACTACCCTGCCCGTTTTTCTGGTTTTGAGCTTTCGTTTCATCTCTTCCAAAAAATTGGCCTCTATATCGTCACTTTCTTCTACCGAGAAGTCAGCGTTACGGGTAAGTCTGAAGAGACAAATATCCTGGATTGGAATGTTGCGGAATAACCACTCAATATGTTTTGCTATTATATCCTCAATGGGGACAAAGATCAGTATGTTCTCCTCTGGTAATTCATAAAATTTAGGCAGGTTTGGGGGTATCTGGACAAAAGAGATCTTTCTGTTAAATTTTTCTTTCTTACCCACAGCAATCATATCACCTGGACTTTTGGTTACTACTCCAAAAGTCATCACATTGTTCATTAGCACAGGGAATGTGTGATAAGAATCATATGCCATAGGTGTGAGCATTGGATAAATGGTCTTTTCGAAATACAACTTTACTTTTTCCCGCTGCTTGTCGTCCAACTGGTCGACATTCATTATTTCGAACCCGTTTTGCTTAAAAAGAGGTTTTAGCTGTTCGGTATAATATTCATTTACGTTTTGAAAAAACGTCTTGCTCTCTTTGAGTAATTTTTCTCTGAAGGGCAGCTCCCTTAAGCCAGAGTAATCAACTCGTCTGCGTCCATAGTCCAGATAATTGTATAGGGATCCTACCCGGATCATAAAGAATTCATCCAAATTAGAAGCGGATATTGCAATGAATTTCAACCGTTCAAAGATTGTGCGTTGGTTATTTTTAGCCTGATCCAGCACACGATTGTTGAAGTTTAGCCAGCTGAGGTCCCTACTGACATAGTCGCTTTTTTCAATAAATGAGTTTGCCCCCTCGAAAGCATCCCCTGAGATTCTTGAAACATTTTTATCTCCAACTAACATATCCTCAATTGATAACTCGCAGAATAAAATTATTCCGCCCTAAATATCGACGTTGGCATATTTGGCATTTTTTTCAATGAACTCCCTCCGGGGAGCTACATCATCTCCCATTAACATTGAAAATAAATGATCGGCTTCGGCAGCTGATTCGATGGTCACTTTCTTTAAACTCCTGGTTTCCGGATCCATGGTGGTAGTCCAGAGTTGGTCCGGGTTCATTTCCCCCAGACCTTTGTATCTCTGAAGGCTTACAGAATCTTCTTTGCCTTCAGGGGCCATCTCCTTAATAATTCGGTCCTTTTCTTCATCAGTCCAACAATATTTTTCTTGCTTGCCTCTTTTAAGCAAGTATAGAGGTGGCAGGGCGATATACAAATAACCTTTTTCTATTAACTCGTGCATGTATCTAAAGAAAAAAGTGAGGATCAGGGTTCGAATGTGACTTCCATCCACATCTGCATCCGTCATGATTATTATTTTATGATATCTCAATTTTACCATATTCAAGGCTTTCTCGTCCTCTAACGTTCCAAAACTGACGCCAAGTGCGGTAATCATGTTCTTTATTTCTTCGTTTTCATATATTCTGTGTTCTTGTGCCTTCTCGACATTAAGAATTTTACCCCTTAAAGGTAGAATAGCCTGATAATTCCGGTCCCTGCCCTGTTTTGCAGATCCTCCTGCCGAATCTCCCTCTACCAAATATAACTCACATACCGTGGGATCCGAATCTGAACAATCTGCCAATTTCCCTGGAAGCCCAGTGCCTGACAGCACATTCTTTCGTTGGACCATCTCCCTGGCTTTTCGGGCTGCGTGCCTTGCCTGAGCAGCCAGAATCACTTTACTTACTATTATCTTAGCTTGTTTGGGGTTTTCCTCCAGGTAGTACTGCAACATAGTGCTTACTGTGGTATCTACAGCACCCATGGCTTCAGAGTTCCCCAACTTGGTTTTTGTTTGACCCTCAAACTGAGGTTCGGCAACTTTAACCGATATCACAGCGGTTAGTCCCTCCCTGAAATCATCTCCACTTATCTCTACTTTTACTTTATCTAATTGGCCCGATCGATCGGCATATGCTTTAAGTGTCCTGGTTAAAGCCCTGCGGAAGCCGGCAACATGAGTGCCACCTTCGATGGTATTAATATTATTAACATAGGAAATAACATTCTCTGAAAAAGACGTGTTATAGTTAAGGGCTACCTGAACGGGAAAACCATTTTTTTCTCCCTCGATGTAAACAGGCTCAGGAATCAGGCTCTGGCGGGTGGAGTCGAGATATTTGACAAATTCAATCAGTCCCCCATGTGATAAAAAACTTTCTTCTTTATAATTCCCGTCATCGTCCTTTTCCCTTAGATCCTTTAAATGCATTTTGATTCCGGCATTGAGATATGATAGTTCCCTTAATCTTGAAGCGATGGTATCGTAGTTGTATTCGCTTACATTAAAAATAGTGTAGTCAGGAACAAAATGTACTTTTGTGCCAGTGGTATCGGTGGTTCCAATTTCCTTTACTTTATATTTTGGTATCCCCTGGCTGTATTCTTGTTGGTAGATCTTCCCATCTCTGTTGACAGTTACTATTAATTGGGATGAAAGTGCATTTACACAACTTACCCCAACTCCGTGCAATCCACCAGATACCTTGTAGGTGTCCTTATCAAATTTTCCGCCGGCGTGCAATACTGTCATTACAACCTCTAAGGCAGATCGTTTTTCCTTGTGATGCATATCAGTAGGTATTCCCCTGCCGTTGTCCTCTACGGTGATACTGTTGTCTTCATTTATTTGGACCTTAATCTCAGTACAATATCCAGCCATGGCCTCGTCAATACTATTATCGACCACTTCCCAAACCATGTGATGCATGCCCTTCAACCCTAAATCACCAATAAACATGGCCGGTCTTTTACGTACTGCCTCCAGGCCCTCTAAGACCTGAATATTTTCTGCTGAATAACTGGAATTTTGCTTGTTTTTGTCTGTGCTCATAGTATCTTTTAAAAAACACAAAAATACGCAATTTAGGTGACTAATTTTACTCGAATCTAGCCGCTGCTTCAGCACACCGAATTCCATCCATAGCCGCTGACATTATTCCACCTGCATAGCCAGCTCCTTCACCACAAGGAAATAATCCCTCAACCTGAGGGTGCTGCAGGGTTTTAGGATCTCGTGGGACTTTAACTGGAGAAGAAGTACGACTTTCAACTCCTAACAATGTTGCTTCATTGGTTAAATAACCTTTCATTCTTTTACCAAACACCCTAAATCCGTACTTAATTCCCTCCTCAATTTGAGAAGGAAGCACCTCTTTCAGGCTTTCCGAAGTTATTCCCGGTTGATAGGAAGTCTCCGGAAGATCTGAGGACAAACGTCCATTCAAAAAATCCATTAATCTTTGAGCTGGTGCAGTCTGGCTATTTCCTGCGATAATACAGGCATTTTTCTCGATAGACTGTTGAAAGTACATGCCGGCTAATGGACCATACTTGCTAAACTTTGTAAAATCTGTCTGGGATACAGAAACTACTATCCCGGAGTTGGCAAACCTCGAGTCTCTTTTTGAGGGGCTCATGCCATTCATTACTACTTCTCCCGGATTGGTAGCTGCAGGCACTATAAATCCACCTGGACACATACAAAATGAGAATACTCCTCGAGCTGGGTTGCTACTAATTTGATGGCTTAAAGAGTAAGTAGCCGCTGGGAGCAAGCCCCTTTCCGCCCCATGATACTGGATAGCGTCAATTAATGCCTGAGGGTGTTCCACCCGAACCCCCAATGCAAACGGCTTGGCCTCAATTTTAACCCCAGATGAGTGAAGCATGGAATATATGTCCCTGGCACTATGACCAGTAGCCAGTATCACCGCGTCTCCTTGATATTTTTGCCCGGACCGATCCATCACACCAGCAATTCTATCATTGTGTATAATTAAATTATCGATGGTGGTATTGAAGTGTACTTCTCCCCCTGACATCAAAATGGACTCCCTCATTTCTTTAACAACTTTGGGTAACTTATTTGTACCTATATGAGGGTGAGCATCTACCAAAATGTCTTTTGGTGCACCATGGGAAACCAATATTTCCAATACTTTCCTGATATCTCCTCTTTTCTTGGAGCGTGTATAGAGCTTTCCGTCAGAGTATGTACCCGCCCCACCTTCGCCAAAACAATAGTTTGAATCTGGGTTTACCAGGTGTTGCTTGTTAATAGCCGCCAAATCTCGTCTTCGAGATCTCACATCTTTTCCCCGCTCAATGATTATTGGTTTTACTCCAATCTCGATCAGACGCAAGGCTGCAAATAAACCCGCCGGCCCAGCTCCCACAATGATCACCGGATTCTTTTGGCCTACAAATTGCAAATGATCTTTATAATCGAAATCTTGGGCAGCCGGTTCTTCGGTGTAAATATCCAGTTGCAAATGTACCTGTACCGGTGCTTTACGGGCGTCAATAGACCGTTTTCGGACTAAGTAGTTTATAGCATCTTTAGATGATGTTTGAAATTTTTTTGCCAGGTATTGATCAAGTTTCTCTATATCCAGAGCTACTTGAGGTGGTAATGAAAGATTTATGGTGGTTTTCATCACAGATAAGTGAACTTAATCATTATCTTGCTTCCAGCATATATCCGATGTTGATTCCGAACCGGAATGGAATACTTAGTTTATCCTTTTCCACGTCTTTAAATATTTCCTCAAATTCCTCATTTTGCGGATAATCCTGATCAAAATCACGGTACCCAATTCCCACACCAATAAAAGCATCAATGGTAATGCCAGTACCTCCTGCATCCTTAATAAAACGATAGCCAGCCAAAACTGAGTACTCAAAACGTTTTTCTGCCGCACCGATAACCAAACTATTTACGATGCCAAGTGAATCCACGATATTTGCGAAATGATCAACGGTAGTGAACCGTAACTCATGTCCAAAGTAAAACATTCCAAAGCGGTGATCCGGATGGTATAGCTTTTGGCGAAGGGCCAGTGAATATCCACGCTCATATATTTCGTTGATTCTTACATTGCGGTCGCTGGTAAAAAAAGGGTCCCGTATAATACTATACTGTAGTTCGTATCCCAATCTTTCCTGTAAATAATATTCAAAAGTGAAGGGGATACTGCCAAATGCCATGGAAACGGGATTGAATCCAAGAATGATGCCTCTAAACTCATTTACCTGTGGTCGAAAATAGCGGATTTTCCTTTTCTTAAATAAGTATTCTGGTTTATCGTAAACCACTTTGGTAGTATCCAGAGGTACTGACTTGTCCTCAATTACCCGGAATACAGGTATGCTATCCTCATAGTAGGTCTTATAATATCCAGCCAGGCTTCCATCATTATTGTAAAGCGTCCAGATTCCGGTTTTGACGCCATCTTCTAGTGTACCCTCTATTTTTAATGCCCCGTCCTTATAGTATCCTTTATACTCGCCAGTTCCATTTATAAACCGACTTTCACCTTCAAGAATACCATCTTCATAATAATATAGCCATTTGCCCTCGTTGACCCCATTTTTTACCAATCCGCTAATCTTCAGTGCACCGTTTTCATAATATTCTTTGTAGAAACCTTCCCCATTTTTGAAAAGACCCCGCCCTTTTATGCTCCCATCATCATAATACAAATGCCAATAGCCGTCCTTACGACCTGCACGTTCAGCTCCCTGTGAGGTTAATATCCCCTCTTCATTGTAATAAGCCCATTCACCTTCACTCAAACCGTCTTTATAAGTTCCTCGAGCGGATACCACTGCATTGGGGTAGTAAAACTCCCAAAGGCCTTCTCTTGTTCCCTGTATATAGCCACCTCTTCCTTGGATTGTCCCGTTCTCGTAGTAATATTCCCATGCTCCCTCATTCTTGTCCTTTATCTTGATTCCGGAAGATTTCAGTTTACCTGAATTAAAAAATTCCTTATATTCTCCCCGATCGTTTTGATAGTAGATCTGTGATTTTAATGGACCTCCCTCATAAAACCAATTCCATATCAATACCCGCTGCCCTTTTTCAAATTCACCACGTGCTTTTAAAGATCCATTCTCAAAGTAGTATTGCCACACCCCTTCTCTAACGCCTTCATATAAATCACCCTCCATACTAGGATTTCCATTCTCATAATAGTACTTCCAATAGCCATAGTTTTGATTGTCCAGGATTTCCCCAGTCATTTTTATATTGCCGTTTTCATAATAATATTCCCAGATACCCACAGGGTCATTTTCAAGATAGCTTCCCTGCTCCTTTGTTTGTCCATCGATATAATAGGAAGTGTAAGGTCCCTCCAGTAATTGGGTGCCGTCTTTTAAAAAATACTCTTCCTTGGTATTCTTTAAATCCTGATCAAAATAAATGGTAATTTTTTGCCCTTGAGGCACCATTTTTATAGGTATCCCAACGTACAATAATGAAAAGAGTAGCGCTAACCTCAAAACACTCCTAATTCTGTTAACATATCAGGATTCCAACTTGGTGGTCCTTATTTTGAAAAACCCGAAACTTGAATTAAATTAATCTCAAGACAGTGAACGGTGCTTTCTATAATATGTAAATTTGGATAATTTGAAGTAAACAAAATAACAAAATGTCATCAAATACCTTACAAGGAGGTGGTTCTGGGGCAAAATATACCGGAAAAGACCATTACGAATCTCCAGACTTTTATCAACTCGACGATCTGTTGAATGATGAGCAACAACTAATACGAAGCTCAATGCGGGCCTTTGTTAAGCAAGAGATTACACCTTTTATTGAAGACTGGTGTCAACAAGCTATTTTTCCTGAGGACATAGTAAAGAAGTTTGGTGAAATTGGGGCATTCGGGCCGACGATTCCCACCCAATACGGTGGCGGGGGTCTTGATTATGTCTCCTATGGCTTGATCATGCAGGAAATAGAAAGAGGGGACTCCGGTATGCGTAGTACCGCTTCAGTTCAGGGATCTTTGGTCATGTATCCAATATTCATGTTTGGCACCGAGGAACAAAAAAGAAAGTATTTACCCAAACTGGCCAATGGTGAAATGTTGGGCTGCTTTGGTCTGACTGAACCGGATCACGGATCTAACCCTGCTGGACTCACCACCAACTTCCGTGACCAAGGTGATCACTATTTGCTTAATGGTTCGAAAATGTGGATCTCCAACGCTCCTGTGGCTGATATAGCGATAGTATGGGCAAAAGACGAGGACCGCCGGATTCATGGATTGATCGTAGAGCGGGGGTTGGAAGGTTTTAGTACGCCTGAAACTCATGGGAAGTGGTCCTTAAGAGCCAGTTGTACCGGAGAGCTGGTTTTTGATAACGTTAAAATTCCCAAAGAAAATTTATTGCCCGTTAAAAGTGGATTAGGAGCACCTTTATTGTGTCTGGACTCCGCCCGTTACGGCATAGCTTGGGGGGCTATTGGAGCAGCCATGGATTGTTATTATTCAGCTCGCAAATACGCTCTGGAACGGATTCAATTTGAAAAACCCATTGCTTCTTTCCAGTTAATCCAGAAAAAGTTATCTGAAATGCTCACCGAGATCACCAAAGCCCAATTATTGAACTGGCGACTAGGCAGTCTAATGGATCAACAGAAAGCCACTACTGCTCAGATATCACTGGCAAAAAGAAATAATGTGGCCGTTGCTTTAGAAATTGCCCGAGAAGCCAGACAAATCCATGGTGGAATGGGTATTACCGGAGACTATTCCATCATGCGCCATATGATGAACCTGGAATCAGTAATTACTTATGAAGGTACTCATGATATTCACCTCCTTATATTAGGAAATGAGATCACCGGTATTCCAGCTTTTAACTAACTAGTTCCTGGGTCCCCGTAATCGACCCTTTAGGGTGAGAATTGCCACTGGCAATTGTGGATCATCGGTGAATATTGTTACTGTTTTTTCCTGATTACCCACTCGATCGTGGGTAAGAAACCTCACTGCAATGTTGGTTGATTCTCCCGGACTCAACAGTTCTTTCTCCATGCTTACCCTGATACAATTGCAATTCCCAAACACTTTTTTAAACTGGAGCGCTGACTGACCCTGATTTTGTACATGAAATTGCACATTTACTGTATCGCCCTGTTGCTTTATGCCAAAATCAATCTCAGTTTTGGCAAAGTGGACTTTAGGTGATTTAGGGGTCATTTCAGAGGGAATGTCTAATAAAGTTGCTGTAATAGTGAAGTCCTTACGAGCGTCATCCTGCTCATAAGTAAAAATAGCAATGTCTTCTCTGAAAAACCCCAGATCATTTTTAGCCCTTACATCATAATGGACCCAAATTTTACCTTTCGATTTGGGTCTTAAGGTATAGGGCTCGAAAGTAACGGTTATATGATTTGGTCCCTCCATGTCGTCAGCAAATACCAGAATCTGATCGCCATCATTGTATACCTCAAAACTTTGTGAATAAAGGGTCTTTTTGGTGATTGTCCCCAGATCTAAAAACTTTTCCTTGGCTCTTAACGCTCCTATCTTCAGGGGATATAACTCTGCCATAGATTCTGAGGCTGGTTCCACGAATCCCTTTATCTTTAATATCAGAGAGTCAGGTCTTTCTTTATAGTGGACCACTGCATATTTTTCAAACGGACCTGGTCTATTGTATGGATCAAACTGTATTACGATAAAGCCCATATCACCTGAGGGAATTGGACCTTTGGACCAAGTTGTTGAAGTGCATCCACAACTGGTTGTAACCCGCTCCACCTGTAAAGAATCATCGGTGAGATTAGTGAATGTGAATCGATGGTTCACCTCCCCCTGGTCATCAATTATTGTTCCCAGCTCCGCCACCGGTTCTTCGAAAGAAACGATTTTTGACTGCTGGGCCCTAATGTTATAGGCTGTCGATATAAAAAGAAACAGGATTAATAAGCGAACTTCCATTGTGAACAAAGATCACTAAAACCGCCAAATTATTTGTGTTAATTCAATACAGATTTGGAGCTATGTAATGTTGGGTTAAATAAATGCAGATGATTCTTTGTGGACAGGCATTGGTGTTCAACTAAAAAGCACCTATCTCTGGCGAAGATTATCAACCGTCTTTAGTTTTCTGATTCTCCACCAAATACCAGGTCCGTACTGCTATAGGTGTCCCCGTATCGATCGGCCAATGTGGCTACTTGCTTAAGGGCGTCCTTGAATTGCTCTACGGTAAGTTCTTGCAGTGGGTGGGTAAAAGACGACCAAAGGAAACCTTGGTAGAGGCTGTATTTTGCATCCAATGCCCGGTCAAAATTGGCTTCCAGCAGAACTTTCATGTCTTCAACATCCAGGTTTTCTTCCTCAATGATGGGAGTCATTACCCTCATTCTATTAGCGGCTTCGTCGGTAATGACAAACAACTCTCGCTGCATGTAAACCATTTTCCATCTACCCGGAGCATCTTCACTGCCAGGAATTCGATCTACCTGTTCCGATACCCGGTGAAGTATCTTTTCCAACTTGGAGTTGGTCATTTTATCAAATGCCGATTGCGCCTGGCTTAAGGTGGCGGACATTAAAGCAAGTCCAGTAATAAGCACAGACAGATATTTCATAAAGAAAGAAGTTAGCTATATCAAGATAACAAAAATAGCCCTCACCGGGACTATTTTATCTGGTTTTAATTGTCAGCTGAGGTCAATCATGTTCACTACGGGTCTTTTTATCCAACTTCTTAATTTTATCTCCATCCTTTAGGCGTTTGGAAACGGTTAGAAATGGGCCTGACACTATCTCCATCCCCTCTTCCACACCCTCCACAATTTCTATATTGTCAAAATCACTGATACCAGTTTTTACTTCGGTCATCTTAGCTATCCCATTGTCGTTGACAAAAACTACCTCCATCACTTCGTTTCTGGTCCCATTTACTTTCCGCGACTCCTGCTCTTGCTCTTCCTCTTGCCCTTGCTCCATCTTTAGCTCGTCCCGTTCTCTGGTGGTCACTGCCGCTAATGGAACTGTAAGTATTTCATCCTTGCGGTTGGTCATGATGTCCACACTGGCGGTCATACCTGGCCTGAACGGAGATTGTGAAGTTTTCTCTATTAGATCCTGATACGATTCGTTCAATATCCTGATCCGTACCTCAAATTCTGTTACCGCATCCTCTGACAATTTATCTTTCGCGGTGTTGGCAATTTGTGTGACTACACCGGTAAACTCTTTTCCGGTATGTGAATAAGCATCAACGTCAATGATAGCAGTATCGCCTACTGATACCCTTATTATGTCGTTTTCATTAACATCCACCCTTACTTCCATGCGGTTTAGATCCGCGATCCTCAACATTTCGGTACCGGCCATTTGCGATGTCCCAACTACCCGCTCTCCTTTTTCAACACTTAATTTTGATACGATTCCATTCATTGGAGCAAATACGCTGGTAAGGCTTAGGTTCTCCTGGGCTTCATTTACTGATGCCTGTGAACTGGCCACGGTATACTTTGAGGCCTGAACATTCTGTTTAGCAGACTCCAGATCTTGTTTTGCACTGTGATGACTGGCCTCTGCCTGTTCAATTTCCGCATCGGATATTACCTTTTCACCGTATAGGTATTTGTTCCTTTTATACTCTTTTTCCGCACGGGTGAACTCTGATTGTGCCTGTGACAATCGGGCTCTTGCACTGGCCAGATTGGCCTTTTGTTGATTCAAATTTGCCATAGAACGTTCCAAGGCGGACTGAAAATTGTCAGGCCGGATCTTTATTAAAAGATCCTTCACACTTACGCTGTCTCCTTCGTCAACATGCAGCTCAATGATTTCACCCGGAACATCCGGGCTTATTTTTACTTCAATTTCTGGTTGTATAGACCCCGATGCACTTACAGTCTCAGTTATACTGTTAATCTTGGACTCGGACAGACTAACTTCAATCTGATTTCTTTTATCCAGGAGACCCGTGTATTTGGCAATAACAACGCCCACCACCAGTAGTCCGACTACTCCAAACAGTATGTAGAGCACCTTGTTAGATTTTTTGGCCATTATTTAAAATTCGATTGGATTCCCGTGATAAAAGTCAAGAATTTTTGTCTTGAATATATAATCGTATTTGGATCTTACCAAATCCGATTTGGCGCCAAACAAGTTATTTTGAGAAATCTGATAGTCCACAAAGTTAACTGCTCCCAGATTGTACTTTTTCTCAGTGACCCTAAAGCTTTCCTCAAGTGCCTGGACCGCTCTTTGTGAGGCCTCGTAGGCCTTAGATGCCGACACTGCATCATTATATGCTGTTTCAATGATCTGCCTCAATTGATTTCTTACTTCGCGGGCATTTATCTCGGCCTGTGCCCGGTTTATAGTAGCTCGTTGCATTCCAGAACGCGCCACCAAACCGTTGAATATGGGTACAGATATGGAGAAATTCAACGACCTGCTGATATTATTACCTAGTTGTTCCCACACGCCATTGTCCACATTAATGATATTTGGGTTTGGTGAATATAATGCAATTGTTTGCGATGGATCTCCTGTAACAAACCCCGCATCCGGTATTACACCTGGAGTACCAAAAGTGCCATCGTGTTGTCTTAACGGATCACGGGCATCAGAATAATTGCTAAACATGTTGTATCCCAGGTTTAATGAAGGATACAATGCGCCTTTTGCAATCTTTTCTCCTAGTATTGAGCTCTGAATACTAAGGTCGGCGCTTTTTATCTCGGGCTGTGTGAGTTCAGCGGTATTATAAATGTCTCTAGCTGATAAAACCAGAAAACTGTAATCTTCAGCATCCATTTCAGGAACCACCACATCCAACTGGTCACTGGCTGGCATCTGCATCTCCTGTTTTAGGTTCAAAAATGCCAGATTCAGGCTATTTTCAGCATTGATTACCACCAGTTCATTGCTGGCCTTTTGTGATTGCAGGTCCAGCAATTCTGAAATAGCTAACGAGCCTGCATCTACTAATTTTTCAGTACGACCAAGTTGTTGAGTGGTGGTACTCAGTTGCAACTCGGCAGTTTCCAATAATTCTTGATTGAATATCACATTGGTGTAAAAAGCAACTACCCTCAGTATCACGTCATTTCTAGCGTCCTCCAAATCACTTGCACTGGCTTCCAGATCCAGTTTATTCTGCTTGATGGTATTCAACTTTTGTAAACCACCGAATACCATAATAGAACTGCCACTTTGAATCCCCATTGATTGAATTCTCTTCGAAATAAAAAGATTGGTGGTGGGGTCAATTGATCGTCCCCAGTTGATTCCATAGCCACCGCCAATGTTAAAAGTTGGGTACATGTCGGCTTTGGACTGTTTTAAGTTTATCTCGTCCATCTCTACATCCAACTCACCTCTTTTCACCGAAAGGTTATTTTCTAAGGCGTAGTCCAAACATTCATTGTAGGTCCACGCCCTATCCTGTGCTGAAATATCAATTAGGAAAAAGAACAGAAACACTAAACTGCCAAAGGATTTCAAAAAATTCATGGTTTATAAGTCAATATCAGGTATGTAAATAATGTCATTCACCCAGTTCAGGGATCTTAGGTACTCTAATGTGATTGATTTCAATCCGGAGTCCATTTCGATTATGTGACAGGCCTCATCATGCCTTCCTTTTCTGGAAACCGTCATGGTAGCAATATTGCACTCCTCTTGTGTAAGAACATTGGAGATGAAGGCAATGGTACCCTTAACATCTTTGGCCGTTACAATAAGCGTATGTGACCGGGCGCTAAAATTAGCACTATATCCATTCACCTCGGATATATTGATCACTCCTCCGCCTAGGCTTTCTCCAACCACTTCAACGGAATCATCGGATGATTGAAGGTTCAATCTAACCGTGTTGGGGTGGAAAAGAGAAGCATTGCCAATAGACTTAAACTGGTATTTCAGCACTGCTTTTTCTGCGTGATCAAAAGAGTTCCTGATACGTTTATCGTCGGTTTTAAAATCCAACAAACCCGCTATTGCTGCCCTATCACTGCCATGACCCTGGTAGGTCCGCGCAAATGAATTGTAAAATGTTATCAACGCAGACTGGGGTTTTTTTGCCAACAAACGAATAGCCACCCTGGCAATTCGTACTACTCCGGCTGTATGCGAACTAGAAGGGCCAATCATCACCGGTCCGATCATATCAAATACGCTGCTTCGTTCCACCATGTCATCTTAAATAGACCCTTAAATTAATCAAATACCCATGGGTTTTAACAGATGGTGGTATGGGCGGTAATATAACTACATCAACTTGAAATCAGGGGGATCGATGACACAATTTTACAATCGTCGCAAGAGGCCGGGGCAGATTGTGGCCATTGTGATAATAAACTGCCACTTACGGCTCTTATCAAGCACCATGCTTCAAAGTGCTAATAGTATGGAACTTGATCCAGGTATTTCGGTGCTTATCTGAATTTTGTTTTTTTTTGGAATTTGTGATTGCTGTCCTGCCTTACCCGGCAGGGCCTTGTATTTGTTATTTTATATCATTTATAAAAAAAAGCCCTGCAACTCAGCAAATGGTGCTTGCCGGGTCACAGGGACTTAAAATGTTTAGTGCTCTTACTTTCGGGAAAAATTGTGCTTGTAATGCTAAATATAGAGAACCATGAAAATAGAAGTCATGACCAACAACAATACTATCACTGCCATATCACTGGCCATTTGATCCCAGGTTCCTTGAATGCTGGCTCCTGATACCAGATAGAATACGAATGCCCATAAAACCCCAAAAATGGCAATTGCAAATAATAACAAACCATTCTCTAAGGCAAACATATTACCTCTGCGTTGTAGCTTCTGTTCTTTAAGCAGTTTGTGCAGAATTTGTTTCTCTGTAGTCAGGGAATTAACCCTTGAAGAAACATTTGGCATAGTATCCATAGATAAATTTTGTAATCCAAACTCTTTTAGTTCCTTATCTTTTATTCTTAATTCCTTTTCAATTAACGCAATCATACCCTATAAGTTATATTTATTATTGAAATAGTTAAATATAAATGTTTGATGTTATATACCCTGACACCTAATAAAGTAACCACTTTGGATAAAAATATCTTTGGTGTAAGAAATATGCCGGTTTTGCACATTTTTAACCAAAATGTCCATATCTGGCCATTTTGAAGAGTTGTGCTACGCTGACTGGTAATAATTTAGGAGAGAATTGGGTGAAAAGTACCTATTTATGAATACTTTCTTACCTGCGAGAGCCTTAAATGGCTGTAATATTGGTAGTTAGTTAAGACTAGGAAGAGATTTCCAGGGCATAAACCGGGCTTAAACCCAGAATTGTCATTAGACTTTGTAGCGAGGCTTCTAAGTCGCTGTTAGTTAGTCAGTGGCTCACGCAGCTTTTTAGCACGGAGACATAGTAAGACTATGGTGCGTACCAAAAAGTGAGTACGTGCCTGAATGATACTAAATTAGAAGCCACAGTAAATTTCTAGTGACAATTCTGGGTTAAACAGCAACTACAGCTTTTATTCCAGCATGGGGCTGGTAACCTACCAAATCAAAATCTGAATACTGGAAGGCGAACAGGTCCTGCGAAGCAGGGTTGAGGTGCATCACTGGAAGTGCCCTTAACTCCCTTGATAGTTGTAATCTTGCTTGATCCAGGTGGTTGGTATACAGATGGGCGTCTCCCAATGTATGTACAAAAGTTCCCGGCTCAAGATCACACACTTTGGCCACCATCATGGTTAGCAATGCATATGAGGCTATGTTAAATGGTACTCCTAAGAAAACGTCAGCGCTTCGCTGATAAAGCTGGCAAGACAAAGCACCCCCGGCTACATAGAATTGGAAAAATGCATGACAGGGAGGCAAAGCCATACGGTCAACTTCTCCCACATTCCAGGCACTTACAATGATACGGCGCGAATCGGGGTGGTGTTTTACCTGGTCTAGTACCTGGCTGATCTGATCCACGGTTTGACCATCGGATTTGGGCCAGCTTCTCCATTGGCGGCCATAAACAGGACCAAGATTTCCCTCGGCGTCAGCCCATTCATCCCAAATGGTCACCCCATTTTCCTTTAAATACTTAATATTGGTATCACCACTTAGAAACCACAACAGCTCATGAATAATGGATTTCATGTGCACTTTTTTGGTAGTAACCAGAGGGAAGCCCTCCCCTAATTCAAATCTCATCTGATATCCAAAAATACTTATGGTACCGGTGCCTGTACGGTCTTCCTTATGCACACCGTGGTCCAGGATATCGGTCATTAACTGATGATACTGTTTCATTGGTTGCGTGATTTAACTGTAAAAATAAACGGCTTGATCAATAATACCTGAAGCTCTTAAGAATAAATTTACATAAAAGTGTTGTGTCACGCATGCTCTGAGGTACCAAGTCTTGATCTTTTTCGATTTTAGTTTCATGATAAAAAGATGCACTTAGCTATGGCTATGCTTACTTTTTCTCATTTCGTAAAATGCAAAAAATAGCTGCGACTTATACATCATTTCATACATGACACAACACTGGCTAAACCTTTTTGTACTATCTTCCGATCTCAATACCAAAGCTGGAGAAATTTATAAGATCTAATTGTGGAGCATGCATAAATCTCTTGCAAAGCTAACCTTACTGATTATTCTGATAATTAGTATACTGGCTACCATATCCAGCTTCCGGATTTCCTTCGACTACGACTTTGAAAAGTTCTTCCCTTTGGGGGACCAAGACCTTGACTTCTACCTTGAATACCGTCAACAGTTTGAAAATGACAACGATTTTCTTTTGCTGGGGTTTGAAAATAAGCAAGGGGTTTTTCAGGAAAATTTCCTCCTTAAAATCGATTCATTGAGCAATTTCCTCAGATCATTATCTCAGGTTGATCAGGTGTTGTCACCCACCAATATCTCCCGGCCATTGCATGGACCTATGGGATGGATTCCCATTTCCTACCTGCACCTCGATGAACCCGATCGGTTAGTTGAAGACAGTGTTAAAATATATGAACAACAGGAACTTGTAGGTCAGTTATTTTCAAGCGATGGAAAATCTCTTTGTATGGTGGTAAAGCACCGCCAAAATATTAATAGAGCAGGAGCTGACAGCCTTATGACCTGTCTGACAACTAAAATACAAACATTGGGTCTTCCCCAACCACATCTGGCGGGAAAAGTCCGGGCACAACCCGAATACCTGGATCTTATAAGGCAGGAATTGACCATTTTTCTGGTTGCTTCGTTGGTGCTAGTGGTATTGTTCCTGGCAATCACTTACCGGGCGTTATGGGCAATCCTGGTACCCTTACTGGTAGTGGCGCTAGCGGGAATCTGGACTTTGGGGTTTATGACCGCGGTAGGAAAGCCTTTGGACTTAATGATGGTACTGTTACCAACCATCATTTTTGTGGTAGGCATGTCGGATGTGATTCACATACTCACACGCTATATTGAGGAGCTCAGGTTAGGAAATTCCAAAATCGCAGCCCTGACTACTACTTTTAAAGAAGTGGGGATTGCTACTTTCCTGACTTCTTTAACCACGGGTGTTGGGTTTTTAACACTGATGATCAGCAATATAAGTCCCATCAGCGACTTTGGCTTATACACCGCAATCGGTGTGTTTATCGCCTATGTGCTGGCATTTTCTCTAATGCCCTCCATCCTGATATTCCTACCCAAACCGAAAATTGCCGAAAACCCACGGCTCAAAAAACAATGGACATGGCTCCTGGGTAAAAGCATGACCTGGACCCTGAGGAATGGTAAAATCATTCTATACAGTTCCACACTACTAGTCATGCTGGCGGTATTGGGAATACTAAAGCTCGAAGTCAATACCTTTCTAATTGATGATCTACCACGGTCCCATCCAATGAAAGCAGATTTCATGTTTTTCGATAAGCATTTTGGAGGCTCCAGACCATTTGAGATGGCGGTTCAGGTTCGGGATCCTGCTCTGTCGGTTTTTGATTACCCTGTATTAATGGAGATGGAAAAAGTTGAAAATTATCTATTACATTCCTACGGCACCTCTGCATTGACATCTCCGGTAAAAATCATAAAACAAACTAACCAGGCGGTAAATGGAGGATTGAGAAAATACCATATTATACCGGATTCCCTGGACCTGGTTAAATTGGATAGATTCATTAATCAAATTAAACGACAACCCTATTTTAACAGTATGGTAAGTGCAGATCAAAAATCTTCCCGCTTTAGCGGGCGCATGGGTGATATAGGAAGCAGTATTACTACTGCTAAAACCACAGCACTTCGAAACTTCATAAATGCAGATATCGACACCACTTTAGTTAATTTTAGGGTTACAGGAACTTCTTTGTTGATTGATAAAAATAATGCCTACCTGGTCAAAAACATGAGTACCGGGCTGGCCATTGCCTTTGCAGTAGTGGCCCTGATTGCAGGACTTATGTTCAGGTCATGGCGAATGATCCTGATCACCCTGATTCCAAATGTAATCCCTTTGTTGTTAGTAGCGGGGATTATGGGGGCGCTGGGTATCACCCTAAAACTAAGCTCCAGCGTAATCTTTACGGTAGCTTTTGGCATAGCAGTGGACGACACCATACACTTTATTAGTAAATTAAAAATGGAGCTTGCCAAAGGAAAATCCAAATTGTACGCCATAAAGAGAACGTATTTTTCCACAGGCAAGGCAATAATAATTACCACCTTGATATTGATCAGTGGATTCCTGACACTGTTGTGGTCATCTTTTGGCGGCACCTACTACATTGGACTCTTTGTAGGACTTACTTTGCTATTTGCTTTGATAATTGATCTCACTTTGTTACCTGTGTTTATATTGCTATTTTACAAGCAGGGGGAACAGGAGAGTAGGGAACAATAGAACAGTAGAACAATTGAGCATTTGAATGCCGACATTCAAACGCCAAACAACCGAACACCGAATATAGAACATTAGAATGAAGAGAAATTACTTAATTGTGATCTTAGTGCTGATGACATTTTTTGTCATTTCCTTTTTAACCAATATCATTGGCCCCCTGATACCTGATATAATCCAGGACTTTGATATTAACCAAACCCTGGCCGGGTTATTGATTTCTTCTTTTTTTATTGCCTATGGTATTATGTCTATTCCAGCTGGAATAATGGTAGAGAAATGGGGAGAGAAAAAAGTAATGATACTTGCATTTGGAGTGGCCAGCATCAGCGCATTTCTATTTGCGCTAGCTCCGAACTACCATATTTACGCATTATCACTATTTATTATAGGTTGCGGAATGGCCATGCTCCAGGTGTCCATTAACCCGCTGTTGAGGGTAGCGGGTGGAGAGGAACATTTCGCATTTAATTCGGTCCTGGGGCAGTTATTTTTCGGGCTTGCTTCTTTTATCAGCCCACTGGTCTATTCTTATCTGGTGATAAACTTATCTAATGAAAGCAGTGGTCCATTCTTAAAAGGACTCAATGCATTACTTCCTGAAGGACTGCCCTGGATTTCCCTCTATTGGTTATTTGGGGCAATATCATTGATCATGATGGCGGTATTAATGGTGGTAAAGTTTCCCAAAGTAACCTTGGAGGAAGACGAAAAAGTAGGAGCCTGGCAAACCCATGTCGATCTATTGAAAAAACCCATAACTCTATTATATTTTTTTAGTGTTTTCGCCTATGTCGGTACTGAACAGGGGGTTGCCAATTGGATCTCACAGTTTTTATTGACTTATCATCAATATGATCCACAGACCATAGGGGCCACCACAGTGTCCTGGTTTTGGGGACTTATGACCGCCGGTGCGGTTTTAGGACTGCTCATGTTAAAATTTATTGATAGCAGAAAGGTCATTATATGGTTTAGCATTGCTGCCATGCTGAGTTTGACCCTAGGCCTATTTTCTACCGGGCCCGTGGCCTTAATAGCCTTCCCTATGGTGGGATTCTTTGCCTCTGTTATGTGGTCCATAATCATTTCACTGGCTTTGAACTCGGTGAGCAGCCACCACGGCTCATTCACAGGAATTTTAGTCACAGGTATTGCCGGCGGAGCCCTCATTCCTCTGGTGGTTGGTTGGATTGGAGACATGGCAGGATTAAGAACTGGGATGATCTTTCTCTACATTACGCTTGGCTATATCCTTAGTGTTGGATTTTGGGCCAAACCGTTAATAAATAACCAAACTGTTGGTACAGAAAAAGATCTGAAATCTGAAATCTGAGATCTGAGATCTGAGATTTGCTATTTGAGATTTGCGATCTGAGATCTGAGATTTAATTATCAAATGTTCTACTGTTCTACTGCTCCCTTGTTCCCCTGCTCCCCAAGGGGCATTACGATCCACAGAACAATGTAGACAATGGTTCCGGGAAATGCGGCACTTAATATGGAAACAATCACATAAAGCAAGCGAACCAACAAACGGTCCCATCCCAGGTAGTCTGCGATACCCCCGCAAACTCCGCCCAATATCTTGTGATGAGATCTGTATAATTTAGATTGACTCATATACTGCTAATTTAGTTATTTCATTTGAAACTGTCCAATCTCGTGCCAATACATTATCTGACTGATTATCTGCAATTTAGCAACTGTTTAGCATATTCAACCGTCCGATTATGACACTACGATTGTCCATTTTCGGACATCATAGCGGGCTTTTAAAACAAGACTTAATATAGGCAATATTGAATAATCAAGCGAAAGTATAAGAGTGCCGGTAAAATCATTTATTTTTGCAACCAGTTTTTCAGACACCCAACCGCATTCATCAAATGAGTGAATATAAGTTTCAGGAAATAGAAAAGAAGTGGCAAAAATATTGGCATGAAAACCAGGTGTTTAGAACTACCGAGGACCCCGGCAAGCCAAAGTATTACGTGTTGGACATGTTCCCATATCCATCAGGGGCTGGACTGCATGTTGGACACCCACTTGGTTACATAGCCACCGATATTATGGCCCGTTACAAACGTGCCAGGGGATTCATGGTGCTCCACCCCATGGGGTTTGATTCATTTGGTTTACCCGCGGAACAGTACGCCATTAAGACCGGTCAACATCCGGCAAAGACCACTGAAACAAATATCAACCGGTTTAAACAACAGTTGGAAGTATTGGGGTTTTCTTATGACTGGGAGCGGGAAGTAAGGACCAGCGATCCAAGTTATTATCGTTGGACCCAGTGGATATTTCTAAAGCTGTTCAACAGTTATTTTGACAAGGATCAACAAAAAGCCCGTGATATAAGCAAGTTAAAAATCCCATCAGGGCTAACAAAAAAAGAACAACGAGAATTTATCAATCATCACCGTTTGGCCTACCAGGCGGAAATTGCTGTCAATTGGTGTCCGGAACTGGGGACAGTATTGGCCAACGAAGAAGTGGTTGGCGGGGTAAGTGAACGCGGCGGCTATCCGGTGATCCGTAAGCCTATGAGACAATGGATGTTACGCATTACTTCTTACGCTGACAGGCTGCTTGATGGGCTTGAAGATCTTGATTGGCCCGAGTCTATAAAAACCTCCCAGCGTAATTGGATCGGACGGTCATATGGTGCAGAGATAAATTTTGAAGTCAGCGGCAGTGGGGAACCAATAGAGGTTTATACTACCCGGCCTGATACCATATTTGGTGTTACTTATATGGTGTTGGCACCGGAACACCCCCTGGTACCAAAAATTACCACGCCTGAGCAGAAATCAAAAGTTGAGCAGTACCTGGATCAAACCAGTAAAAAGAGCGACTTGGAGCGAAGTGACCTGGACAAGTCCAAGACTGGTGTTTTTACCGGGGCATATGCTGTGAATCCGGTAAATCAGGAAAAGATACCAATCTGGATATCGGATTATGTACTGATCTCCTACGGAACCGGAGCAGTTATGGCTGTACCGGGGGGCGATCAACGGGACTTTGAATTTGCCAAAGAATTTGACCTGCCCATTATACAGGTGGTGGCTGAAAATGGTGAGCAGGAAGATTTGGAAGAAGCTTATGCTGGGCACGGAACCATGATCAATTCCAGAGAATACAACGGACTACACAGCAAGGAGTTCACCAAGATTATTATTGAATGGATTGAAAGAGAATCGGTGGGCCGTGCTGCAGTGAATTACAAATTAAGAGACTGGGTGTTTACCCGGCAGAGGTACTGGGGCGAACCAATTCCACTGATACACACTGAGAACCACGGTGTGGTAGCTGTGCCCGAGGAGCAGCTGCCGGTGATATTACCGAAGGTTGATGACTACAGGCCAACCCAGGACGGTGAGAGTCCACTGGCAAAAGTCGTAGACTGGGTAAACACTATATCTCCGGTCGACGGAACACCTGCTAAACGCGAATCCAATACCATGCCTCAATGGGCGGGTTCCTGTTGGTATTATTTACGTTTTATTGACCCTGAAAACCAGCAAGTATTTGCAGACAAAGATAAATTGGCACAATGGAGCCCGGTAGATCTATACGTGGGTGGCGCCGAACATGCCGTGCTTCATTTGTTGTATGCTCGTTTTTGGCACAAAGTATTGTTTGATCTGGGATACGCACCCACCAATGAGCCCTTTCATAAACTGGTGAATCAGGGAATGATCCAGGGACGTTCTAATTTTGTCTACCGGGTTAAAGACACCAATACTTTCGTTTCGTTTAACCTGAGAAAAGAGTATGAGACTACTCCTATTCATGTAGACATCGACCTGTGCCGGAAAGATGGATTGGATATAGAGGCATTCCAAAAATGGCAGCCAGACCTAAAAGATGCTGAATTTGTGTTGGAGCACGGTAAATACATTTGCGGCAGTGAAGTTGAAAAGATGTCCAAGTCAAAGTTGAATGTAGTCAGCCCTGACGCCATAGTGGCCAGATACGGGGCAGACACCTTAAGGATGTATGAAATGTTTCTTGGGCCCTTGGAACAGGGAAAGCCTTGGAGCACCCACGGTATAGACGGAGTGTTTAAGTTTATAAGAAAGTTTTGGAATCTGTTCCATGATGAATTTGGGAACCTGGCGGTAGAAAATTCAGCAGCCAATGTTGATGAACTTAAGATTACCCATCAAACCATCAAGAAGGTCGGTGATGATATAGAACGACTATCACTGAATACCTGCATTAGTTCCCTGATGATCTGTGTCAATGAATTGACAGCGTTGAAGTGCAGAAAAAAAGTGATTCTGCGAGACCTGGTGGTGGTGATCGCACCATTTGCCCCACATCTGGCAGAAGAACTGTGGCAGCTGCTAGGAAACGAAAACAGTGTGAGCTTGGAAAGTTTTCCGGATTTCAAGGAAGACTACATCAAGGAAGACACTTATGAATATCCGATATCTGTGAACGGTAAAATGCGTGCGAAGATGAGGTTTGCAGTGGACATGGCTCCGGAAGATATTGCGACGCTTTTGCACACTTCACGGGCCAACATCTACAAGCGCATATCCCGCGGTCTGGAAATGATGCGCGCGCAGCTGGACCGGAAGTACGGGGATCGCAAGCCGTGGATCACCGCGCTCATTCCCTTTTTGTCTATTCCACAGGCTTCTCCCGCGC
>CAZAWQ010000565.1:0-1742 GCA_964488585.1 uncultured Roseivirgaceae bacterium
CCAGCTTCACTCGAAATCCAGTCGAGCTTAAAGGGCATTACATGAGGCCGTTTTTGCGTTTTCACACAGCCTGGGCCAAAAGCGGCCGTTCACATTCAATTAGGAAAACCTACTTTATCCAGCATTTCCTGCCAACGAGGGTCATTCCGCAGGGGTTCGAATAGTGGCTCCACTTTGATCCAAAACATATCTACTTCATGGTCTTCATAGCCTCTTTCTAGCCATTCAAAGGCCTTGTCGATTTCACCCATCTGGGCGTAGATTATAGCAGAATAGAATGCTGGGCTACCTGAAGATGATTCTTCGCTTTGAGCCTTTATTTCAGTAATAGCTCATTGGACTTATCATACTCCCCGAGGTGGTAAAGGGCAATAGCTAGTATTCCCATGGGGTGAGGAACTTTCAAATCACTTAAGTACCTTTGGATGGTCTCTACGACCTTTCCCTAAATTAATTTGCTTTGTAGCAAAAGACAATGATGAAAAGAAATATTTGGACAATCTTGATTCTCTTTCTTCTGATTTCCTGCATGCAATCAACAATACATTATGACTACATAATAATAAACGTCAACATTGTGGATACGGAAAGTGGAGCCATACTAAAAAACCACTCGGTTGGTATTATTAATGACAAAATTGTTGTTGTCACAAAAGGCATTTTAATTGGCACTGACACACAAATAATCGATGGGAAAGAAAAATACTTAATGCCAGGCCTTTGGGATATGCATGTGCACTTAAGTTATTATGGAAAGGATGCTTTAGGTAAACTAATAGGCCATGGAGTTATTGGTGTCAGAGATATGGGAGGAAATATAAATGAAATAAACGAATGGAGCCAATTAATAAAACACGAAGTAATTGTAGGACCAACTATTTTAAAATCAGGGCCGTTTATTGATGGCCCTAAAAAAATGGATTCACTAAGAGCAAGTATTACGTGTATTGTTCAAAATGAGTATGAAGCTAGAAGTGTAGTCGATTCTTTAGCGTCTATTGGTGTTGATTTTATCAAAATACATAGCCGTATAAATCGAGAATCATTTTTTGCGGTAGTTAAAGAAGCAAAGCGCCATAAACTTCCTCTCGCAGTTCATATTCCATATAGCGTAACACCAGAAGAAGTAATCAATGCTGGAGTAAGCAGTATTGAGCATACTGAATCATTATTATATGGGGCCATTTATCTTGATTCGGAAAAGGAAATGATAGATAGTATTAAAGGGGCATTTAGTGTTTTAGATAGTGAGAAAGGCAGCTTGCTTTTTCAAAAACTCCATAATAATGGAACTTACATGGATGTTACTTTAGTGCCTAATAAAATAGTATTTGGATCAAGTGAAAATGATTTTGAAAGAAATCTTCCAGATGAATTAGTTTCAGTGGTTAATAAACTTCATAAACATAATGTAAAACTTTTGGCAGGGTCGGATTTTGCTTATGAAAGAATGGGAATTACACCGGGACTGGATTTGCATACCGAGCTATCTCTCTTGGTTGATGCAGGGTTAAGTCCTGCTGAAGCGATTCGTACCGCTACTATAAACGCAGCCCTTTATTTAAATCTACAAAAAGATTATGGAACGATTCATGAAAAGAAGTATGCTAGCATGGTATTATTAGATAAAAACCCTTTGGAAAATATATCCAATACGAAAACTATAAGGGGGTTATTTCTGAAAGGAAAGTATTACGATAGAGAACAATTAAATGAAATGCGTAATTAAATTATTCAATCGT
>CAZAWQ010000566.1:0-3219 GCA_964488585.1 uncultured Roseivirgaceae bacterium
GCCCAAGCCCTTTTGACGAAGGACCATAGCCCGTGCCTCGGTCGATGCCAAAGGGCTAATCCCGACGGAGTCCGCTGGGTAGCTTTTGCACCCACGGAATGCCTTTAGCGACGCCCAGGTGTTAATTTTAAATCCTGGCAAATCCATATACATGTACTAATTTCGTTACTATTAACAAAAACTGAGTGCCTTTTATCTCTATATTTGATTTAAATAATCAATATAATATACTATGTTAATTAAATTATTGTTTATAATTTAGTTGGCTCATGGTGTTGAATACAGTAAAAAACTTCATTGAAATGAAAAAGTCGTTAACAGTTGTGTTTGGAGTGCTATTATTCTTGTTTGCAACAAGTTGTACCCAAAGGTCTTGTCCTACCTACTCTAAGGTGCCTGTAGAAAAGACTGCAGATCAAGTAGAAGACGTTAAATCCTAATATTGTAAAGATACATTTCAGGGAATCCCCTTGACAATAAATACATAAAAGTCACTTATGAGTGACTTTTTGATTTTCGGGGTCTGGTGCTGAAAACATAATCCCAAAGGGGTGAACTTACCCCAAAAGCCCGTTCATGGTCCTTGTAGTGGTGAATGCCATGGTTGATCCATAATGCCTTAAAAACATTTTTCGGAGGCTGGTATGCATGAACTACATGATGCACGGTCAGGTAAAGTGAATAACCGGTGATAAAGCCTGGCAAAAATCCAAAAGTATATTCTCCAATGGTATTAATAAAAAGCAAAAACAATAGGGACACTATAAATACACTTACTAAAGGAGGCATGGCCAGCCTACCAACATCCTTAGGATACTCATGATGCACTCCGTGGACCGCATATTGAATTTTCTCTTTTATTTTGGTATTGGTGATCATATGGAAAAGATACCGGTGTGCTATGTATTCTGTTAAGCTAAATAGTAACAGCCCAAAAAGAAACACCGTAGAGTGTATCCACCATGCTATCTGTGTATGCAAAAACCCCCAAACCATCATAAATGCCGCGAGTGATAGAAAAATTGTAATCGGAACATAGCTGTTGGTCCTCAGCAATCTCTCAACAAAGGGATACTTGGATAGTGTTTTGGTTCCTTTATTTTGTGGTATAATGGTTTTTGTTGAAGTACTCATAGCAATTCTAACATTTCGCAGCCAAAGTTAATGGATAACAGGGGTTAACTACAAAAAAATTCCCACATTATTTTCATTTAGGGGTCAAACTATGGGCTTGTGGCAACTTTCCAATACTTCCTGGTAGTATTTTTCATAGTGGGGAAGAATAATTTCCACATCAAATTCCTGCGCCCGTTTCAAGGCCTGGGCTTTGAATTTCGGAAGGTTCTCATCCGATAAAATAAACAGGGCATTCTTGGACATTTCTTTTACATCACCTACATCACTCATAAATCCGGTTTTGCCGTCTACCATTAGTTCGGGCAGTCCACCGGTGTTACTGGAGATCACCGGGACTTCGCAGGCCATCGCTTCCAGTGCTGCCAACCCAAAGCTTTCTTTCTCTGAGGGCATTAGAAACAGGTCCGCCACTGACAACACCTCTTCAACTGCTTCCAGCTTACCAAGAAACCGGACATCATCACCAATATCCAACTCCCTGCAAAGCGTTTCGATAGAGTTCCTTTCAGGCCCATCACCAACCAACAACAATTTAGCGCTGGTTTGGCGCCGGATATTGCTGAAGATCTTTACCACGTCCTCAACCCGTTTCACTTTCCGGAAATTAGAGGTGTGGACGATCAGTTTTTCATCTTCCGGACAGATTGCCTTTTTGAAATGGTCCTTCTTTTGTTTTTTGAACCGTTGAAGATCAATAAAGTTTGGGATCACTTCAATGTTTTTAGTGACCTTAAAATGTTTATAAGTATCTTCTTTAAGGTCTTCAGAAACCGCGGTAACTCCATCTGATTCATTAATACTGAAGGTAACCACTGGTTCATAGGAGGCATCTTTACCGACCAATGTAATGTCTGTACCGTGCAGGGTGGTGATAACCGGAATAGCATGGCCTTCGGTTCGAAGTATTTGTTTCGCCATATAGGCCGCCGAAGCATGTGGTATGGCATAGTGTACGTGCAACAAATCCAGTTCTTCATACTGGATAACATTTACCATAGTGCTGGCTAACGCCAATTCGTAAGGTGGATATAGAAATAATGGATAAGTTCTGATATCCACTTCATGATAGAACAGGTTCTCGTTAAAAAAGTCCAACCGTGTAGGTTGAGAATAGGTTATAAAATGAACCTTGTGCCCTTTTTTTGCTAAGGCGATGCCCAATTCCGTGGCCACCACCCCGCTCCCTCCAAAGGTGGGATAACATACAATGCCTATTTTCATACTCAGCTTTTATTCGCTTTTCTATAACTCCACATGGAATCATAGATAGCGTCCTGAATCCTTGTACGTATGTTGCTTTTAATAAGTTTACTATTATTTGCTTTTGGATGGATCCGGTTAGATAGAAAAACATAAACCAAACCAAACTCCGGGTCAACCCACACAGCTGTTCCGGTAAAACCGGTATGGCCAAAAGACTTAGCACTGGCATATCTTGATGTGGGATTTATTTTTCCATTTCTCTCCGGCTTATCCCATCCAAGCCCTCTTCTATTTCGTGAAGACTGCTGAGTGGTAAATTTTTTTATGGTTCCCTCCTGTAAATAACGGGTTCCTCCATAATAGCCATCTTGTAGATTCATCTGGGCGAGAATCGCAAGGTCGGTGGCGTTACTGAATATTCCTGCATGGCCGGCTATGCCGCCAAACATGGCAGCCCCCTGATCGTGTACGGTACCACATATAAGGGAATTTCTGAAATAGGTATCCTTTTCGGTCGGAGCAATCCTATCAATAGGAAATTTGCAAAGTGGCAGGTAAGTCATAGTCGACAGGCCCAAAGGTTGATAAAAATTCTGCTCTAAAAATTGTTCAATGGGTTGATTCAAATAGGTCTCTGCCAGTTTTTTCAGGATATAAAACCCCATATCACTGTATTTATAGGTATAATGAGTGCCTCGCCGATATCTCCTGGGCCTTAGCTTGGAATCCAATGTCCAATGCCACAGGGAGTCCTGAAGTGAGTTAATGCCATATATTCCTAAAGCAACTTGTTGTTGGAAATTGTGTTCCGGATATGCGCTATAGATTTGTGGATTTAAGCCTACTTCATCCACCGTCCGCCGCCAAAATGGAATGAAT
>CAZAWQ010000567.1:0-7573 GCA_964488585.1 uncultured Roseivirgaceae bacterium
AATAAATCGGGTGGACTTTCCAATGACTTCTAAGCAGGGTCATAGAGAGCAGCAAGTTTTTACAGAAGAAGTATATCAGGTTACACCGAAGAGAGGGACCCACCACCTGATTTTTGAGTTGATCAATACCACGGCAAAGTAGGGGCAAGTGAGTTCAGATCCGCATCCTGGGTATTGTTAAAGAAGGCCATCAGCTGATAATACTCCTCATGTTTGAAAGGGTCATAAGGATGGCTGTGACATTGAACACAACCTATTGAGGTAGACTGCCATACTTCAAAGGTGGTATTTAATCGATCCAGGACAGAAGCTACCCGAAACTCTTCATCGATGGTACCTCCTTCACTATTGTTCATGGTATTCCGGTTATACGCAGTGGCTATTAACTGTTCCCGGGTAGGGTTGGGCAACAAATCGCCTGCCAGTTGCTCGATGGTGAACTGATCGAAAGACATATCATGGTTAAAGGCCTGGATTACCCAATCCCGGTAACGCCAGATGTCACGATGATAATCCGCTTCGTATCCATTTGAGTCTGCATAACGGGCCAGGTCAAGCCACATGGCTGCCCATTTTTCTCCGTAGTGTGGGGAAGCTAATAATGAATCCACCAACCGTTCGTAGGATTCAGGGGAGGATTCTTTAAGAAATTCTTGTAGCAACTCCGGTTTTGGAGGCAGCCCGGTGAGATCAAGGCTAACCCGTCGGGCCAGTGTAGCGGGATCCGCCTGGTCTGTCGGCTCCAATGCCATTTTAATGAGTTCCTGAAGAATAAACAGATCGATATTGCTATTTACCCAGGATGAAGTCTGCTGCGGTAATGGCGCTGGTTGAGGGGCTATATAAGCCCAGTGGTCTTCCCATTGAGCTCCCTGGTCAATCCATTGGGCAATAAGTGCTATCTCCTGTTGATTGAGGGGTGGGGCTTCCTGCGGCATGCGTTCCTCCGGATCATGGTGCATCAGTCTTTTATACAACTCGCTCTTACTATGACTTCCAGGTACAATAGCAGGTTTTCCTGATTCTGTAGCGCCAAAGGCTGTTTCGGGAAAAAGCAAACTGAATCCTCCTAGTTGCCTTACCCCACCATGGCAAACCAGGCAGTTGTCATTTAGGATAGGCCTGATCTGTTGATTGAAGCTAATTTTCTGTTCATCCTGACAGGAAATCAAACTAATTGAAAAAACCAGTAATAAGAGGGCCTTCCTCATGATCTCATAGAATTATGATACTAAATTTGCCCCTAATAATTAGGAATTACAAGTTAGGAGTTAGGAAGTTACTGGGCATTGGCGCCATGCTAATTCATAATTTCTCATTTCTAATTATTTCTAATTCATAATTGTTAACCCTAATTCTTAATTGTCAATTGTTAATTGTTAATTTTAGCCCATGAAACAGTTCGTGGTATCGGCCCGAAAGTATCGGCCCTCATCTTTTGATAGTGTGGTGGGTCAGGACCACATTACCAAGACCCTGCAAAATGCCATCGATAAAAATCAACTGGCGCAGGCTCTGTTGTTTTGTGGTCCCCGGGGTGTAGGGAAAACCACCTGCGCCCGAATTTTGGCTCATACCATCAACGAGTTTGACCCATCTCAGGAGCTATCACAGTCCATGAATATTTATGAACTGGATGCTGCCTCCAACAACTCCGTGGATGATATCCGCAATCTGATTGACCAGGTCCGCTATCCCCCTCAGTATGGAAAGTTCAAGGTCTATATCATTGACGAGGTACACATGCTCTCCAATCAGGCCTTCAATGCATTTCTAAAGACACTAGAAGAACCCCCGGCTTATGCCATTTTCATTTTAGCCACTACAGAAAAGCACAAGGTGATACCTACCATTTTATCCCGTTGTCAGATCTATGACTTCAACCGCATCGGGATCAGTGACATAGTAGATCATTTAAAGTTTGTTGCAAAAAAGGAAAAGATTGAGGCTGAAACTGAGGCACTGCATTTGATCGCACAAAAGGCCGATGGGGCTTTACGCGACGCATTATCTTTCTTCGATATGATTGTTACCTTTTCGGCCGACAGTAAAGTGACTTTGGAGGCTACCCTGCACAATCTGCACGTGCTTGACTACGATTACTACTTCCGAATTACTGAGTATCTGTTGCAGGAAAATACTTCAGATACCCTGCTAATCCTAGAGGAGATCCTCAGCAAAGGGTTTGACAGTCATAATTTTATTAATGGGCTCAGTGAACATTTAAGAAATTTATTGGTCTGCAAGGACCCGGATACTATACAACTTATGGAAGTTTCAGATTCCGTTAAACAACGCTATTTGGAACAATGCAAACAAACCAGCATGTCCTTCCTGCTGACTGCACTGAACATTTGCAATCAATGCGACCTTAATTATAAAAGCAGCAAAACCCCCAGGCTTCATGTAGAAATTGCACTGATGAAATTAGCACACCTTCCATCAGCAGTGCAGTTAGCAGCCGATCAAGTTAAAAAAAAAACCTTTCAGGTTAGCGAGGTAACTGCAGATCCCGTCCGGCGAAAAGCGCCAAGGGATGAGGGACGAAGGACGAAGGACGAAGGACGAGGGATGAAAGACGAGGGACCAGGGACGAAGGACCAGGGACCAGACACGAAGAACGAAGGACCAGGGACCAGGGATGTTGAACGAAGGACCAGGGACGCTCCCCACAAAACAAGTAAACTACCCAGTATCAAAGCATTAAAGAATCTGGTTTCGGTAGATTCGATCTCTCAAAGTAGCCCTGAAGTGTCCAAGCCCAAACGGGCAGATGCATTTGAAAAAAAGGAATTGTTCCGGTATTGGAAGGAGTTTACTGAAGACAGGCGAAAAGAAGGAAAACAACAGCAATTTCTAATCCTGAGTCAAGACCCTGTGATGGTTGATGAACTAACTATTCAAATCAAAGTCAACAGCAGTGTGCAGATTGACACGGTAGACCAGCTGAAGTCTGACCTACTGCCTTTTCTCAGGGACAAACTGCAAAATGACGGTTTGAAATTGGAAGCGGAACTGGAAATGGACGAATCCAAACCGCTAATATATACTCCTGCAGAGAAGTTCAAGTATCTGGCGGAAAAACATCCTGCGCTTAAGGTATTACAAGAGAAACTAGGACTGGATCCGGACTTTTAATGGGTATCAATGTGACGGTCAACAATTAATTCTTAACAACTTCTGAAGATTACATTAAATGAAAAGAGTGCTACTACTTTGGTTACTATTTTGCGGTTCAATGTTAATTTTAAAATCACAAACAAAGGAGGAACTTCAGGCGGTTCAGGCTGCAAAGAAAGATACGCTGTCCAGGTTGGAAGGAGAGATCAAAGGCCTTCAAGGTCAAATTGACGCTTTTCCTGGCTGGAACATAGGCGCGTTTGGTACCATTGGTTTCAATATTTCCAACTTCAACAATTGGTTTCAAAAAGAAGCTCCGAACTCTGAAGGAGGGGCCATAGGAATCACGGTGAATGCTTTTGCCAACTATGACGATCCCACACATTTCTGGCGAAATTCAGGTACTCTGAAGCTGGCCTGGGTAAAATTCGACGATAAAGATGATCCGACCGATACCGATGGGTACCGCCAGGCAACCGATCTTTTCAATGTGTCTTCGTTATACGGAAGGAAACTTTCCAAGACTATTGCAGCTTCTGCACTTATGGAGTACCGATCAAGTATTTTAAGCAATTTTAACAACCCGGGGTACCTTGATCTCGGTGTGGGTGGGACCTGGGGACCTGCCAAAGGGCTGTATGTGACAGTACATCCGTTCAACGTCAACCTGGTTTTCGCTGACTCGGAATCCATTTTTGAATCAACTTTTGGGGCTAAGGTCGTAGCAGACTACTCACGGGAGTTTTCTAATGGCATTTCATTTAAGTCAAACTTTTCCGGGTTCCTTAGCTACAAGGATATAAACCGGTCAAACTGGACCTGGACCAATGTATTCAATTATAATATATGGAAAATAATTGGTGTTGGATTAGAATTCGGGCTTAGGGGAAACCCGCAAGAAACACTTGAATACGAAATTAATGTATTGGGCAATGAGGATGCCACCTTTGATACCATTGAAAACAAATTACAATCGTATTTTCTGGCAGGAATTAGCTATAAGTTTTAGGGCAAGGCGAAGGTTTTTCCTAACAAACTAGCCAGTCCATGCCATTTTGTAAATTGCTAGTGGTAAACCATGGATCTAAGAGGCCTTACTGTTCACTCCAAGGGCCCTGATCTCATTTAGCTCGATTTCGGTGAGGGGCTTGGTGATAAATTTGATCACATGATCATTGTTTACAATCTTATCAATGTCTCGTTTGTTGTCCGAACTGGAGAGAATGATAACCCTGCATTTGTTCTTTATCAACTCCGCAAACTTCTCAAACTCATACAGAAACACAAACCCATCAACAATGGGCATGTTAATATCCAAGAAAATCAGGTCAGGCAGCTTATCGGGATCATTGCGATTGGCACCGATATATTCTAATGCACTTTTCCCCGAACTCTTTATAACAACCTCATGGGCAAAATCGGTAATCTCAATAATCCTCTTGCTGATGAAATTATCAGTTTCATTATCGTCTACCAACATTACTAAGTCCAACCGGTGCTCTTCCATTTATATTTCTTTTTTTTCTTTTTGGGCTTTATTTACTTACGGGATAGCAGGTGTTTAGATCAAATATATCTCAAAGATAAGATATTTGAAGGGATGAGTTATTATCAAATTCAGTACAATTATTAGCCTGGTAATGTTATCCCGTAAAAGTGCATAAAATGATTAAAATCGCACTTTTAAAAGTCATTTACCAATCCTGAGCTCCTCTCCAATTTGGAGATTGAAATCCGTTTTTTCGTTCCATTCCATCAGCTGTTTTATGGTGGCATGATAATCCCTGGCAATCTGATAAAGTGTTTCACCGGGTTTTACTTTATGCAACATAAACTGGGTGTCACCGTCCTCTAACGGGGCTGTCGGATCATCCTGTAATAGTTTGACCTGGTAAACATGCAGCTGCTGGCCTATACTCAAAACACTTGAGTCAATAAGATTATTCCAAATCTTAAGGTCGTTTATACTGATGCCATATATCTTGGATATACTGTACAGTGTTTCACCTGAATAAACCACATGTACCTTTTGCTGTGGTTTTGTTAATTTTTCGGGCTCACTTTCCTTTGCTGATTTTAAAACTTCATGCTGTTGTGGTTCTAATACAGGCTCCCTGTCAACTGGTTTATCAGACTGGTTTGGAAAATTTTCCAATTCATTGGTTTGTTTTTTTTCTGGCTGCCGGTTTGAATCAGGTAAGGTATTGACCCCAGAGATATTGGCAACTACGAAGGCCTCAACAGGTTGATAGGCCACCGGCACTCCAACTGGTCTGGTATTCTGCAGCCAAAGTACTCGTCCAACCTTTACTGTAACTTGCCGCTTGGATGTCCGGTTTTTCTTACGGAGCTGAGACAGTTTAATGCCGTACTTTTGTGATACTGACCACAAGTTTTCTCCTTCCAGTACCACGTGGTATTCTTCCTGGGCCCGGGAGCGTTTCGGCTTCAAGTACCATAACTCACCAGCACTGGGCTGTTTCTTTCCAGATATATCGTTGTAATAGAGTAAACGCTTAATACTAACTCCAGTAGCTCTCTCCAAGGTCTCCAGATCCATGTCTTGCTTCAGATGCACTCCCTTAATGCGGTTGATCCTAATTCCTTTTTTGCGGTTATTATAGTCCTGGACCACGGGGTATTTGGCGGGATTGGTTCGATATTGCCTGACACTTTGAGCTTGGCGCTTTGCGCTTGGCGTTTGGCGTCTATTTATGTTATAGTCTGTAGAGGCCAGCGCCGCCGGGTTTTGATCATAAGGCAATATCACTGCATAGAGCTTATCGTTGGGCACTTTCCCCTGTTTAAGCCATTTGTTATATTTCTGAACCAATGCATTGTCCATATTTTTTTGGTCAGAAATTCCTTGTAGGGTTTTACCCTGTCCCTCATAGTACTCAACCAAATACAACTTGGGGTCTGCGGATTTCACCTGCTCAAATGCAATTTTATGTGCCAAAAATTTAATCACATACCAATGTGTATGGGTGTCTATTGGCATGGACCGACTGCCCCGGTATCTCTTCTTAACAAGTTTTTGGGCACCACCTGGACCTTGTTGATATGCCAGTAGCGCATGTACCCAATTGTCAAAGAAAACTCGATTGTTCTTTTTGATATACTTTGCAGCCCCTCGTGAAGACGATACAATATTCAATCTTTCATCAACATTTCTGTCTATTCTCAATCCTACCTCGTAGGCCGCTTCTTTCTTGAACTGCCAAAATCCCACAGCATTTGAAGAGGAAACGGCGTCGGAAATCAAAGCACTTTCCTGAAGCACCAAATATTTAAAATCTTCTGGTAGCCCTTCTTCCCTAAAAACCCGCTCGATGATAGGAAAATACATTTGCAGACGGTCAACTTTTACTTGAAAATACTTGGGATTTCTGGTCAGCGCATTCACTTCTGCCTGGATCTTTTTCCGGGCCTTTTCTGTGAGTTTTAGATTCAGGCCGGCGAACTGGATGGTATTAGGCACAGTGGGTACATCCGCACTAATAGCTTGTAATCCGATAAAAAGGCATAACCACACCAAAGTTGCTTTCATACTAATTTTCTCATGATCATTAAGCCATCCCGAATTGGCATCAATACATTTTCTACTCTAGGGTCTTCATGGACCTTTTGGTTGAATTCTTTGATACCTCTGGTCTCCTTATCCAATTTCTGAGGTTTCTCGGATAATACCTTTCCACTCCACAGAACGTTATCGGCCAGGATATAACCTCCGGATTCAACTCGATCAAATATAAGATCATAATACGCGCAATAATTGCACTTATCAGCATCCAGAAAAACAAGATCGAAGTTGCCCTCCAGTTTGGGGATGACCTTCATGGCGTCCCCAAGTATAAATTCTACCTGGGTACTAATCCCGGCTTTAATAAAGTACTGTTCAACCATGTCCTTCAGTAACTGGTTTTTGTCGATGGTAATGATCATTCCATCCGGGGCCAGTCCTTCCGCCAAACAAATGGCAGAATAACCGGTGAATGTTCCAATTTCCAGAATACGTCTTGGATTGATCATATGTGATAACATGGAGAGAAGACGACCCTGCAGATGACCGGAAATCATCCTGGGATACAATACCTTAATATTGGTCTCCCGGTCTAAATTTTTCAAAAGAGGAGATTCCGGATTGGTATGATTCTCAGTATACCTTTGTAGCTCCGGACTTAAAAAATCCATGCTCTTCAGTTTAACTGCCAAAAATGATTCAATTTTCTAACTGCAGTTCTTATGTAAAATTGCACTATTTCGGTAGAAAAGTCAATATGCTAAAGACATTGTGGTCGAACATTTCCTGAGCGAGGTCTTGCAATTTCTTGGCAGTTATGCTGCGGACCTGTTTGATGGTATCTTCCAAGCTTCGGATATGATCCAGATCCAATAGGCTTTTCCCCATCATTAACATAAGATTCATATTATTTTCTTCAGCCATGGCCAG
>CAZAWQ010000568.1:0-2584 GCA_964488585.1 uncultured Roseivirgaceae bacterium
TTTCTCGACAAAAACGAAGAGAAATTTTACAGGGTTGTCAGGATGTTGGCGTGTCGGTTCATGTGATGAGGCGTTCGAGAAAGTTCGTGGTTTCCGCTCCAATTTTAGAGGAGGGGGTTGAGGTAGAGGAGCGTGTAAGGAGATGGGAATAACCGAATAGGAGGCCTTGTATTCAAATTTTTTTAATGGAAAGGCTAGATCGTTTCCCTCTTCGCATTTGTTCTTTATCTCTACATTACATTAGACTTCGTGTGTAAGACTTACAGATAACTTGTTAATTATTTGCTTGGAGGAAAGTAAGAATGTCCCATGCCGCCACTTACTTTGAAGAGGCACGGAAGATTACCGAAACCATTGATTTTGAGATAATTGATAGAATGGCAGACAATCTTGTGGCGTTGCGTCACCGAAAAGGCCGCTTGTTTTTTCTCGGTGTGGGAGGGAGCGCTGCGAATTGTAGTCATGCCGTCAACGATTTTCGAAAGTTATGTGGAATCGAGGCCTACACACCGGTCGATAATGTTTCAGAACTCACCGCAAGGACAAATGATGAAGGGTGGGAGACGGTGTTTTCAGATTGGTTGCAGGTCAGTCAGGCCAACAGCAATGATGCCGTTTTCGTGTTGTCCGTCGGTGGTGGTGATGCTGAAAACAATATCAGTGTTAATCTTGTTCGGGCACTGGATGAAGCCAGACAACGCCGTTTAAAGATTTTTGGAGTTGTCGGACGCCAAGGAGGGTACACGAAGCAGGTTGGCGATGATGTTGTGGTGATTCCGACTGTGAATGCTTCTCATGTGACCCCTCATACTGAAGCGTTTCATGCGGTTGTGTGGCATTGCTTAGTATCGCATCCAAAGCTCCAAATCGTCGAGACAAAGTGGGAAAGGACGATTAATGTTGAAGGGGCGTAATGGAGAAACGACGGGCAGTTTTTCTTGATAGGGACGGTGTCCTTAATCGGGCAATTGTTCGTGACGGGAAGCCTTATCCACCTCAGACTCTAGCTGATTTTCACATTTTGCCAGGGGTTCGTGAGTCCCTAAATACACTATCGAAAGAGGGATTTTTACTGATTGTTGCAACTAATCAACCTGATGTTGCAAAAGGTATGCAGCGGAAAGAGGTTGTAGAAGCGATGCACCGCTGTTTGATTGAGGAATTACCTCTTACCGCAATTAAGGTTTGTTATGAGATTGACGGTCCAAATTGTACATGTTACAAACCTAAACCCCATATGTTGTTAGAGGCGGCCAAAGAATTTGGAATAGATCTTGTTCGAAGTTTTATGGTGGGTGATCGTTGGCGGGATGTTGAATGTGGTCGTAACGCTGGTTGTTTTACCATTTTTATTGAAAATGGGTATTCTGAGGCGTTAATTAATCAACCAAATGCCACCTGTTTCTCATTATCTGAAGCTGCTCCTATCATTCTCAATTCATAACCCTTCTTCTTGTACGAGGAGAGCCTGATGGTTCAACTAACTGATTTGAATGTGAAAATATTTGCCGATGGTGCTGATTTAGATGGAATAGAGTCGATGTATGCCATGCCTTGGATCAAGGGCTTTACAACCAATCCAACCCTTATGCGAAAAGCAGGGGTGACTAATTATAAATCATTCGCTCTTGATGTTCTGAAATTGGTTCCAGATCGACCGGTTTCTTTTGAAGTTTTTGCAGATGAATTTGATGAAATGGAGGCTCAAGCGAAAGAAATTGCTACCTGGGGCCAAAATGTCAATGTCAAGATTCCTGTGACGAATACCCAAGGGCAATTTTCAGGTTCTTTGCTCAGAACGTTATCGGAGTCCGGGGTACAGCTCAATATTACTGCCGTAATGACACTTGAGCAGGTAATCAGGGTGGCGGATTCACTGGCAGGTGGGACGCCAGCGATTATTTCCGTGTTTGCCGGACGAATTGCAGATACTGGGTCTGATCCTATACCAATTATGCGTGAAGCGCTCGAAATCCTCAGAGGTAACCCTAACATTGAACTTCTTTGGGCCAGCCCTCGTGAGTTGCTGAATATTATTCAAGCACACGAAATTGGCTGTCATATTATAACCGCCACCAATGACATTCTTAAAAAACTCTCTCTTTTGGGGAAATGCCACCAAGAATTTTCTCTGGAAACTGTAGAAATGTTTTATAAGGACGCGCTAGAAGCTGAATATCATATTCCTATTGCTGAGGAAATTGTCAAAAAATAAAACCCCCCTCTCCTTTAATAACTTTTGGATCAAACTAGCACACTTATGAAAAATCTACTTGTAACCGGCGGTGCCGGATATGTGGGGACTTTGCTTATTCCTCAACTGTTGAATTCCGACTATACCGTGACAGTTTTTGACCAGATGTTCTATGGCTGTGAGTTAAGACCGCAACCACGATTAAAACTGCTTGAGGCGGATATTCGTGATACAGCTGCCTTTCGTGAGGCATGTATGGATGTTGATGCCATCATTCATTTGGCCTGTATCTCCAACGATGCTGGGTTTGAGCTTGACGAGAAGTTTAGAGGAAGAGTAGACAATGTCCCCAGGAGTAAATATGACTTCACCACCATACGACCGTAGTAC
>CAZAWQ010000569.1:0-2731 GCA_964488585.1 uncultured Roseivirgaceae bacterium
ATGATAATCCCATGTATGAAGTAAGTGCCGGGACACCGGAAATATTGGGAGACTTCCCAGAAGACCTGCCAAGAAACCGGTTAGGCCTGGCCCAGTGGTTGTTCCGCAAAGAAAATCCACTGACTGCCCGGGTAACAGTAAATAGATACTGGCAGATGATGTTCGGAAACGGATTGGTAAAGACACCCCAGGATTTTGGCGTTCAGGGGTCGTTGCCTTCACATCCTAAGCTACTGGACTGGCTGGCGGTTTATTTTCAAGCACAGAATTGGGACGTAAGAGCACTGTTGAAGGTGATGGTGATGTCTCATACTTATAGACAATCCAGTGACATCAAAGAGGAAAAGTGGGAACAGGATCCTGAAAACATTTTTCTTGCCCGTGGTGCAAGCTACCGACTACCGGCGGAGATGATCAGGGATAATGCCTTAGCTGCCAGTGGCTTGCTTGTGCATCAATTAGGAGGTAAAAGTGTACGACCCTATCAACCTGAGGGGTTATGGATCGATAAAGGGACTTTTTCCCATATGCTGCTGCGCTACAAAATCACCCCAGGGGACAGTTTGTATCGAAGAAGTTTATATACATTCATTAAGCGAACTTCCCCACACCCGGCGATGACAGCTTTTGATGCACCCAATCGTGATGTTTGTACCATAAAGCGAGAAAGAACCAACACCCCATTACAGGCTTTGGTGCTAATGAATGATCCACAGTTTGTTGAATGCGCCAGAGTGCTGGCCCAAAGAATTCAACGCGAATCTGGTGATACATTACAAGACCAAATTACCTATGGGTTTCGCTTGGTGACAGGGCGAAGACCCAAAAAAGAAGAGATTGCCATATTTGGAGACCTATACCGTAGTCAACTTGCCCGATTCGAGCAGAACCCGAGGGATATCGATAGCCTTATGGCAGTAGGAGCGTATCCTGTTGACCCGCATCTGAATAATGCCAAGACTGCCGCATTGACGGTGGTAGCCAGTACCATGATCAATCACGATGAAGCCTATATGAAAAGGTGATTTTGAGTTATAAGCTATAAGTTAAAAATTATGCATTGCGACCATCAAAACCATAATTACACCCGTCGGGATTTTCTCACCAGAACCTCTTTAGGCCTGGGAGCGTTATCACTGGGATCGATCATGGACCCTATGGGGCTTTTTGGCCAACCGAATCCTACCGGTGGCGGGTCCAATGGCATGGGTGGAGTATTAGGTGGCCCTCACTTTACTCCAAAAGTTAAACGGGTCATTTACCTATTCCAAAGTGGGGCCCCTTCACAATTGGATCTGTTCGATTATAAACCATTGTTGAACAAGATGAATGGAGAGGACCTGCCAGAAAGTATAAGGCAGGGTCAACGATTGACCGGTATGACTGCTGGTCAGGCATCGTTTCCACTGGCGGGCACACTATTCGATTTTAAGCAGCAAGGAGAGAGCGGGGCCTGGATAAGTGATCTGATGCCTCACACTGCCAAAATTGTTGATGAGTTGTGCTTCATTAAATCAATGTATACAGAGGCCATAAATCACGATCCGGCAATTACTTTTATTCAATCAGGATCTGAATTACCGGGAAGGCCTTCCATCGGATCCTGGTTAAGCTATGGTCTGGGGTCGGATAACGAGGATCTGCCCTCATTCGTAGTGTTAATTACCAAAGACAAATTTGGGCAACCCCTGTATTCCCGATTATGGGGAAATGGATTTCTTCCTTCGCAACACCAGGGTGTTCAGTTCAGGGCTGGTAAAAATCCTGTGCTCTATCTAAACAATCCACCGGGAGTATCCGAAGAGAGTCGCAGGGATCAATTAGATCACTTGCAACAACTGGAGAATATTAATTACCATGATGTTGGTGATCCGGAGATCCTGGCACGCATGGCACAATATGAAATGGCTTTCCGCATGCAGACTTCGGTACCTGAAATTATGGACACCAAGTCAGAGCCAGACTATATCTATGATTCCTATGGACCTGATAGCCGTATAGCCGGTACTTACGCTGCGAATTGTCTTTTAGCACGCAGACTGGCAGAGCGGGATGTCAAGTTCATACAACTATACCACCAGGGCTGGGATCAACATGGAAATCTACCCAAAGCCATAAAGACCCAGTGTGAAGAGACAGATCAGGCTACAGCTGCTTTGATTTCTGACTTGAAACAAAGAGGAATGCTTGATGACACACTGGTTATATGGGGCGGGGAATTTGGCCGTACAAATTACTCACAAGGGCAGTTAACTGCTGAAAACTTTGGCAGAGACCATCATCCAAGATGTTTCACAATCTTTATGGCAGGTGCTGGCGTTAAAAAGGGGTTTACCTTGGGCGCCACCGATGAATTTGGATATAGTATAGTACAAGATCCCGTTCACGTTCATGATTTTCAGGCCACTTTAATGCATCTTCTGGGGGTTGATCATGAGCGACTGACCTTCAAGTTCCAGGGGCGACGATACCGATTAACGGATGTACATGGGAAAGTGGTCAAGTCTATTTTGGGCTAAGGATCCATGGCCATGTTGAATGTCAATAAAACCTTGCAGATAATTTTTCTGACCTTAGGTATTTCAACTATAGGGTTATCTCAAGTTCCCAGCATTCAAAAACTGGATTCCAATATGGCCTTGAAAAAGGCAGAGCCGGAAATTAGATGCTCAGTTCGTAAACCTGGGATTTTCAGGAAATGGACGTGGAGAACCCGAATTAGCACGTTTAA
>CAZAWQ010000570.1:0-2479 GCA_964488585.1 uncultured Roseivirgaceae bacterium
TGATCCAGCTAACCAGCAAAGGTGATGCCACCAGGTATTTAAGTCATGCCGTGGGCACAGATTATGCCTATAAAATATCTCCCATGCCCATTCGGATAAAGCGTGCTTTCAGGGGCAAAGCCAAAAGATCACCAGAACTGGAACAAGGAACGCGACATGCTGATGTTGCTCAGTGGGAGAAAGCTCTGGAAGTGTGGAAAAGCGGATTGGACAGGGCCAGAACTAAAGAGTCAGGATACCTGGCACATAACATTGCCATCGCGTATGAAGTATTGGGCGATTTCGACAAGGCATTATATTGGGCTGAAACCGCTTATGTCAGATACGGCAATAAGGATTCCCGCACATACGTAAATCAGATCAAAAGGAGGTTGTCATCAGAAGAACTAGCTCGCAGACAACTTGAAATGGGAAATGAAAGTGAAAATTAGGACCCTGGAATTCAATATAACCTTAACCGTAATTAGTTAAGCCCTATTTTCCAATAGGCACCGGTCACAGGGGAGTTACGTATTTGTGATTCTCGCTGATAAAACTAAAAATTATAGCAATTTTCATTAGGTTGCTCCTATGTCCTTGCCTGAAACTCAATATGTAAAAACCCCCGGTGGTTACGTAGCTTACCAGGTGTTTGGAGCAGGCAACCTGGATATCTTGTTTATCTCCAGCTGGGTGTCGAATTTAGATGTCATGTGGGAGATCCCTCAGCTGGCAAATTACCTGAATCAATTGGCCTCACTGGGCCGGGTAATTTGCTTTGATAAAAGGGGGAGCGGAGTTTCAGACCCGGTACCATTGGCCTCCATTCCAACCCTGGAGGAGTGGATGGATGATGCCAGGGAAGTATTGGATGCCGTCGGTTCTCAAAACGCCATGTTGATCGGGGATGCTGAAGGTGGTTTTATGGCCACCTTATTTGCAGCTACCTATTCACGAAGAGTGTCCGCGCTGGTTTTGATAAATGCCACGCCAAGATGGACCCGAGATGAGGACTACCCCATCGGATATCCCAAGACTGCAGCGGCTAAACTGATGAAGCAATTTGAACAATACTGGGGCACGGGATTGATTCTTTTAATGACAGCCCCCAGTATGATTACAGACGTAGAATTTAGAAAGACATTCGCCAAATATGAACGTCTTTCAATGTCACCCGGGGTAGCAGTTGATTTATACAAATGGATTATGGCCCTTGACGTCAGGTCAGTTTTGCCCAGTATCCGTTGTCCTGTGTTGATTTTGCATCGCAAAGCTAATGATCACTACCGGGTACAATACGGAAGGTATCTACATGAGCACATCATGGGATCTAAATTAATAGAATTAGAGGGGGCAGATTGCCATCCATTTTTTGCCGGAGACACCAGTGAAATTTTGGAGGAAGTTGGAAAGTTCTCAACCGGAGTGGAAGTAGAAGAGCATATAAACCGCGAATTGACTACCATCATGTTTACTGATATTGTAGAATCCACCCGGCAGGCTGCTGAATTGGGTGATCAGCAATGGATCAACAAACTCGAAGCGCACAATGAAGTTGTAAGACGGAACCTACATCAAAACCGTGGAAGTGAAGTTGAAACTACCGGTGATGGCTTTTTGGCTACCTTTGATGGACCTGGCAGGGCCATACAATGTGCAAAAAGGATCAGAGAGGAAATGGAAAAATTGCAGTTGCAACTTCGCATAGGGCTGCACACTGGAGAATTAGAATTTAAAAGAGGGGTCGCACGAGGAATAGCGCTGCATTTGGCATCAAGGGTGATGTCGGCCGCCGGAAATAATGAAATATGGGTTTCCAGGACAGTAAAGGACCTGGTGATCGGCTCGAGATTTGAATTCACTGACAAAGGGGTGCATGAACTTAAGGGAATACCTGAATCCTGGCAGTTGTATGCAGTGGCGGATTAGACGGGGGTGAAATGATCTGATCAATTACTGTCCCAGGGATTATCTGGTTATATTCTTAAACGGGTCTCCCTTCTATTACGCTTACCATTGAGTTGGTTGGAGTCACTGTGGTAAGCTCAAAGCCAGATTGCCGGAATAAATCCCGGTACTCTTGTTCTGTGCGTTCTATTCCTCCGGGAACTATCATCATCACCATGTCGAAATCCTTGGATATGGATGATTCATTGCCAACTGGCACTACACATTCAACGAAAAGAGGTTGACCAAAAGCATCATTGAACGCAGGTTCACCGGTCATCACCGAGTGGTGTAGCCCATTAAAAGTTGGGAATATCCGGAACCACATGCGTGCCGCTGCCCTGTAGGATCCTTCCGCATCCTTCCTGAGAATCTGGGACAACGGAGTGTGATCGAAATGGCGATTTTGCGTCATTTTGAAAAGGCCATGATTGGCCATAAAACGTAAACGGCATTACTTAAGGCAGCGCTTATCACGATCTGGTTCAATTTTTCAGTTTCTGCATGTGCCATTTTAAATTGATTTAGGTTGGAATAACGAATACAAATTTAT
>CAZAWQ010000571.1:0-1822 GCA_964488585.1 uncultured Roseivirgaceae bacterium
TAATTTTGCTGCGGCCTCGTCGTTTTTTCCGAATGAAGTAATGGTTATGGCAATAGCAATGGAATCATAGCTCCAGGTATTAATGATTATGTCACCGTACTTATTATTAAGCTCAAGCTTTGATCCAACATTGGCATGATAAGTTTTGGTAATGGTTTTACTTAATCTGGCATCATCCCTAGGAAAGACGCTAATCCCAATAATCATCAAAAGTGATAAGGTACAAATCCTATATTTCCAACCCCTTGACTTTTTCATCCTCATTGTTTTCAATTTCATCTAGTATTTGGTCAAGTATTTCCAATTTGGCCCGGTAGTTTTCAATCATCGCCTGGACTACTTCCTGGTTATCGACTTTCTCCTTAAGGTCTTTTTTTAAATCAGTATAGGCATGGTCAAGTAATTCCAGGTCTTGCCATATCAGATCATCAACTTCTTGATGATGCTGCTTAACCATTTCCATCTTGGTGGCAATTATGCTATAATAATGGTCTTCAGCTTCTCGTAATTCCGCAGGTAGCATAGCATTTTGTTGATATTTTATTAACCCAAACATGCTTAGAGCGAAAATCAAAAATAACGCCGCCATTTTTGTCCATGATGACCACATTGGTTTAGAAGACTGCTCAATCTCTTTTTGAATTTCCATCCACATTTCCTGGAAATCTTGATGGTATGATTCAAAACCTGCCCTATTTTCTTCTATGAAATATTTAAACTGATCTTTTACCATCAGATTGGGTTTGCATTTAAAATTTGTCTTATTTTTCTTTTGGCTTTACTGTACTGAGCCTTCGAAGCTGACTCTGAAATGGACAATATTTCCCCAATTTCCTTATGATCATATCCCTCAAAGACATAAAGGTTCAAAACTGTCCGGCAACCTGCTGAGATTCGATCCAATGCCTTCTTGATTCGTTCTACTTGAAACTTAACCTCCTCCTGGGCGTCCTGTTCTTCCTCGGGCATTTTAATCTCATCATTTGTCAGTTCAACCATAGCTCGGTTTTTCTTCAACGCATTCAAACAGCGATTGACTACTATTCGTTTTAACCACGCGGGGAACAGCTCCTCCTTTTGTAGGGTGTCAAGCTTTGAAAATGCCTGAATGAAGGAATCCTGTAATACATCCTTAGCTTCCTCATCGTTACCCATCATTCTTCTACAAATGTTGTACATGGCCTCTACGTAAAGATTGTACAATTCATGCTGTGCTTTCCGGTCTCCACTCTGACTTCTTCTGATCAGGTATTTATGTAAGCTAAACGCTCCGGACTCAAACCTCATAGTTAATTACTGCTAGAAAGACCTCTTTCGATTGAAAAGGTTTCCAAATTGTAGAAAAATTTTACTTTTTTGATATATGTATGATCATTTACATTTATACAAAGACTTGTATTGCCTATTGAACACGTATAAAGAATCAATCAGGTTTTTTTTATTATATAAACGGCAAGAGATTTAAAAAGGAAGCATGAAAGCCCGGATCGAGAAGGTCTACCAACATATAGCCAGTCATCTGAAACTAACACCTTTGCTAAAAAGCGTTTCTTTAGATGAGATTACTGGCTGCAGTATGTTCTTAAAAATGGAGAATGAGCAAATCACTGGTTCCTTCAAGCTCAGAGGGGTGCTAAGCAAATTCGTTGAATTAGCCCAGGGGCAACCCAATCTCAGTCAGGTTGTGGCGGCATCAACCGGCAACCATGCCCTGGCGGTATGCCATGCAGCTAAGGCTTATAATTGTATGCCGACTATCTTTGTTCCCGAAACCATCTCCAAATCCAAACTTTCCAAACTGGAGGCTTATAAGGCCCAGATA
>CAZAWQ010000572.1:0-1658 GCA_964488585.1 uncultured Roseivirgaceae bacterium
AACCCATCTCCATCAATGTCCTGTTGAGGTAAGATATAAACAGATCGGTAAGGTAATGCCCCATCTATTAAATGCTCTTCCCATTGATCCGGAAAGACCACCTGGCCACAGCCTGTGTAGACAAATGGAAACTGCATAGCGTCTTCTACGTCCAGGATGTAGTCTACATTACCACTTAAAGGAGATACTGACAGGTAAACAGTTCTATCATCAGGTTGAAGAAATGCTCCCAGAACATCTATTTCGTTATCAATTGAATAGTTATCTATTCTCTCCGCAGTAGTTCTGTCAACAGGTTCCTGATAAACCACTTTGACTATGGTAGGTGCTACGGCTTCGACTGACACAATTTGAGGATTAGAATTACTAACAGAAACCCCGGCACCAACAAATTCCATCCAATTCAGGTGGAACATATTGAAGTCACCCGGATTGTTTTTAAAAAGGAAAAAGAGGTCATGTTTGCCTCCGGGGTCTTCGATAGGCACTTCATAATCCACCCAGTTTTCAAAGTTTTGGGTGATGGGTACCTGCCCACTACTAATTAATTGTCCATCAATACTGTCAATGTGCAATTCAATAGTACCTCCAATAGAAGCAGATGAGGTCCTAAACCGCACTGCATTTATATTAAATAAGTTTCTTCCCGAATAGGAGATATAACTATTGTGACTTACCTGAATAGCTTCACTACCCCCTCCCCAGGCGTCATTATTGGCGATTTTTGTAACTCCTTCCTGGGAATCATAAAACTCAGACTCCATGCGTTTGGGATGTAACTTGATTTGATCAAATGAGGTCAAGCCTCCCTGGTCGGTGAAATTAACTCCGAGTACATAAAAGATATCCATTTCACCATGGATATCATGATCCAACGGATCCAAAGTAATTGATTTCGGGCAAGTATTTATGTTTAAGTCATCATGGGAATGGTTCAAATGACCTAAGGAAGGAACTAAATTCACCTCGTTACAATTAATATTTCCATCCTCGACATCTGTGGTGGATAAATCAAATATTATGACCTCGTTCCATCCATAGAACCCACCATCGGGCGGGGAATTAAAACTATAGGTGGCTGCATTATTGCCGGCGAAAATGGTGGTGTTCTTGACAGTTAGCGCTCCCTGATTATCACGAACCCTAAGTTGGACATTGAACTCTCCCAAGGTTGTATAATTGAAGCTGGGACTTTCTTCAAAAGAATCTATGGTCCCATCGGTATCGAAATCCCACTCATAGGTTAAGGGATCGCCATCCGGATCAAAAGTGCCCACACTTGAAAAATTCACACTCAACGGCAATGATCCGTTATCTGGGTCCGCATTCAATACTACCACCGGGGAAGAGTTGGTTACAATGCCTATATAATCCACCCTTATTAACTTGCCGGATCCTACATTATCCGGGCAACACCCCTCTCCATATTCCAAGATATACATATGGCCGTCAGGGCCGATCTTCATATCGATAAACCCAGTTTCAGCCACTGGAAAAACGGATGGGGACAATATATTATTACTTAGGATATTGCCTTGGTTATCCATTCTTACAGCCCAAATACGGCTGGTATTAAAATCAAAATAGAAAAATACCTGGTCAAACTCCAGTGGCAACTTCTGCGGATCCAATATTTCAGGATCGTAGTAATATCTTGG
>CAZAWQ010000573.1:0-3469 GCA_964488585.1 uncultured Roseivirgaceae bacterium
AGATGAGCGTATGACATCGTATAGCATCTTATCGTAACTTCCCAGTTGAAGTCCCCGCATAAAGGCCGCTATCACCACCGCAAATATGATGGAGGCCAGTGTAATATAGGTCCTCTTTTTATTGCGCCAAATGTTACGCCAGGCCAGGGTTAGTTTGGAAGTCATTTTATCCTTTTCATATTTTGTTGTGAAAAAAATGACTCAGGCAAGTCCACGCTAAAAGAGATGGATTTATAATTCATAATGGTCTGCTGGCCCTTTTTGTTCAGCGGGGTCATCACCAGTTTGGATGGCAACTTCCGATCGTCAAATTGCTTGACATCCGAAGCTTCCATTTTAGTGATCAGATCGAAATCTTCGTCGTAATACTCCACTTTGAGTTGGTAGTACTGGTCCTTGGCCACCCATACCACTATTTTTCCCCACACCACCGCAGAGTGTGGCTTGGGAATCAGCTCAATTATGTGACAGGGATAGCCCTCGATGGTCTCTTCACCAGTCAGCTGGTGCTCATAGTCTTCCACCAGGCTATTCATCTTAACCAGATCATCATTGGTGAAATCAGACCCCATCCAGTTTTGGGCCATCATCGATGGTGGTATTTTGATCATACGGCTGATATTAGGCATCCAGTTCCACATATCGTTTGATCTTTTTAGAAAAACTTGTCCTTTGTCCCGTGCCGGTGCGTTTATATAAATCATAAAATAATCCGTACCAAGGCTCCAGGATTTCATGGATATTGACCGGGTGTACTTAGGCCTGACCAGGGTCATCTCAATCTCGGACTGATTACTCTTGCCGTTTTGTAAGTCGAGTACATATTGGATGATTTGTTTGGCATCCTGTGCTGCAATTGGCAACTGCAACAACACCAGGATGATAAAGGATAGTGTTCTTATCATTAATTTGTATTTTGGGCCCAGGCAAATTACAAGATCAAATGAGAAATACAGGTCCGGACATGAAAAATTTACCGGAGATCTGCCGGTCCAGGGTTTATCCAAATGTCAATACGGCGTTGATGCTTAAAATCTTTTTGAAGAATATCCAGATCACCATCACCATCCAGATCTCCTATTTTCCCTTCATGAGTACCTATACCAACTGAAACAATTTGGGTAGTGAATTTCCCCCTTCCATCTCCGTATAGCACGTATTGCCTGGCGTTTTCACCGGCTCCCGGGTTATACATTTCTGCAGTATAAATATCCAGTTTGCCATCACCATTTAGATCACCTACCTGAAGGGTATGTCCATGATCAACTGTATCTATTAAAGTTGTTCTGGTCCAACTATTTTCATTCCACTCATATAAGTTTAAAGCTCCAATACCATCACCTGAACAAAGGACAATTTCAGGACGCCCACCTTCAATCAGGTCACCTGCAGCCGATCGGGACATTCCGTAATCATCCACTATTTCAGCTTCATAACTAGACCCCTGGTTATGTTTAAACCACATTCCACCACCGACAATATCGATTTTCCCATCAAGATCAATATCAGCTTTAGCCAATCCCTCATATTTAAAGGCCTTCGGCCAAGACCAAACTTCATTTAATACCCAGGACTTCTCCTCTTTTGGAGTATAGGGGATATCTGATATCAGCAATTTTCTATCCGCCTGATTCCAAAAAACCAATTCACTCATTCCATCCCCATCAAAATCCCCGATGATTTGGTCATGGTGCTGCTTCTCTCCGTAATTTTTAATGGTGTAACGATTCCAGGGTTTATCCGGATCAAAATCCGGATAAGGATTCTCCCACCACCATACTTCATTTGTTGCCCAGCTACCACCCTGAACAATATCCAAATCACCATCACCATCTATATCATAACTAGCACCTCCGGCCTCTATATGACTACCGCGATCATCAATGATATACCTTTTCCACCCTGCCCCATCCCTTCTTAGAAGGACCATACTTGGATTACCCCAACCAGCTATTATAATATCTTCAGATTTATTATTATCCACATCAACCAGGATCGCGGAAGATTGCCAGCTAACATCTGCTGTAGGCAAATACTTAAGTGAAATTATGTTACTTTTGTGGTCCCAATCAACAGAAACTGGATTTTGGATCTGAGCTGACAACTCACTAAAAGCCATGAGAGTAATAAGATAAATTGTTTTTACCTGACGTTTCATTTCCATATTTTTTTTGAGTTCAATATTTCTGTACTTATTGGTCGTTTCTGTCCGGGTAAAATGGTTGACTAATATCAGATTCAGCTGCTCGAAACACCCATGGCGTAAATTTCGCCAGTACCCCTTCCCATTGTTCCAGAGTTTTTGTAGGATAATTTGCCGGCCAGCCTCCGCTTCTAAATTCATCTGTCACGCCCTTATCCATGATAACGTTTTTACGCCAATTATTGAGCTCTGCCAATAGTTTGTCCCTAATTTCCCGGTAGTCAGGATCAGTGGCAAGATTGTGCAATTCCCAGGGATCGTTTGTCAGATTAAACAGTTCAAACTCTGGTTTTTCAGAGGCCATGAAAAGGGCCTGCTCCGGCGTCAGTTCTCCATTCATATTCATGATGTTTAGTTGGGCCAACACCGGATAACTCCGCTCCTTATAATTATTGTATTGGCAATAAGCACGTTCCGGCATGAGGTTGTGAATAAGTTTGTAACTTCTCGACCTAACGGCCCTCATAGCATCATGGGTGCTATCCATTTTGTCCCTTGCGGCAAAAATATATTCCCGGTCCCTAGTACTCCCATCCAGTAAATTGGCCCCATGAAGTTCGTATTCCGGGGTTACACCGGCTATATCCAAAATTGTTTTTGAAATATCCAAGGTAGTCACCATATCTTCATTTACCTGCGCCGGTTTTATCTTTCCCGGCCACCGAATGATCATTGGCACCTGTATTCCACCGTCATACAGAAACTGCTTTCCGCGGGGCATACAACGACCATTGTCACCAATGATAAAAACCACCGTATTGTCAGCCAACCCTTCATCCTCCAATCTTTGCAATACCTGGCCCACTTTTCGATCCACTATCTGCATAGCTTCCAAACCATTGGCCCAATCTCGTTTCGCGAGATCAGTCTGTGGATAATAAGGAGGTAATACCACCTTATCAATACTTATAGGATTTTCAACATCTCTTTTCCACCTTCGATGTGTCCCCGGAAAAGTCAACTGGGCAAAGAATGGCTGTCCTTCAGCCCGCTCGCTCCAAATCTCTCATGGGTATCACTTTGAAGTTGTTGTCCTTAAGATATTGCATACAGCTGCGGAAAATGGCAGGATCAGTAGTGACCCATTCATGTGCCTGATCTGGAACTCCATGAAACTGCAAAACGGCTATCTTTCCATTACCAGCGCGATCAACTACCAGCTTAAAATGCTCCAGATTCATGCCGGGATAGGCATCCCCAGCGGAGGGGATCAACAAGGGATGATGTACCTGAGGGTTAAAAAGTGGGCCTGGGGTGATTGCTCCA